>JALFLM010000076.1 GCA_022774705.1 Lachnospiraceae bacterium | reverse complement strand
AGAGCCAACCTCGAAAACACTGCGTGTTTCCTCGGTGTGGCGTATCCGCCAAATAGATTTGTACAAAAAAGTGCTCATGAATGCAAGCATTCATCACACTTTCTATACAACCTGTATCATGTTTAAGTTTTCATCTGCTGCATTGTCGTCAATCGCCGCATCCACCGCTGTGGCGCATTACTGCGCCTTACAGCCTGAAAAATCATCCTGCATAAAACAGTTTGTTAATTGATGTAAGTCATACGAATTCTCCGCTTACGGATCAAAATCTGAAGTTACAGTCTGTAAATCTATATCTTCAAAGCAGTACAAAGCGAAAGAACTTCGTCTGAAATGTATTTTTATTATATAGTGATGAAAGCGTCAAATGAATTTGACGCTATGATACCAACGGATTTCTCCGCGTTTCACGCTCCCGAAATCCTGAAAACATTCGAAATCCGCTCATTTTTCTACGAAAAACGGCTACTTTCTCATGTTTTGCGGATCCCAAAGTCATGTATTTTCGTGTAAGCACGAAATACATGACCTTTTGACCCTTGTATTATATAGTAAATAAATATATTTTTCAATTATCAATATATAAATACTTTCTGAAAATACTATAAAAAGTATTTCCCTTCTCTCAGAATACAGTTACCAGTTCCTGAATAAATATCGTATCAACAGAATGTCCGTGAGATATGGACCCAACGTTTCCGGAAAAAATTCAGATTCAAAAAAACACAGAACCAAATAAAATCAGCCCCTGTCCGCCGATTAAAACAACGAACAAAGGCTGATTTTTTATAAGAGATTAATTATTGTAAGTATCCGAATCCGATTCCCGAAATACAGCAACTAATAAACGTAAACCGTTTTGCTGCTTTCAGAACCGTACTTCACACTTGTTCCAATCAGAGACATTGCTGTATATCCTTCAGGAACAGCTGCTCTGATCTCAGAAGCAGAGAATGTGGCTTTTGTGCTGTCAGAGGTCTGAACCTTTGTCAGTACAACAGTACCAACAGTCTTGCCAAACAGCTTCTTGTATGTAACATTCAGTGTTGCAACCTTACCGGCCTGAACCGTTACAGTACCGTCCTCACCATATACAACAGTCTGATCTGCAACAGCTGTTTCATCTGCCAGTGCATAACCTTCCGGTAAAACAGATTTCGCTGCTTCTGCAATATCAGCTGCAGCAAATACATTGTCTTCACCTTCTGTGCCGTTGGCAGTTAAAACAGTGGAAGCCAGCTCTGTACCGGTGTAATCGGCAACAGAGATGTTGAGGGTTGCATCGGCTGTGGTGGGTTCGGGTTCAAAACCAAGACACATAAGTGCAGGCATCAGGTCTGCCTCATCCAGTTCAGCAAAATAAGAAACTGCAGCAGCTGCACTATCCGTATTTTCACCAGCGAACTTAATATCGGTAATGGAAAGAATGCCCTCGCTTCCAGTATTGGTAATAGTAATTGTTTTTCCCTTTTCCATATCATATGGATAGAACATATCAGTACTGGTATTCAGAGTGATTCCATCTCCATTATTCACCTTATAAGTTACTGCATGATCCAGTGCTTTCAGACCAATCTGAACATTGTCAGCACCGGTTAATTTAAATGTAACACTCTGATTAGGACGAAGATATAGTTCATTTTTCGGTCCATTATCCAGAAGATCCTGAACATCTGCTGTTGTATTATCACTTGCATCAATTAAAACAGCGCCATTAGCAACTCCAGCAGTAGAGTAAACCTGCGCCAGAGTATCTCTTGCAATCTGGTTTGCATACTGGCTTTCCTCTTCTTTTACACTTAAAGCTGCAAGTACCTGATCACGCAGTTCTACAAATGCAGGATTCTGCTCATTATCAGCCACGTATGCCTGATCATCACCAGCCAACGTTCCGTATACACGGAATCCATCAAGATTTACAGTATCACCAGTTGACTCACTTGTCGGTTTTTTATGTGAAATTACAACCGTATAGGTGTCATTTGTCCCTAAATCCAGACTGACAACAGGTACATTATATCCGGTTACTGCCTGATCTTTTGTAGAATCACTTGTACCATTTAATAAAGCTGTTTTTACCTGAGCAACTTTTACAACAGCATCCTTGCTGTTTTTTACCACAATAAACAGCTGACCTGTTTCCGTATTACAATTTGCATAAATATCTACACCTGTGCCGGTAAAAGTGAATTCAGCACTGTCGCCGTATGTTGTACTGGTTGCCTGAGTACCATTGCTCGGTCCAACGTTCGTATTCGTATAAACCGAATCATAACCATAATTATTCGTTTTATTTCCAACAGCCTCTTTTGCCTGTGCGCTAGTTCCTTTGCTTCCAGCACTAAAGCCATTCAGTTTTAAAAACCCTTCTTCATAATATACCGTTGTTGCAGGAACAAAGCCAATACTAAATGTGGTTGGATTACCAGTTTTATATTCTACACGAGCAGTAACTGCTTCTATTCCATTCAGTACCTGAGATGGTGTGTAAGTAATTACCCCATTTGCATAAGAAGCATTACTACTTACAACTACATTTTCAACTTGATCCGTACTTTGCACCAAATCAGTTAACGGAATATTAACCGGAAGGCCGAAATCAATAACATACTGCTTTGCAAGATTTGTTGAATTCAAATTATAATGCAATGTCAAAGTTTTTCCATCTTCCGAAATATCAGCTCCCGTATACTCATACAGTCCTGATGTATACTGTCCAGCTACACCCTGAATTGTTGTAATATCTTTATTGAATGTCTGGTTTACATTAGAACTATTTGTAATATAAGCATTGTCATCCAAAGTAATAGAACCTGCATGAACATCGGATGTCTGCTTCAAACCATTAAGGAATGTGATTGCATCCTCACTGCCGTCATAAGCAACAACAACTTCCAGGGAAGATATCACTGCGCCATTTGCACTATCATCTATCCACTGAACCAGCAGATTGGATTCATGATGTACCGGTTTTAAATAAATCAATACTAACTTGGCAGTATTTTTAGCAGACCATGTAATATTGGATGTATTACCATTTACTACAGGTTCTGTATCCATGGTATCATTCCACACCTCTGTTTCATTGTACCATTCGCTTCCTGCAGCATTTGTTATCTTATCCCATTCAATTGTAGAATTAGATTCCCATGTATTACTGGTAGTATTATCTGTACGCGTACCATCCGTTACTGTGATTTTAGCAATATCATAGTCACTATTATTTAACGGAGCAATAATACCAATGTCTCGTCCAGACCAATAATTGAAAATAGTTGTCGAATTTGCGTACATACTACCTTCTGTCGGCGAAACAGTACCATCCGGATATACAACTGCTACTGTTAATGCAACCTGCCCATTTCCTGCACTTGTATCCGGTGTTGTTCTATCGGTTGAATATCCCCAGTCTTTCATAGCAGTCGTTACTTCTTTTGTAATCTGCGTGTGTCGCATATAGTATGCCACTGCCTGATCACCTGATTCAAATGAAGTCCATTTGCCATCTGATGTCATATACTGCCATGAACCATCATAATAACGAACCTTTGTAAATGACAAACCGTCTGCTGTTTCGTCGTCACCAGCGATAGCTGTCTGAGCATTATCCGAATCCAATCTCATCGCCTGCCAGAAATGTAATTCTATCCAGCCATCATAATTTGAATATGCAGTTTCCGGGACAAGAGTTCTGATATCTACGCCATCTTCACCATATGCAGTCGTTGCAGCAATGTCTACACTGGAAGCACTGTTGTCGCTTTTCGAAACATGTACTACGCTATTGGTAATCCATAATTCAACAGTCAAAGGAGTTACGTTGCTTAAGTCTTCTGCAACAACATTAATCGTATAACGGGTATTACCCACAGTAACATATGTAGTACCTACAGACAAACCTGTGAAAGTAACAGTTGTAGAAGCAGGCGTTCCATCTGTATTGGACTTCGTATAAACCGTGATATTCGGTGTTGTACTGGTATCGGTTGTACTCTGAGTACCAATCTGGGTCACATTGCTGGTAGAAGACGTTGTTGAATAGCCCCAGGTGTACTCATAGCTAGTCCACCAAAGAATCGGTTTACTGCTTCTCTTCGCATATACCGGATAATAATTGCCATCGTCTGCCTTATAATAATATCCTGATACAGCAGTCCAATTATCGCTGTTATTGTCGATTAATGTATTACATTTAACAGATGCCCGCGTATATTTTGTTGTCGCATCTGCACCCGTAACGTTTACCGTAGCGATGGAAGGATCTTCTGTTGTATAGGTTCCTGCATAGTTCGCTCCGCTGATTGTCGCTGTAGTAGTCTGGCCTACTATGACTGTAATGGTTTCATTCTCGGTTACTTCAACGTTTCCAGTGTTTCCACTGTTGTTATTGTCCCCAGTATTTCCACTGGATTCTGAGCCGCCACCACTTTCTTCACCGGTTTCTGAAGCAGGAAGAGCTGCGCCAAATGCTGCAATAACATCAGCCGTTGCGGAAACTACAGCTGTTCCATCATCTGCTCCATTTGCATTACCAACATCACACCAGATACAGAACATGGCACCTGCAGGATCAGAGATAGTTCCATTGCCGGTAGTTCCGGTACGATACTGGAAAGAGGTATAGTCAAACTGGCTGGCCTTATCTGCACTGCACTTCCAGTTGGAATTCCCTAATACCCAATAGTAATCTCCATGAGTATTGATTACATCCATTCCCTGATTAACCAGATATTGTGCAGATGCCAGATTATAGCCACTCCAGCCACAGGACCAGTAGCAAACCTGAATAGCAGAATTTATTGAATATGTATTATCTTCATTATAATAAATTCCATCATTAAACGCACGAGGTGTCATATTATGATTAATAACAATCTGTGCTGCATTATTCAGATAATTCACAAATTTCTGATATTTTCCAGAAGTATATAACCCCTGGAATCCCATAGTGGAAAGATCATTGGCATATTCGTCGGCACCCAGGTTGAAGAATTTCACTCCCTGTGATTCAAAATATGTTGCATATTTTTCTACAATAGCCAGTGCAAATGCAACTGCTTCTGTGTTTTCCAGATCAATGGAACTATTGGAACCACTGTATTTAAACTGCGTAAATTCTTCCAGAATAGCACCCATGTGTCCGGGCGTATTAATACAGGGAACAATATCAATACCTTTATCCTTTGCATAGCTGATGATACCAGTCATCTCACTCTGGGTCAGATATTTACCGCTTCCATCCGGATATTTACTTCCATCACTGTAGCCATCACCCAAAGCAGAAGTTAAATTATATGTATTACCGGTTGATGTAGTAACATTCATATCATCGAGAGTAAATCGGAAACCCTGATTGTCAGACAGATACAGTTCTAACTGATTAAAACCGGCTGCTGCTGCATTATCGATGATTTTTTTGATATTTTCCGGACTGAAATATTTACGACCCGCATCAAGATGTACAATCTTATAAAAGTCATCTCCACTGGTACTGCGTGCCGTTTTTGTTTCCACTTCAGTCGTATCATCATCCTGAGCTGTTGCTTCATTATCTAAACTAAAGGCTGCTGCTTTCGAATCGGCTGTATTTTTGTCGGATTCTGTTTTTAAATTCTCAGTAACATCATCTTCTGTTACTGTTGTTTCGTCATTGGCTACTTTCTCTGAATTCTCAGTAGAATCAGCTTCTCCATTATCAGCCTCTTCTATTACTGTTGTTTCGTCATTGGCTACTTCCTCCGAATTCTCAGTAGAATCAGCTTCTCCATTATCAGCCTCTTCTGTTAACGCTGACGTTGAATCAGAACTTTTCGTATCGGATTCATCTGCAGAATCCAGTACCTCGTCAGTAGAAGAGTCAACAGGTGCAGCTGTATCAGAATCAATATTTTCATCTGCTGACACAGCTTCATTTGCCGCTGGTGATTCCAGCTGATCTTCAGTTGCATACACATTAGCCGTCATACTGAAAACCATGCAGAATACAAGCAAAAGCGACAAAGCTTTTTTGATTCTTTTCATCGTAACTACCTCCTTGGTTAATTAAAATAAAATAATCTATATAAAAATGACAAATTCACATTTGCATGAATTTGCATCATGAGCTTTTTATTTTTTGTCTGCTTTGATTACGAAGGGTCAATTCTAAGCTGGCCAGTTTCTTTAATTCCAGAACCATTTCACATAAATACCGGGGAATCCCCGATGTGCTTCCTGTCTCTGCCATTGCCATAGCAGCACAGAAATGGCAAAGCGAATGGTCAGGACAATTGGCACATATCCCTGATGTTGTTAATTCGGAAGTAACTTCCGTCAATTCTTCCCAAGCCTGAGCAAAACTTTTTTCTGATAATTCCACTTTCGGCTCTGTCATCATGCCACAGGGCGTAAGCCATCCATCCCATGTAATCCAGAAAGCTGCTTTACCTGCTCTGCAGCGGACCTTTCCATCTTTCGGATCAATGCAGGATTCATCCAGCCCCAGCGGCGGTACAAAACCGTGAACTATATTTTCCAGGAACCTGTAATACAAATCATCTCCATATTGAAGGCGATAACTCTTTATGTCATAATAAGCTGCCTCAGCAGGTGTTAGACGCTCATTTTTCCCAATCATTGATGGATCACGCCTAAGCGGTGGAAACATATAAGTATTGGTCTGATAAATCAGTCCCCTGTCAGAAGCATACCGGACACATTTTTCCAGATCGCATACATTATCCGGAGTAAGCGAACCATTTAATTTAACGATAATTCCCGCTTTCCGCAGATTTGTAATCGCACGATCCACCTTGGAAAAGACCCCTTTTGTTCTGCATAATGCTTCATATGTATCATCATCTGCACCATACATGGTAATATTGATGCGCGTCGGTGGCATCTCTTTCAGTCGTTCCACTGCTTCCTCATCAATTAGAGAACCGTTGGTATTAATCGAAATCAGAAATCCCATACGGATCAATTCTTCGTACAGTGACCAGAAATCCGGCCATAAGAACGGTTCTCCTCCTGTAAGAAGAAGATACAACATCCCCGCATTCCGTGCTTCTGCCGCAATGGAAAGCCATCTATCAGCGGTCATCATCGGACGATCATGTTCCTCTATTTCCGCCGGAGTTTTCCGGACATAGCACATACGGCAACTGAAATTGCAGACAGGGGAAAGTTCAAACGTTCCACTGATTGGAATCCGTTTACCACTTGCTTTTGAAAACATGTATCTGGTGAGCGGTGCTTCAACTTTGATTTCTTTGGGATCCATATCATTTTCCCTCCATCAGCTCTTTCTGTAAAATCTCCACCGCATCTCGATCCGGTGTACAGGATAACTCATACACCGGTATATCTGTTACCAATGCAATAATCAAATCGCAGAGAGTTGTAACATACTCTGTGTTCCAGCTGTTTACAGTTGCCTGTGCATATACTTTATGAAAAGCTTCAGCCATGCCAAGACGACGCAGCGTACACTGTTTCGTCTGCTTCAGCATCACAACTGCCTTTACTGGACAACTGTCATTTACATAGCATCTGGAAGAACCTGCATAAGGTGATCCATACGCCATCCATCCCTTTTGCTCCGCATGCAAAACAGTCCTGTCACCATTCAAAAGCCTTGCATTCATAAACCGACACCACAAATCTGCCTGTGTTGATTTACCGACCCCGGAAGATCCTGAAAAAAGAATCCCTCCATGTGGTGTGTCAACACAAGCTGCATGAAGAATCATTCGTTTTTCATGCAGCAACAAAGTTTCCCAGCCAATATGGAAAAAACTGTTGCTCACTTCACTGAAAAACTGTGCTCCCTCCGGCAGATAATCTACCTGAACCAGTTTTTGTTCCGGCTCAAATCGAGTTACAGCATACTGCCTGTCATTATTTTTGTGATCATGATAGCACCGTATATAATCGCCATTTTGTTCCCGGTAAACCGAAAAATCCTGGTTATACTCAATTGGAGCTTCCGTAAACTTCGGCAATTCTTCCGTTTCACAAAATCTGACAATATAATTACGCATACTTTGCGACTTATCTAGAAAAGGAATGAAATTTTCAGTGACAGCAAACGACATCTGAGACTCCATATCAACCTTGATTCCGGCTATCATACATTCTAAAATATAATCCATATTCCTTATCAGGAATTGAAAATATTATTTCCTGATTCACCATTAGTATAACAATACTCTTCAAAATTCTCGATATTAACGTTACAAATACTGTTGCCACTATTAAAAAGCGTAAGACCAGAAGGCATACCTTCCCATTCCCCATCACTTACAGCCCCACATACTTCTGCTGTTGCTGCATTTTTCACATCCCATGCACATGCTGCAATATGCTGTGATAATTCAAAACTTTCATAAAACAGTTCCGGTTTTACATATGTTTTCATTTTATCTATCTCCTTTCACCTTCCGAATTCATTAAAAATTCGATTTGTATAAATCTATCAGCTCAGTTATCGCTTATACGGACAACTGCTGCTTCCCCTAAATAACAATCCGCTGCCTGAAGTGTAACACTTTCTCCTGCCGGAATCGTGTCAACGGGATATTGATATGTTAAGCCGCCAAAATAATCTGTATCCAGCAGACAATGGCAGTAAACAGTTAAATCGGATAATTCTTTTTCTGATGTGTTGGTAAGAACCACTTCTGTTTCCTGTACTGTAACAGACACTTTGTCTTCCATAACAACGGAATCATTTTCAAACTCTGCCATGGTACAAATAATTTCTTTACAGGGATTCGATAATTCATAGTCTGTGTTTTCCGTCGAGAAAGTCATCACGCTTTTTCCCGCCGGAATATCGCTGACTTCAAAATGGATTTCTGTGCCATCAGACAAAACAGCAGTTAATCTGGCTAAAGCCAGATGTTTTTCTGACTGATTCACCAGATTAATTGATGCAATATTCTCTCCTTCTTCTCCATTACAATCAGGATTGGAACCTGTAAACTGGAAAAACGAGGTCACTTTCAACTTGCCATCCTCAAGTTCACAGGGAAACACATCTTTTGGTTCTTCAGCAGTGATTTCTTCTGTTTCCACTGCATTGCCTGACGCATTCCCTCCTGTCTCCTTCTGCTGGTTTTGATCTCCGTCTTCTCCGGATAAAGCAGAATATCCAAGAGCAATTAATAATCCGATTGCTGCAATAACCGCAATCAGATATAAATATTTTCTGTTTTTTCCTGATTTACTACTTCGAGTACTCATACGACCTGTCCTTCAATATTAATCCTCTAATAAACCTACCTGTTTCATTTGCACAATGAACGACTTTACATCAGCAATTGCAGTTTCTTTATCTATCATGTATTCTGCTGTAATTGCATTAACCAGTTCTTCCTCTGTACAATCTTTCTGCAGCATATTCCAAAGCAAAAGTCCACTTTCACTCAGGGTAATCATTCCATGAAGTTTGAGAGCCGCTTTACCCACCGGGATTAGAATATGCTCCTCGGCTACTTCTCGCAAAATCAAATCCTGTATCGCTTTCAATATATCCTCCCTGATAAAAACTTCAAATTTCAGGCATCAGCCCTGCCAGCCATTACCTTATCCGCTTCCGCCACGCAACCCACCGACTGATCAATCTCTACCTTCATCTCCGCCAGCTTCCGCTTCATCTCCTGCTCATATTCCTCAGAATTTGACACCGCCACTCCCGTATCGTGGTTCTCACAATAAACCAGCGGTTTTCTGTATGATTTTTTCATTCAGCATCCCTCCGCAGGAACGGCACTTCATTCCATTCCGTTTCTATGATAGTTGTCATCTTACAGTGTTTCGGGTACAACAAAATCTTTGTTTTGTTGTATCTGACATCAGGTTCTTTATACTTCAACCTGATATATCAGGTTAATGATAGCAAATTTTTATCTAAAAAGCAAGAGCGATAATAAAAAATACATTTGATACACGACAAACAGACCGGAAAAAAATATTACTTTTTCGCCGGTCTTATTTTGCTGTTTCAATTAACATATGTAGCATTCAATTGTATATCATATTATATTCAGCGTCATATAAACTGTAACAATATCGGGTTTTGTGTACAACAAAACAAAGATTTCGTTGTATCCTTCTCCGTACCGCCATTTTATATCACCAGCCCCAGGCATTCCATCTGCTGTTCCTGTTCTTCACTGCTTTTGACCAGATAGATTCTGGTGGTGTCTACACTGGAGTGCCCCAGCAGGTCTGCCAGGTGGGAGATATCTTTTTCTTTCTGGTAATAGGTGCATGCGAAGAGATGCCGGAGGTTGTGGGGGAAGACCTTTTCCCGGTCCACGCCTGCTTCTTCGCAGAGCGATTTCATTTCCCGAAAGATATTGCTCCGGTCCAGGGGCTGTCCGTTTTTTGTGACAAAGATGCTGCCTTTCTGAATTTTTCTTTCCTTAATATATTGCTTCAGTTTTCTGCATAATGTCTGAGACAGGATTACAGTTCGTGTTTTCCCCTTCAGGGATACTCTGGCCCGCCCTGTGCACAGAGATTCTGCGGTGATAAACGGCAGCTCGCTGACCCGTATGCCGGTGGCACAGATTGTTTCCATGACAAGGTAGATTCTCTCATTTCCTCTGGCTCTGGCCGCTTCCAGCAGGCGGTAATATTCCTCTCTGGTCAGTTCCCGGTTCCGCGAACGGAATGCCTCCCGCTGCACCTTTAATGATTTCACGACGCAATCGTACCAGTTCATTTTCTTCAGAAAGCTGTTAACCGAAGCCAGTATGCCGTTGACCGTGGCAACCGCGTACCGTTCCACCAGATATTGCTTGTAGGCAATCATAATCTCCTTCGTAATCCGCCCGCTCTCGCCCACATAGGCAAGCAGCTTCCGCACATCCCTGACGTATTTATCCCTCGTCGCCGCACATTTTTCATCTTCAATCAGCAGATGCTCAAAACAGGTGATTTTTTCTTCATCAATATAATGTTCCATTTTTTTCTTCCTTTCCCTTCTGCATATATCTGCATATTCCGGAAAATGAAACGTCACATTCCTTTACCCCAACACCATTTCCCCCCAGCAAAAAAGCAGAATCGCCGCCGGGTCATATTTCATAACTCCGGACAACGGTTCTGCTTTTTTATACAAATCAGCCTGGCTCTGAACAATTACCTTTTTTATACAAATCCACCTGATTCGAAACAATTATAACATTTTCAAAAGAGAATCAAAAGATTTACTCAAGATTCATTACGCTTCAAAACTGCGGTTTTATCCTGTTAGAAACGAGCCTCGTTTGAAAAAACACACATTCTCAAAAGAGACTCAAAAGATCCGCGCAAGATCACTCACCATTATGCGCCCTCTTCCCCCGCACAATTCAGCACTTCATTGACCCGTGAAAAGACAACTATGGCGGCGGAATGGCAGTGGTGTCCTGCTAAAGGGACCATTGAAAACTGCCATTCCGCCTCAGTTCCCTATCCGGGTCCGAAGTCTGAATTGCTGCACCTCACCCTTTCTTCCTGCACGCCAGCTGCTTCCACGCACTTGGATGAAACAGCAGAAGCAGCGGGAACAGTTCCAGTCGTCCGGCCAGCATGTCAAACATCAGTACATATTTGGACAGGACGGAGAAGGATGCGAAGTTTTCCGTGGGGCCCGTCATCTCCATGCCCGGGCCGATGTTGTTGAGGCAGGCAAGGACACCGGTAAAGTTGCTGGTCATGTCTTTTCCGTCGAAGGATACGATCAGGATGGAGAGGGCGAACAGCATCATAAATGTGATGAAAAATACGTTGACGGCTCTTACGACTTCGTGTTCCACCGGTTTTCCTTCCATGCGGATCTTGCGGATACTCTTGGGATACATGTAGGAACTCATTTCCTTTTTCATGGTTTTCAGCAGGATGACGAAACGTGAGACCTTGATGCCGCCGCCGGTGCTGCCCGCGCAGGCGCCTACGAACATGGTCATGACCAGCAGCGTCTTCGACGTGACGGGCCATATGTCGTAATCCAGCGTGGAGAATCCCGTGGAGGTCATCAGAGAGGATACCTGAAAGAATACGTCTCTTACGGTGTGTCCCGTTCCCAGCGATGCGCGCAGCACATCAATGGTGATGATTCCCGTTACGCCAAACATGATAAGAAGATAATATCGTACCTCTTCCATGGAAAATGCTTTTTTCCACTTGCGGTACAGCATGAAATAGTAGGCGTTGAAGTTGACGCCGAACAATGCCATGAATACGGCCACCAGCCACTGGATATACGGCGAATAGCCGGCAATACTGTCATTTCTGATACCGAATCCGCCGGTTCCCGCGGTGCCGAAGGATATGGTGACGGCATCAAACAGCGGTGCACCTCCCAGTACCATCAGCACGATCTGGGTGATAGTCATTCCTATGTATATATAATAAAGAATTCTCGCTGTAATTCTTACCCTGGGCACCAGTTTACCTACGGAAGGTCCCGGACTTTCAGCCTTCATCAGATTCATATTGGAGCCGCCGCTCATGGGTACCACCGCCAGCAGAAAGACCAGTACGCCCATGCCGCCGATCCAGTGGGTAAAACTTCTCCATAACAGAATACTGTGGGGAAGGATTTCCACATCAGCAAGGATGGTGGCACCGGTCGTGGTGAAGCCGGATATGGTTTCAAATAATGCGTCTGTGAAGGACGGAATTGCGCCGCTTATGATAAACGGAAGGCAGCCGAAAAGACTCATGACAATCCAGCTTAAAGCTGTTGCCATGCATCCTTCTTTCAGATAAAATACGGTATTGTCCGGCTTTTTGAGCGTCAGCAGGAAACCGCATGCGGCGCAGAGCGCTGTCACGATCAGAAACGTGGTTATCTCCTTTTCCTGATAAATGACCGCTGTGGCGCAGGGCAGAAGCATCAGAACCGCTTCGATTTTCAGAACCCAGCCCAGAATATATCTAATCATTGACCTGTTCATGCTGTCGTCCTCCGCTATCCGATAATATCCTGAATATCATAAAATCCGGTGTGTGTTGTTACGATGATGACTGTGTCTCCCGGCATTATGCAGTCGTCACCGCCGGGGATGATAATCTGACCGCTGCGATGGATGCAGGCGATCAGCAGGTTATCCTTCAGCATCACTTCCTTTAATGGTCTGCCGGTCAGCTCCGATTCTTTTCTCACACGGAATTCGATGGCTTCCACACGGTGATCAAACATATGATACAGTGTCTCCACATTGCTGTCTCTGGATGCGGTCAGCGCCCGCACGTAGGCGATGATCGCCTCTGCTGTGATATATTTGGGGTAAACCACACTGCCCAGATCAAGGCGGGCAAGCACATCATGGAATGTGATCCGGTTGATCTTCGTGATCACCTTTGCCCGGGAAACCTCTTTTGCATGAAGGGTCAGCAGGATATTCTCCTCATCGATGCCGGTCAGCGGAACAAATGCCTCCACATGTTCCAGGCCTTCTTCCTTCAGAAGCTCCTCCCTGGTACCATCCCCGTTGATGATAATAGCTCTGGGAAGCAGTACGCTCAGTTCCTCGCAGCGTTCCTGCCGCGACTCAATGATCTTAACGCCGATACCCACTTCCAGCAGCTGTTTTGCCAGATAATAAGAGGATTTTCCTCCGCCGATCAGCAGGGCATCCTTTACCCGGTGGGTCTGAATGCCGATTTTCTCAAGGAATTCTGCAGAATCCCTGGCGGATGCGATGAAGGAAACCACATCTCCCGACCTGAGGATAAAATTACCGCCGGGAATCTGTACTTCATTGCCCCGCTCCACAGCACAGACCAGAATATCCTTCGTAATGCTTTTTCCGAGAGCAGCCAGACTGTGTCCGTCCAGCACATTGCCCTCCGGTATCTTGATGCGGACCATCTCAGCCAGCCCTCTGGCAAATGTATTCACACTGAGAGCCGCCGGCAGATACAGAACCCGGGCAATCTCGTTGGCAGCCTCCAGTTCCGGATTGATGATCATGGCAAGCTCCAGACGCTCCTGCAGATAATTGATCTCATCACTGTAATCGGGATTGCGCACCCGGGCAATGGCCTCGCAGTGACCCACCCGTTTCGCCACGGTGCAGGTGAGCAGATTCAGCTCATCGGAATCGGTCACGGAAATGATCAGATCAGCCTTCTCGATACCGGCCTCCATCTGAACACTGTAGCTGGCACCATTGCCCACCACACCCATCACATCGTACATGTCAGTCAGCGCCTGTACTCTCGATGCACTTTTATCAACCACCGCGATATCGTGTCCTTCCCGGCACAGCTGTTCCGTCAGTGTCGCACCCACTTTACCGCAGCCCACTATAATGATATTCAGCCCCTTCGGAGTCTGTTTCGCCGTTTTTTTCCATCTTTCAAACATAAGCTTTCCCCTTTATTCCCTCGAACTGCCCTTCTTAAAACATTTTTCTCAAACTGTTGCTTTTAAACATTTTGCCGCAATCAGCTATACAGCAGTTTTCTGCAGAGCTCTGCACCTTCCTCACCTTTACTGTTAATAATCGTCACCTGCCCGCGTTTTCCGGAAGTATTCAGAAGACTGCACTCTTCCAGCCGGCGTTTTACCTGCCGCCCCACTCCCAGGGCACTGTCATATAAAATCACATCGCGGCCTGCCACTTCCTGAATCGCTTTCCTTACAAAAGGAAAATGCGTGCAGCCCAGCACGATGGCATCAATCTGTTTATCTCTGTATGGCTCAAACCGGCTGCGCAGATAGTGAAGCAGCGCCGGTGAATAGGTCTCCTGCCGCTCCACAAAACGGACGATCTCGGGGCAGGGCAGGGAGATGATCTCCGCCTGGTCTTTATACTGATCTCTCAGTTTTTCAAACTTCTGTTCTTTCAAAGTAAACGGCGTCGCCATAACGATAATCCGAGAATTCGGCTTATGCAGAACCGCCGGCTTCAGCGCCGGTTCCAGACCGATCATGGGAATATCCGGATATGTTTCCCGCAGCGAATCAATGGCAGCCGCCGTCGCCGTATTGCAGGCCACCACAATCGCCTTGCAGCCCCGTTCCAGAAGCAGGGCCACATTGTCCATGGTCAGTTTCCTGATCTCCTCTCTCGCCTTCTCTCCGTAGGGAGCATTGGCCGAATCGCCAAAATACATAAAATTTTCATAGGGCATGAACTCCACCAGCGCTTTCAGGATACTGATCCCTCCCACGCCCGAGTCCAGAACGCCTACAGGGTTCTCTGTCATCATCTATGTCACCTTTTGTTGCATCTAACGGTTATGTCAGTTTTTCCCCGTATTTTCAGGCTTTTACCTGTACAGGAAAACTGCTTATATGATAAAACAAATAGCTGTATTTTTCAAGATATCTATGGCAGGTTCGCTATAAACCACATTTCTGTTTAACAGGAAAAGCTAAAGTTATTGTTTCAGAACCGAAGGGAGAGAATCTGACGCTTGTGGCCGCAGTTCATTTCTGTTATACTGTAGTCACAAAACACAGCGCTCCTTCCGGCATCTGCAGAAAGCAGCATGCAATGAGCAGAAAAGAAAGCAAAGAAAAAACCGGAAAACAACAGGGCAAACTACAGGCAAAACAACAGACAAAACAGCAGGAAGCAGACACTATGATCAATAATAATGATATGTACAAGGGCAGAATCCCCCTTGATAAACGTGAAAAATATACTTTTCAGGAGCTGACGGATATTATTGCGGCACTGCGGGCTCCCGACGGCTGTCCCTGGGACAGGGAGCAGACGTTTGAGACCATGAAAAAATATCTGGTCAATGAGACACAGGAGGTTCTTGATGCTGTCGATCACAGAGATACGGATAATCTCTGTGAGGAGCTGGGGGATGTACTGCTGGAGGTGCTTCTGTTCAGTCAGATTGCAGAGGATCAGGAGCTTTTCGACATTTCCGATGTGGTTGATACCATCAGCCGGAAGATGATCCGCAGGCATCCCCATGTATTTGCAGGGGTTACTGTATCCTCGGAGACGGAACAGAAAGCCATGTGGGAAGAGATCAAAAAGCAGGAAAAAGCGGAGAAACAGTCAAATCGTTCCGGAAATTCTGCAAATCCCATAAAGAATTCATAAAGAAATCCGGGGCAGACAACAAAACCTTGACAAACTACGCATAACAGTATATAAAGTAAGAGCAGAATATGAGCCTGTGGCCAACTGTCCGCTCTATGATGGACATATGCGGGCTTTGTACACATGTGAAACTGACCGGATGACACAGTATGTATGCCGGGTATCCATTCACACGTGCCCTTTAGGTGCACACTAATTACTATATCACGAGGGAGTGTATATCCATGAAAAAAGCAGAACTGATTGCAGCAATGGCTGCGAAAGCAGGTATTAAGAAAACCGATGCACAGAAAGTATTAGACGCATTTATCGAAGTTGTCAGCGATGAACTGGCTGCCGGAGAAAAAGTACAGCTTACAGGTTTTGGTACATTTGAAGTAGCTGAAAGAGCTGCCAGAGAAGGCAGAAATCCTCAGAGTGGTGAAACCATGATGATCGCTGCTTCCAAATCTCCCAAGTTCAAAGCCGGCAAAGTATTAAAGGACAAAGTAAACGCATAATCCTGTCTGTTCCCATTGCATGGGACGCAGATTTTGCAGAACAGGTAAGGGATTTTATGAGACTTGACAAGTATCTTAAGGTGTCACGGCTGATCAAACGGCGCACCGTGGCCAATGAAGCCTGCGATGCAGGCCGCGTCATCGTCAACGGCAAACCGGTGAAAGCTTCCTACAATGTAAAGGAAGGCGATGAACTGGAGATTCTTTTCGGAACCCGCTCCGTGAAGGTACGTATTCTTAATGTTCAGGAAACGGTGAAAAAAGAAGAAGCTGCTGATCTGTACGAATATATGTAATATATACAAAAGCATAACTCCTGCCATTTATTCATACAATAGTCTGAGTAAAATGGCAGGAGTTTTTCTATGGCAGATTATAATCATACAATTTCATCCATGTCATCCGTCACCGGTTCTTCCGCTGCCGGCTCCTCCGGCACTACGCGGCACGGACACCGTCTTTCCATGAATGACCGGGCCTGGATGCACATCAGCGGCGTTCTGGAGGTTATTTCCTTTGATCCGGAGGAGATTATTCTGGACACCGAGGAGGGCCGCATGCAGATCAGCGGAACCGGTCTGCAGGTGAAACAGCTGGTAATTGAAAACGGTGAACTGGAAATCGAGGGACGTCCCGATACCATTTCCTACACGGACGTAAAAAAACCGGTTACCACCTCTTCCATCTTTTCCAGGATATTCCGCTGATGGCCGGGTTTATTTTATCCCAGTCGGCTTCGTTTCTCGCTTTCTTCTGCTTCGGTGTCTGCGCGGCCGCTTTTTTTGATCTGTTCCGCATGCTGAGGAAACTGCTGCCCCACAGCCGACCGGCAGTTGCGCTGGAAGACATCATTTTCTGGACCGTTACCAGCCTCTTCGCATTCCGGCTGCTGATGATTTTTCAATCCGGCAGACTGCGCATCTTCCTGCCCATTGCATTCGGGCTGGGCAGTGCCCTGTGGATGGCAGGCTTCAGCCGGCTGCTGCTGGGACCGGTTTGCAGGTTTATACTTTTTTTAGGAAAAAAGATCAGAAAGTTTCTGAAAATATAAATTTCTTATATTTATTCAGATAAATTTCACTTGAAAAATCACACCATATCGTCTACACTGAATACAGACATAAACGACAAACACGAAGGAAAGGAAGAAAGCCTGATGGATACAACCAAAAGAAAACCTCGCAGAAGATATGCCCGCAGAACTTCAGCCAAAGAGCAGAAAAAGAGGCTCAGGCTTACTTTCGCCGCTATGGGACTGATTCTTGTACTGGCCGCCGGCATTCTCGGATTTCAGACTGCACAGATCAACCAGCAGAAAGCTGCCTACACAGCTCAGGTGGAACAGCTGCAGTCGGATATCGAAGATGAACAGAACAGGCAGCAGGAGCTGCTTAAAAAGAAGATCGAAGTCACATCCGATGCCTATATCGAATCGGAAGCCCGGAAAAGACTTGGCCTTGTCCGCGAGGATGAGGTCCTGATCAAACGCAGATAGTAATGGAGGTACACACATGAGCGACAAGCCCGATGTTTTCGAGGGAGAAGATCCCGATAACATTTATATTCTGGACGACGATGACGGCAACAGCTGCCGTTTTCTGTTCCTTGACCTGATTGATTACAAGGACCGGGAATACGTTGTGCTTCTCTCAGAGGAGGAAGCTGCCAAAGAAGAAAGCGACGTGGATATTCTGGAAGTAGTTCCCGATGAGAACAACGCAGAACTGGAGAATTATCTTCCTGTAGAAGATGATGATATTATTGAAGCAGTCTTCAATATCTTTGCGAAAAACAATAAGGACAGTCTTGATTTCTGCTGATCTTTTACAGCACCGCCTTTCTCTGAAATATATGGAGAAACGGCTATCAATGACAAACAATTATTATGCGCAGGCTTCCCATGTACTGTTCAGAACTTCATGTTGCCTGAGGAGTGAACCTGCGCGGCAGAATGAACATGATATCCTGTAAAGGGGACCGTTGACAGGATATCATGTTCATTCTGCCTGACTGCCTTTAATTCTCAGGCGAAGTCTGAATAGTTACGTTCAATATACTTTTTCAGAAATTCATACATTTCCTGCTCTGTGGGCGGGCATCCCGGCAGATAGCTGTCAAAACGCCGGGTGCAGTTTCCCACACCGAGAACACCTTTTTTATCCCGGTATCCCTGACCGATACAGATTTTTTCTTTCAGATTATCCAGCAGTCCTTCCTCCTGAAGCCGGTTCAGTGCAGGCATCAGAGAGCCATAGCAGGCGCTGCAGGATTCCACATCCTCTGCGATTTCAGAAAGGCGAAGTGCCTTCCCTGCAGATGACAGATCCATATCATGGAGCGGATGATTCAGTTCCTTCACCACTGCCCGGGACATATCACTGCTGCCGCAGCCGCAGGCTTCGGCATACCCGATATAGGGAACCTCTTCCACCGGAATATGAAGCAGCCGACAGCACCAGACATCACAGAGCACCGGATCCGATGCCGCAATCAGCCGGTCCTGCTGCACGGGATTTCCCCCGTCCTCAAACCTCAGATCCCCGCAGATGCTGTCCACCAGAATAAAATCCTGCCGGATTCCGGCTGACAGATGACCGATGGGTTCATGAAGCCCCATGCGGTGAAAAGCGCGTTTCTGCGAATCAGGCAGAAGTCCTTTCATATTTTTCAATGCACATGTCATCCGTGTCTGACAATGCCCTTTTAAAACCGGCACATTGATCAGAAAATCTACCTGAAGTGCCGGCTCACACACGGTCAGCTCCATACCCGCGCAGTCAATTTTCCGGGAAGCAGCCTTTTTCATATCCAGCAGCTCCACACCGTATTTCTCCGCCAGTGCATAATAACCGCACAGATCAAAAGCATCCTCTGTCCGGTCCCCCACCCAGGAACTCTCCATAATCACCAGATTCCCATAACCATGCTCTTTCAGATACCGGATCAGGCCTTCCACCACCTGAGGGTGCGTCGTAGCCCCTTCCTCAGCCGGAACCGGAGCCACCAGATTTGGCTTGATACCGATCCGCACACCGGCTGCACCACAGGCTGCATCTCCAGCTGCATCTCCAGCTGTATCTCCGACTGTATCTCCAGCTGCATCTCCGGCTGTATTGCCGCACTTCGCCCGGATCCGCTCATCCAGACCCGCCCGGGCAAGCAGTTCCTCAGTCATCGCCATATAATCTGTACCATAAATCACAAATAAAACATTATCCTGTAAACTCTTCAAATCAAATCACCAGCTTTCTTTTTCTTTCTCATAATACCACATTTTCTTTCTTTCGTATAATGACTTTTCCTTCCTTTTGTGATACGATTTTAAAACAGTGACAAACAATTATATGCATTTTCTTCCCATGTACAGTCTGCTTCTTTATTGCCGGGTTCGAAACAGCCTGTGGCGGCTCCACCGGGTACAGGTCCTGTCAGTGGGACCGTTGACAAACGCCGGCACTTGCTTTTTCAAGCGTCAGCGCCGAAAAAGCTTAGTACCGCTGCGTTTGTCATCGAGCGGGAGCGCGTCCCCGGACAGGACCTGTACCCGGTGGAGCCTCACAATATCAACCCGGCTAAAGAACAAACTGTAACATATTTTTTCAGAAAGGGGGATGGCACCGGTCTGCCTGGCAGCTTTCCTGTGCCTGTTCTTATATGAGTTCCAATAATAAAATTTTAACTGATGCTGAAAATAAGCCTGATTCCAGAAAAATCCTGAGTTTTGATCTTGATATGACTCTTGTGGATGATCAGACCAATACGATTCCCCGGAGCGCACTGGATGCTATCGACAGAGTGAGAAATGATTATCATATTGTGATTGCAACGGGCCGCGATCTGAATCTGGATGCCAATCAGTTCATACTGGAGCAGGTTCGTCCCGATGCATGGGTTCACAACAACGGTACTCAGGTGCATATTAACGGGAAACAGATTTATTACCGTATCTTCGATAAGGCTCTGCTGAAAAAGCTGCTGGATTTCTGTCAGGAGCACGGTATCTGTATTTGCTGCATTCTGAATAATGTGGAGTATACTACCAATAAGGAGAAGCTGAAACCGATTCTTCATATTCTGGCCGGTGAAAACGAACCCGAATGGGGCGATATCAATGATCTGCCCGATCTTCCGGTACAGACACTGGGACTGGTGGGGGATGAGGAACAGGCAGAATTTATGCGCCGGGCATTTCCCCAGCTGAAATTCCCCACCGTCATACCGGGTATCTGGTGTGACGTGATGGAACCTGAGGTATCCAAGGTACTGGGCATGCAGAAGGTGCTGGATTACTACGGCTGCACCATGGACGATGTAATTGCCTTCGGTGACAGCATGAATGACTACGAGCTCCTCTGTGCCGCCGGCTATTCCGTTGCCATGGGCAATGCCGCTGACAAACTGAAGGAAATTGCCGATCTGGTCACCGATGATGTGGACAGGGACGGCATCGCCAAAGCACTGGAGAGAATCTGCAGGAACACGGGTAAAAAAGCATAAATCCGCATAAATATACACGCTTTCCCCGTAATATTATATAGACAAATTCTTTTCACCGTGATATACTGATTGCAGTGAAAGACGACGGAGTTTTTACAAAATCCGCCGTCTTTTTGTGTTTTTTCAAATATAAGGAGGAAAGATTATGAAAAAATTATTAGCTGTTTTAATGTCTCTTACTTTGACTGCGGCTCTGTTTACCGGCTGCGGCAGTTCCTCAGGTTCATCGGATTCCGGTAAGTCAGACAGTTCTTCTGTCAGTGAAGATACGTCTGCCGATGACGGTACTCCCGCTGCTGATACTGACACTTCTGCCGATGGCGGTACGCTGCGTGTCGGTATGGAAATCGGTTATCCGCCTCTTGAATATTATGACGATGACGGCGTAACTCCCATCGGTATCGATGTGGAACTGTCCAATGCACTGAGTAAAGAAATGGGTATGGAAGTAGAACTGATCGACACCGCATGGGCAGGTATTTTTGCCGGTCTGGATAAAGGTGATTACGACTGCATCATCTCCGCCGTTTCCATTACATCCGACCGTCTTCTGGAATTTGAATTCTCCAATCCCTACATTAAAAACTATCAGTGTATCGTAACAAAAGCCGATGCTTCCACAAAACCGGCCAGTCTGGATGAACTGAAAGACCTTAACGTAGGTTATCAGGAAGAGACCACTTCCGATGATTATCTGAACAACTACATGGCAGTCAACAGCCTGAGCGTCAACACCAATGCCTACGCCAAGGTTATCAACGTTTTCGATGATCTGGAGCTGGGACGTCTCGACGCGGTTGTCTGTGACAGCATCGTTGCGGAGAGCTACGTAGCCGACGGCAAGTTCGAAATCACCTGGCAGCAGGGTGAAGATGAGGAGACCGAGGAATTCGGTATCTGCATGAAGAAAGGCAATACCGAACTGAAAGATAAAGTGAATGCCGCACTGGCCACACTGGATGAAAACGGTACTCTGGATGAAATCATCCACAAATATCTTCCCAACATGAAGTAAACAAAGGAGCTTTCCATGACCGATATGATAAAAACCAAAAAGCCCGCCGGTAAATCCGGCAAGACAAGAATCGTGCTGGTCATTCTGGCCCTGCTGATTCTGGCCGGTATCGGGCTTTCCTTTACCACTCCGAATCTGGAGGATTTTGAAAATGCTGTACCGGATTCTTTCAAGGAGCTGGAGGCTGTCCGTGCAACGGTTCCCACTTACCACAACTACGGATTTATTTCCGACTACGTGATGACAAAAAAGGTTTCCAGCGTCTCCGCTGAACGAATCAGCATGCTGGGATTTGCCGGGCAGATCATCCGGACTGACGGCAGCACTCTCCTGACCTTTACGGTCAACTGTCTGAACTGGTTTCCCAATCTGATCCGTGGTGCCGGGACAACCATTGCTCTGACACTGGTTTCCGTATTGGTCGGCATTTTCCTGAGTGTTTTCCTTGCACTGGGGAAAATGTCTCAGATACCGGTGGTTCGTCCCTTCTGCCGGGCGTACATTTTCTTCTTCCGCGGAACTCCCCTGCTGATGCAGCTGTTCTTTGTATGGTTCGGGCTTCCACTGATCAATCCTGCGCTGACACTGCAGTCGAAATTTACGGCGGCATGCATCGCATTCAGCCTGAACTGCGGCGCCTACTGTGCCGAATATGTCCGCGCTGCCATCGAATCCATTGACAAAGGGCAGTTTGAAGCGGCCAGAGCACTGGGCTTCGGCTACGGACGGACCATGTTCAAGATCATTATTCCGCAGACCTACAAGCGGGTCATCCCTTCCTTTGCCAATGAATTTATCATGGTTCTGAAGGATGCCTCATTAACCTCCATCATTGCCATGGAAGACCTTTCCAAGGCAACGCAGAATATCCTGACTTCTACCAATCAGGTAAGTGTCTACATACCGGCCATGGCCCTGTATCTGCTCATGACCTGGGCATGTACGAAGCTGTTCGGCGCACTGGAAGAAAAATTCTCAATCTATCAGTAGAAAGGGGACACAAACATGCCGATTATCAAAGTAGAGCATTTATATAAGAATTTTGGCAGCCTGGAGGTGCTGAAGGACTGTAATCTGGAGGTGAATGAAGGTGAAGTGGTGTGCATCATCGGACCTTCCGGCGGCGGCAAGTCCACTTTTCTGCGTTCCCTGAACCATCTGGAGACTATTACTTCCGGAAAAATATGGATCGACGGCAAGCTGATTGATGACCGCACTCACGAGCACAATCACGCAAAAATCTCCAAAAAGGAGACGGAAGCTGTTCTTCTTGAGCTGGGCATGTGCTTCCAGCGGTTCAATCTGTTCCCCCATCTGACAGTGCTGCAGAACGTTATGCTGGCTCCTGTGGATATCCGTAAGATGCCAAAAGCCGAAGCAAAAACACTGGCCGAGGAACTGATTGCCCGGGTAGGGCTTTCCGACAAGCTGGATGAATATCCTTCCCGTCTCTCCGGCGGACAGCAGCAGCGTGTAGCCATTGCCAGAGCACTGGCTATGAAACCCAAAATCATGCTTTTTGACGAACCCACCTCCGCACTGGATCCAGAGCTGGTAGGTGAAGTTCTGCAGGTTATGAAGGATCTGGCCAAAAGCGGTATGACCATGCTGGTGGTCACCCACGAAATCGGCTTCGCCCGTGAAGTAGCCGATAAGGTGGTATTTATGTACAACGGCACCATGCTGGAAACAGGAACGCCGGAAAAGATCTTCAACTCACCTGACAATGAAAGAACTGCCGCATTCCTCAATGCGGTGCTGTAATGAGCAGGGAATTTTCATTATTTACATGAATGGCAGGACACATTGCAGCAGGCGGGTTCTTTTGGACCCGCCTGTTAAACTGTCTATCTATTTCCTGTCTACCTATTTCCTGTCTATCTATTTCCTGTTTATCTATTTCCTGTTCACCCGTTTATCCCACCTGTTTATCCGATTATTTCCAGAGCTGTACCAATCAGCCGGTCGGTCTGATCGGCCATAAAAAGCGGAATATTCAGTACATCATCATCCATTTTCAGGTTGTTTAGAGAAAATCTGATGCGAAGTTTCACTCTTAATCATCGGATCAATCTGCATAAAATTCACTTTACCCACCGGAAAAGAAGAAGGCTTTGCCAGAGCAGTTCCAAGCAGAGACCCTGCACAGGCAATGTGATATTCAGGCGCATTTTCGCAAAAATACTTCATTGAATTAATTACCTTGGGGCAATCCTGAACTTCATCAAAAATAAGCAGGTGTATAGAAATCCAGTCATCGTAAAAAACGGGGCTTACCAAAGCCCCGTTTCATCTCATTTTTTACCCGTTCTAATCCTTCTGCTTACCGCTCCTGCTCCCATTCCAGTATAAGTCATCATCAATTTCCATATCTTTGCTGAGGATTTTTCCGGTATCGGCGTCAATATTATAATCATACTCTTTGTCGCCCGCGTAGAAATCCACCTCATACTGCCAGATTCCGTCATCCTTCTCCAGCTTGATCCGTATACCGGAAATATCTTTCTCACTCACACCGGCATCTTTCAGGACAATTTCCTTTGCCTCATCCTCCGAAATCCGGGCATCTGTTCCGCTGTTTCCGGTTTCTGTTGCCGTCTTTGATGCTGCTGCTTCAGTTCCCGTTGTTGATTCCGTCATCCCGGCTGCATTCCCGTTTTCCGTCGTTCCGGCTCCGGGCGCAGTTGTCTCCATTCCCGCCGTATCTGTTCCGGCAGGGGAACCTCCTGAAGTTCCATCGTTTTTTCCGCATCCTGCCGCCAGAAGAACAATCATCATTACACTCATAACACATATCATTTTGCGTTTCATACAATGCTCCCTTCCATTAGTTGTTGTTCTTATGCTATCATGCGGAGATTAACGCGAAACTAAACTGGAAAATTTCTTTAGTTTTCTTTCCCTTCCTTTGCTTTGGTGATATACGCAAAGACAGTGTCGATTAAATGAAGGCACTTTCCTTTTTGCCTCACCTGTGATACAATCAGTACAGAAAGCGAGGTAATCACTATGAATCGAAAGCCGCCTCTATCAATCGGTATTGAAAATTATAAAGAACTTATCAGCCGGGAATACTATTATGTTGATAAAACCTTATTAATAAAAGAACTTCTTGACAAAGGCGAAAAAGTAAATCTCTTCACCAGACCCCGACGTTTCGGCAAGACACTGGCTTTAAGCATGATTCAGACCTTTTTCGAAAAGGAAATGGATGATTTCGGACATCCCGCCGATAACAGCTGCTATTTCAGAAATCGGAAAATCATTCAGTCCGGTGAACAGTATACCCGCTTTATGGGGAAATTTCCCGTGATTTCCTTATCTCTGAAATCAGCAAAGCAAAAAGATTTTGCAACAGCTTACAGCTGTCTCATCCAGCAGATTGCCAGAGAGTATGAGCGGCACCGTTATGTTCTGGAATCTGATTCAATTCTGGAATCAAATAAAGAAATTTACCGTTCCATTATGGAGCAGAAAGCCGCATACAGCTACTATGCTACTTCTCTTTCCTTTCTATCGGACTGTTTAAAAAAGTACCATAATGAAAATGTCATCATTCTGATTGATGAATACGATGTCCCTCTGGAAAACAGCTATTTTTGTCATTTCTATGATGACATGATCAGCTTTATCCGTTCGCTTTTTGAATCTGCTTTTAAAACCAATGACAGCCTGCAGTTTGCAGTTATAACAGGCTGCCTGCGCATCAGTAAGGAAAGTACACCTTGTGAAACAGCCCGAAGGGCATCAGATCACGCGCACCCGAAGGGTGTCTTCACCGGTCTCAACAACCTGAACATTATCTCTGTTCTGAGTGCAGATTATGCAGAATATTTCGGCTTTACAGGGCAGGAAGTATGTGAAATGCTGTGCCGGTACAGTCTTGAAGCAAAAATGGAAGAAGTAAGACACTGGTATGATGGATATCGTTTTGGCAGGACCAGTGTATATAATCCCTGGAGTGTTATTAACTATGTTAAAACTGCTGTTTCCGATTTTTCGGCATTCCCGAGAGCATACTGGTCGAATACTTCATCCAACAGTATTGTAAGAGAACTGATTGACAAAGCTGACTCTACTGTAAAAAAAGAGATTGAAGATCTCATAGCTGGAGGCAGTATTGAAAAACCGGTACATGAAGATATTACTTACGAGGATATCCACAAAACACAGGATAATCTCTGGAATTTTCTGTTTTTCACCGGATATCTGAAACTGGACGACACACATTTTCAGGATAACACAATTTATCTGACCCTGACGATTCCTAACGAAGAAGTGAGATATATTTATCAGAATACTATTCGTGAATGGTTCGAACAGCAGATCAGGATTCTGGACCTGCATCCTTTATATGAGGCGGTTCTGGGCAGAGACTGCCATACCTTTGAAACTTTTCTGAAGAGCCAGCTTCGCAGGAGTATCAGCTGTTTTGACAGTTCCGAAAGCTTTTATCACGGTTTTATGCTGGGCCTCATGAAACCGCTTCAGGATTACGAAATCCATTCCAATTTTGAAACCGGTGAAGGACGCTCCGATCTGCTGCTGATTCCGCTGGACGAAATACAGCCTGCCATCATCATGGAATTCAAACAGGTAAAGCGCTTCTCTGAAATGGACAGTGCATGTGACCGGGCGCTGCTGCAGATTGATGCTAAACATTACTCAGCAGAATTAATTGAAGATGGCTACGAAGCAATCATCAAATACGGTATCTGTTTCTGTAAAAAAAGTTGCCGGGTAAAAACAGCGGGTGAAGCGGCATCTGAAGTATAAAACCAAATAAGCAGAAAACTAACTTTTACAGTAGAATGCCGGAACAGAAAATATCCGGAGATTTATTCTTTATCTGTGAGCATGGAAGAACCGAATAGAAAAACCGGGGCCATAACACTAACTATATGCCAAAGTTAATGCCATGGCCCCTCCCCTGACAGAGATTTTTGGCAACTGTTCAAATCGATTTGTCTCTAACAGCTGCTATATTTTTATTTTTCACTATTATCAGAATCTTTCCAGATGCACCTTCTCCATGGGCAGCTGGTCCGTGTGATGTTTTACCGGATGCTTTTTGGGGATTCCCAGCGACAGAATTGCTTCCAGACGGTATGTTTTGGGAAAGCCCAGACATTCTCTCACGTACTCCTCCGTACTTCTGCCGTCAGGTGCCTGACGCAGGCGCCCCTGGATCCAGCAGCTGCCAATTCCCAGACTGTCCGCCATCAGATGCATGTATGCCATGGCAATGGAACAGTCCTCCGTCCACACATCCTGCTCCAGTTCATCGGCAATCACCACAATGGCGCAGTCCGCATGCTCCAGCATCTTTGCAGAACCATCCCGGCACTCCGACAGCTTCTTCAGCGCATCCCTCGTCTGAACCACGATAAACTCCCAGGGCTGTCTGCCGCGCCCCGAAGGAGCCGCCAGCCCCGCCTGCAGAATCATCTCCAGCTTATCCCCGGGAATATGATCCCCCGTATACTCCCTTACACTCCTGCGATTCAGCATCATATCAAGTAACTCCATAAAATCACCCTCCAGTTCTTTTGTCATTTATTGCTGTTTTTATAAATTGAGACTGCTGCCCGTCACTCCTTCTGCACCACGGGAAGCTGTGCCAGCACGATGGCCAAAAACATCAGGAAGCATCCGGCCAGTTCTCTGGCACTCAGCGCTTCATGCAGGATCAGCCATCCGGCCAGTGCCGATACCACCGATTCCAGACACAGAATCAGTGATGCAACGGTGGGATTCATATCCTTCTGTCCTACAATCTGCAGTGTGTAGGCAACACCGCAGGACATGACGCCTGCATACAGAATCGGTACTTTTGCCGCCAGAATACTGCTCAGGTCAGGTGTCTCAAACAGAAGCATCATAACACCGGAGAGCAGGCCGCAGACCAGAAACTGTATGCAGGACATGACTACACCGTCCCCTTTCGGTGAAAAGTAGTCAATGACCAGTATATGAATGGAAAACAGTACCGCACAGATCAGTACCAGCAGGTCTCCGAAGGACAGGGCAAACGAATTCTCCGTCATGCAGAGCAGGTATAATCCGATAACAGACAGTACCACGCTGATCCATACTACAAACGATACCTTTTTCCGGAAAAAAAGTCCCAGAATCGGAACGATTACCACATACAGCGCCGTAATAAAGCCGGCTTTACCCACCGTGGTATAGGAAATGCCGAACTGCTGGAAATTGCTTGCTGCAAACAGAGCAGTTCCGCAGCAGATGCCTCCGATCACTTCTACCCGCGTCACATGCAGCGATTCCTTCAGCGGCATCTTCTCCCCACTTTCCTTCGATTTCAGGTTTTTCAGGAAAATGATGCAGGGAATCAGCACCAGACCGCCGATAATACTGCGGACGCAGTTGAAAGTAAAGGCCCCCACATAGTCCATTCCCACACTCTGGGCAACAAAAGCAACGCCCCAGATAACAGCCGTCAGCAGCAGCAAAAGTGAGTTACGTATCTGTGTCTTTCTCATAAGTCCAATCCTCTCTTTTGTAAAATTCAAAATATCTGAATAATTATACCGTTTTCCGCACCTTTTTACAAGAAGTGATTCTGCTGTTTCTTCTGTTCATGCAGGCAATTCGGCTGTTCTCACGATGCATTTTCGAAACCGGCGGCTGCGTTTCCTGACTCTGCCCCGCCCCGCTCTGCTTCAGATACTCCAGAATCCCCTGACACAGCACCTGTGCCAGTTTTTCCTGATAGGCATCCTGAATCAGCAGCTCTGCTTCTTCCGGATTACTCAGAAAACCGCATTCCGCAATCACCATGGGGGCAGATGTATGAAGCAGCAGATAATAATTGTCATTTGCTTTGGCGGACCTGCGGTTGACAATTTCTTCCAGACCGTCAAAGGAAGCCTGCAGACATTGTGCAGCCAGTTTTCCTTTTTCAGAAGCTTTATAGTAAAATACCTGTGGTCCGCATACGGAGCTTTCGTGATAGCTGTTCTGGTGTATACTGACCACCAGATCCGGCTTCGCGCTTTCTATCATGGAAACACGTGCATTCATGTCCGACATTTTTTTATTAACGGCCGAATCCTCATACAGAGGTTCATCGTTTTCCCGTGTAAGCACCACCTTTATCTTTTCCCTTTCCAGATACTGTTTCAGCTTCAGCACGATTGCCAGGTTAATATCCTTCTCTTTTGCATCATTACAGCCGATCTTCCCGGGATCCGCCGCACCGTGGCCGGCATCGAGAACTACACAGTATGTCTGCCCCTTTTCTCCATCTGCCGCCGTCAGGCTGCTGTCACTGCTCTGCACCCCATCCGATGCCGCCGGACTGCTTCCCCCGCTCTGCGCTCCATCCGCTTCCGACCAGGCAGACTGAAACAGCAGCGGCCGCTCATCAGTCCGCAGATTGATTGCCGCCACCAGAATCAGCATAAGAGCTCCCAGCACCAGTTCACAGAAACTTCGCCTGATCATATTTTCTTTGCTGTCAGATTCTTTCCACTCAGACAAAATAATCCCCCTGCACCGATTTGCTTTTTAATCATATGCAGGAGGAAAAATTTTCATACAATAATCAGGTTGTCATATTTTCGATATACTGCGGGTACCGTTTCATCCGTGATAATGGATGCCCGTGAAAAATCAGCAAAGGTTACCGATGAAACCCGGTCAAATTTGGAGCTGTCGCAGACAACAAAACACTGCCCTGTATGTTTCACGGCTGTTTCCTTTACCGTCCCTTCCTGTATATCGGGAGTTGTAAAACCTTCCTTTACCGTGATTCCGTTCGTCCCGAAAAATCCTTTTGTAAAATGGAATCTTGCCAGATATTCACAGGTCTGTGTTCCGGTAAGCGCTTCCGTCTGTTCCTTCAGCATGCCGCCGGGCATATACACCTGATACCCCAGACTGCAGAGTTTTCTGGCATGCATAATTGCATTTGTAACAAATACTGTATTTTTACAGGAAAGATAATCAATGATAAATCCGGTGGTCGTTCCCGCATCCAGATAGATCAGATCGCCATCCTCAATCAGAGAAGCCGCATACCGCCCGATCCTCTTCTTCTTTTCCCGATTCAGATCTGTTCTTGATGATACGGAAGAATCCGCTGTAATATTTTTTGAAACCGATACGGCTCCCCCGTGTACTTTAATCAGCAGCTCCCTTTTATCCAGATCATTGAGATCCCTCCGGATCGTTGATTCGGAAGCATTCAGAAGCACCATCAGCTCCTGAACCGATACGCCGCCGTTCTGTTCCACCAGTTTCAATATCTGACTTTTCCGTTCCTCTGTTAACATTCCCTATCCTCCAGAATCCGATGCATGCATCTTCGCTTTCAACTACTCAGAGACCGCCTCTGAACAGTTCTCATCATATTTTGATACTTTTTCATTGACCGTTTGTGATTATTTTATTATAAAAGACCTCTGCATGTTTGTCAAAACGTATTTCATCACATCTGAGTATTTTGGGATAAATTTTACAGTACCAGCGCTTTGTCACAGACATTATGAACCATATCTGCACATTGTTTCACCCATGTCAGCAGATTAACCAAGTTCTTTTCAATTTTATTCAAAAAATCCTGTGCATTTATATGGCTGATTTTGATTGGCATTGACTGCTTATGATGGTATCATTGATTTATATTTAATCAGACGCAGTCACATTCCATCATATCGATAAAACTGCTGATGGAAATGCAGAAAGGAGTCATTCTGATGATCTACACTGTAACTTTCAATCCTTCGCTGGATTATATCGTGACCGTCCGGGATTTCAAACCGGGCATAGTAAACCGTACCTGCGAAGAAATCATGTTTCCCGGCGGAAAAGGGATCAACGTTTCCATTGTCCTGAAAAACCTGGGTATGGACAGTACGGTTCTCGGTTTTACTGCCGGATTCACCGGTAAAGAGATTCAGCGCCGGGTTACCGAAATGGGCTGCAAAGAGGAATTGATTCCCATTACCAAAGGTCTCTCCCGTATCAACGTCAAGCTGCGTTCCAACGAAGAAAGCGAAATCAACGGTATGGGACCGGTGATTGATGAAGAAGCAATCCGTGCTCTGTATGAGAAGCTGGATACGCTGAAGGAAGGAGACGTTCTCGTTCTTGCAGGAAGCATCCCCTCCTCCATGCCTGAAACCATGTATATGGATATCATGAAATATCTGGAAGGCAGAGGTGTCATGGTCGCTGTGGATGCCACAAAGGATCTGCTGGTCAATGTGCTCCCTTATCATCCTTTCCTGATCAAACCCAACAACCATGAACTGGGTGAGATTTTCCAGGTTACACTGAAAGAAAAAGATGATGTAATCACCTATGCGAAAAAACTGCAGGAAAAAGGGGCACGCAATGTTCTGGTTTCCATGGCCGGAGACGGCGCTGTTCTGGTTTCGGAAGACGGTTCCGTATACAGAAGCGAAGCTCCCAAAGGAAAGGTTGTCAACTCGGTTGGCGCCGGGGATTCCATGGTAGCCGGTTTCCTGTACGGATATCTGACTTCCGGTGATTACAAAACTGCCTTTAAAACAGGTATCTCCTGCGGAAGTGCCAGTGCATTTTCCGAAAATCTGGCCACAAAGCCGGAAGTGGAAGCAATTTTGAACACGTTAACATTTTAACTTCTAACCGTTCAGTTTCTGACTCTGAACAGTTATCATTTTATTAAAGGAGACTACAAAAAAGGAGACTACAACTATGAGAATTACTGATTTACTGGCTGCGGAAAGCGTATGCCTCAACGGTTCTGCCAAAGACAAAGCCGACGTCCTGAATCAGATGGTTGATCTGATGGCTGCCAGCGGTAAGGTTTCTGACAGAGACATCTATCTGAAGGCTGTTTTTGCAAGAGAAGAAGAAGGAACTACAGGCGTAGGTGATGGAATTGCCATCCCTCACGGCCGCTGCAGCGGTGTCAGCAAACCCGGCCTGGCTGCCATGGTACTGCCCGCAGGTGTTGAATACGAAGCACTGGATGACGAACCCGTCAACCTGATCTTTCTGATCGCCGCACCGGAAGGCGCCGGCAGTGTGCACATTGATATTCTGAGCAAACTGTCCACCATGCTGATGGATGACGACTTTACCGCTTCTTTAAGAAAAGCAAAAACTGTCGATGAATTCCTGAAGATCATTGATGATGCAGAAACAGAGAAAGATGCTGCCGATGCAGCAAAAGAAGAAGCTGCTAAAACAACCAATCTGGCTGCCGACAAGGCCAGTGCAAAACAGGTTCTCGTTCTGGCTGTTACCGCATGCCCTACCGGCATCGCACATACCTACATGGCCGCAGAAAGTCTTGAAAAAGCAGCAAAGAAGATGGGCTGCCTTGTAAAAGTAGAAACAAGAGGTTCAGGCGGTGCGAAAAATGTGCTGACCGATGAAGAAATCGAAGCTGCTGACGGTATTATCGTTGCTGCCGACACCAATGTTCCCATGGATCGTTTTGACGGCAAGAAGCTGATCGAATGCCAGGTATCCGACGGTATCAACAAAGCAGAACAGCTGATTGGAAGCATCATGAACGGCGATGCTCCTGTTTACAAAGCAGCTGCAGGTGCGAAAAAGAGTTCCTCTGCGCCTTCCAAAGGCGGTGCGGGACATACAATTTACAAACACCTGATGAACGGTGTATCCCACATGCTTCCTTTTGTTGTAGGCGGCGGTATCCTGATCGCCATTGCTTTCCTGATCGACGGCTTCTGTGTTGATCTGGCAAGCCTTCCCGCCAATGCGGACGAAGCTGCAAAGATCGGTGCTGAATTCTCCAAAGCCGACTTCGGTACAATTAATCCGGTTGCTGCCATGTTCAAAGGCATCGGCGGTACGGCATTCAGCTTTATGCTCCCGATTCTTGCCGGTTTTATTGCCATGAGTATTGCTGACCGTCCCGGTCTTGCTGTCGGTTTCGTAGGCGGTTCCATCGCTGCAGGCGGTACTTCCGGTTTCCTTGGTGCTCTGGCTGCAGGTTTCATCGCAGGTTATCTGGTAAATCTGTTAAAGAAAGTATTCGACAAGCTTCCTGCTTCTCTGGACGGCATCAAACCCGTGCTGCTCTACCCCGTATTCGGTGTACTGCTGATGGGTCTGGGCATGAATTTCATCATCGAACCCGTTGTTGGTATCCTGAATACTGCTCTGAATAACGGTCTGGGCAGCCTGACCGGCGCCAACGCAATCCTGCTGGGCATGATTCTCGGCGGCATGATGTCCATCGATATGGGCGGCCCCTTCAATAAGGCAGCTTACGTATTCGGTACTGCTTCCATCGCTGCAGGCAACTACAATATCATGGCAGCCGTTATGATCGGCGGTATGGTTCCTCCCTGTGCAATCGCACTGGCAACCCTCCTGTTTAAGAACAAATTCACTGAACAGGAACGTAAATCAGGACCTACCAACTTCATTATGGGTCTGTCCTTCATCACAGAAGGCGCTATTCCTTTTGCCGCATCCGACCCTCTGCATGTACTGCCCTCCTGTATTATCGGTTCGGCACTGGCAGGTGGTTTATCCATGGCATTCGGATGTACACTGATGGCTCCTCACGGTGGTATCTTCGTATTCCCCGTAGTAGGCAACGCGCTCATGTACGTTATTGCCCTGGTAGCCGGCACCATCGTGGGTGCATTCCTTCTGGGAACATTAAAGAAACCTGTGGAAGAATAATCCGCATCTGATAATATGACAATCACCTGCTCTGCAGATGATCTGATAAATTTCCATATTGCATGGAGGCTTACCGCTTAAAGTCTCCCTTACACAACAGGAAATACAATTTCCTGCCATACAAAAAGCCTGAGGAATCCCACCGCAATATCCTCAGGCTTTTTTTATACAGAGTCTCCGGTTTCTGCAGAATCTCCGGTTTCTACAGAGTCTCCGATTTCTGCAGAATCTCCGGTTTCTACAGAATCTCCAGTTCCTTCGATACGGAGTTCAGAACTTTTACTCCATCTTTTGTTACCATGCACAGATCTTCGATACGCACGCCGAATTCACCGGGCAGATAAATACCGGGCTCACAGGAGAAAACCATACCCTCTTCCACCGTGTTCGTATTAACCATACCCACATCGCCGTATTCATGAACTTCCTTTCCGATGGAATGACCCAGACGGTGTGTGAAATACGGGCCGTACCCTGCATCTTCAATCACCTTTCTGGCAGCAGCATCAATGTCACAGAAACGTGCACCAGGGCGGATTGCTGCCTCACCGGCTGCGTTGGCTCTGCGGACAATTTCATAAATTTCACGCTGTTTTTCTCCCGCACTCTTAAAGAAAAATGTTCTGGTCATATCGGAACAGTATCCGTCTTTTCTGCATCCGATATCAAACAGGACACAGTCTCCCTCTTTTACAACAGTGTCATCCGGCTCATGATGGGGGTCTGCCGCATGCTCACCGAAGCTGACGATTGCATCAAAGGAAAAGCCTTCTGCTCCCTCTTTCAGGTAGATTTTAAGCAGTTCATCCGACAGTTCTTTTTCTGTAACGCCTTCTTTTACCAGCTGTTTGATCTGCAGCATACTGCGGTCATTGATCTGTGAAGCAATCTCCATCAACTTCTGTTCTTCCTCATCCTTTTTCGCACGAACAGAGTCCACCAGAACCGATGCATTCATATAAGAACTTCCTGCATGATGCTCCTGCAGCTCCAACAGAAACTCAGCAGCCATCTTTTTGTCAACGCCAAGCATCTTATCTGAATCAGTATACTCCGCAGCCAGAACTGCTCCCCGGACTTCATCCGTATAAAAAACAATCTGCTCCTGCGGAATCTTCTCAGCCGCAAAAAGCCGGTTTAAAAACAGGCGGACGGTACCATCCGTCTTCAGAAGCAATGCCGTAAAACGCTCCCCCGGCTGAATCATCTCGCCGGTGAGATAATCAATCGCATAGGAATCTGTAACCAGCATCTGGGTCAGGTTCTGTGCTTTCATTGCTTCCATCACTGAATTGATTCTTCTTTCGTTCATACTATCTGCCTCCCTGTAATCGAATCACCTGAATCATATCAGAAAAAGGTGAAAATTTCAATCCGTCAGCAGCAGACGACAAATATTCAATATCACTTTATCAAGTTAAAGTATCCGGTAGATCACAATGCATCTTTGCGGCTGCTTCCTGCCAGGGGACCACATACCCTGCCCCATGGGAGCAGAATACAGAGCCGGCGGGATTGGCCAGATCCTGTTCCGGCCGGTAGCCGGAGGCTTCTATCACTTCCTCCGCGTTGTGGCACGGACGGTAGCCCGACATGATAAACTGAATGTTTCCCCGCCCCCCGGTGTAAGCTGCTATCTCCATGGGATAATCCATAAAGCATGCCGCCGGTCCGTCTCCTTTCAGTACCGCCATCTCTCCGTCCAGTTCAAAAGGTTCAAAATGGCCATTTCTCTTCTGGATATCCGACATGGCTCTGCCGATATCTCCTGAAGGCACAGTCAGTGTAAATTCATACCAGGGCTCCAGCAGAACGGCTTCTCCCTTCTCCCTGGCCTGCATCAGTCCGTGACGGACTGCACGGTAAACAGCTTCCCGGAAATCACCGCCCTCTGTATGTTTCAGATGAGAACGTCCGGTCAGAAGCGTAAATTTCACATCCGTTACAGGTGCACCGGTGAGCACGCCCCTGTGTTCCCGTTCCGTTACATGGGTCAGGATCAGACGCTGAAAGTTCAGATCCAGCACATCGGTGCTGCAGACATTGTCTGTCCTGATTCCGCTGCCTGCCGGCAGAGGCTCCATAAGAAGATGTGCCTCCGCATAATGGCGCAGAGGTTCATAATGACCGCTGCCCACAACCTTTCCGCTGATCGTCTCTTTATACAGGATCCGGCAGGGGCCAAACTCCTGTTTCAGACCGAATCTTGTCTCAAACTGATACTTCAGAATCTCCAGCTGGATCGGCCCCATGATATGTACCTGGATCTCTTTCAGCTGATCATCCCGGTAAACCTTCAGCGCCGGCTCCTCTTCTTCCAGAAGCCGGAAAAGCCCCAGCAGCTTTTTCTCATCACAGTCCTCCGGCACCATGGCCGCCGCCGTCAGCACAGGCTCCGTATCATACACACACTCCGTCCGGTCAGCGCCAAGACCGTCCCCCGGACGCGTCTGTGACAGCCCCGAAGCCGCACAGATCATCCCCGGTACAGCCTGCGATACAGTCTGAAATCTGCCCCCATGATACAGCCGCAGCTGATTGATCTTCTCCTCCTTTAAAGGCTCCCCGTAGGAAACCACATCCTTCACCTTCAGCGAACCGCCGGTAACTTTGAAAAAGGTCAGACGTTCTCCCTGGGCATCATGCAGAATCTTATATACACGCCCGGAAAATGCCCCTTCCATCGGATACCGGCAATCGGGCATCAGGCCGGAAAGTCCCGCAAGAAGTGCCCCGACTCCCTGTCTCTGCAGCGCAGAACCCGTAAAGCAGGGGAAAATCTTTCGCTCTGCAAACAGCTTCCTCACAGCCGAAATCCAGTCTTCCCGGCTGTAATCCTCTTCCAGAAAATGCTCCATCAGTTCTTCATCACACAGAGAGATTTCCTCCAGAATCTCATCGTTTCCACTAGTTTCTCTGTCTTTTTCATTTTTATTGTTGTTTACGGCTTCTCCATACGCACCTGCTCCGGAAAAATCCACGATCTGCTCCGAAAGTCTTCCCCGCATCTGCTTTAGAAGTTCATGGCGTCCCAGAGTATCCCGGTCCATCTTGTTCAGAAACAGAACGACGGGAATCTGATAGCGTGCCAGCAGCCTCCAGATGGTCTCCGTATGTCCCTGAACCCCATCTGTTCCACTCACCACCAGAACTGCCGCGTCCATAACGCTCATGGCACGTTCCATCTCCGGCGTGAAATCCACATGACCGGGCGTGTCCACCAGCGTACAGCAGTACCTTTTCCGCTCCTGACCTGCCCCGTTGTAAGCCTCCAGTTCAAACTGCGCCTGCTTGGAAAAAATAGTAATCCCGCGGCTGCGCTCCATGTCATCATTATCCAGAAAACAGTCTTTATGATCCACACGTCCGAAGCTGCGGATGGCACCTGTTTCATACAGAATCGCCTCCGTCAGAGTTGTCTTCCCCGCATCCGCATGAGCCATGATGCCCAGAACCACATGATCTGTCTGTTTCACTTCCATAATCCCATCCTATCTTTTTTCAGCAGACGCACCCGATGGATCCGTCCACTGAAGAAGCAGCTCCGCATTCTCTGCGAAACTGCTTCCGTTTACCTGTAAATTCACATAACATATGCCGGCCGCAGAATACCACATGCAATATGCACCTCCGGACATCCTACTGCTTTTTAAGATATGCCGAAATGCTGTCCCAGACTGCGTCATTGTCCATGCCGATCCTCCAGAAAGCAACTCCCGCCACTGAATACCTGGAGACCATATCCAGCTTGGTCTCCAGAGACCGGACATCCTCGATCCATATGCGCTGCTTTCCATGCTCCAGCGGAATTTCAACATAATATTGCCCGATGTCTTCATCCCACTCCGGAGATACTCCGGCTTTTTTCACCAGCCGGTTCACTTCATCCATGGAAACTGCCACTGAATCCAGAGAGTACCTGTCATACTCGGAATTGCCGTCCTGCCTGATCTGAGCACCGGAAGCGGCATACTTCTCCGGTATCTCTGTCCAGACACGGGTATAAAACGGCAGACCGCTGATAATCTTTTCTTCGGGTACCATCTCCAGAGCTGTCCTGATTCCTTCTTCCACATAAGGAAGGGAAGCGACCGAACCGGCTTCCGAACCCTGCCAGTGTTCATCATATCCCATCAGAACCACATAATCCACCAGACGTCCCTGCTCTTTCATATCGTAGCAGTATTTGACAAAGGTAGGATTGGCATTGTCCACAGAAAGCACCAGTCCTTCCTCCCTGCAGCGAATGGACAGTTCCCGCAGAAACTGTATAAAATCCGCACCGCAGGAATCAGTAATATACTCGAAATCCACATTGATGCCGTCTGCATTGACTGCCTGTACATCCGAAATCAGATTCCCGACAAGCTTCTGACGGACAGAATTTTTGCCCAGTACCTGTCCTATACTCATATTGTCATTGAAATCGTCAATCAGAATCCAGACTTCCATGCCTTTTTCATGGGCTTTCCTTACGTAATCCGCACTGGAAAGATTTTTATAGGATCCGTCGTTATCCGTCAAAGCAAACCAGGTCGGGGAAATGACATTGATCCCCTTTGTACCGGCTGTCAGAGCGTCAAACTGTTTATTGCCGGATACATTCTCCATATCATGCCAGGCCAGACAGATCGGTTCGTCACGCTTAATACCGGTATACTCCGGTTCTTCCTTTGCAGACTCAATCTTTACCGTCTCTTTCTCATCCTGATTCAGATTCTTCATAAGCATATATCCGATGAAGCCGTCCTCTGTACGGACCTGAGCCCATTTGCTGTGTTCCGTGATCACCTGAACCCGGCTGCCCGACTGAACCTCCGTCAGAACAGCACTCTTAAAGCCGCCCAGCACACGAATCTGAGTATCCCCGCTGACAGTTTCCCTGCAGATCTCCCGTCCCGCTTTATCAATGTAGATCCGATCCGGTTCCTGATACCCCTCAATCTGTATATCCAGATACTTCTCAAGGCACGCCAGCGATAAATACAGCCGGTCATCCACCGATATCACCATGCTGCTGTCCGAAAGGGACTCTTCATGGATCTTCTGTGCATCCGTAAACAAAAGCCGGTCATCCAGTCCATCCCAGTAGAATCGCTTGTCCAGTTCCGATCGGACCAGATCCAGAGGAACATAATATGTCTCCCCCTGCACGACAGCATTGTCCTCGCATCTTTCATCATCCACATAAACAGCTGCTGCTCCGTCCGATACTCCGAAAAATTCATTCAGATCCGCCTTTTCATCCGTTGCAATGACGGACTCATATATGCTGCAGCCCGACATGAGCAATACGCCCGTCAGCAAAAGCAATATTGTTTTCAATCTTTTTCTCATACTGTACCCCATAAAAAAAGTTCTGACTGCTGCTGCATAAAAGGACTGATATCCCTGCCTCGGCAGCCACACATCGTACTATATGATTCAGTATAACATATTACTTTCTTTTTCACAAATAAAGGATATATAAACTAAATAAATATACGTTAAAACCGGGACAGGTATTCACGCAGATCAGCAACCCGTTTTCTGCAGGTACATCTCTCCATATCCTTATTCATGCATCTCATGGGCAGCATCATCGTTTCCTGATTTTGTCAAAACGGATCTCCACCAGTCTGCCGCTTTCATCCAGCACATAATCCCCCATATAGGCTCCGCATTCGCGGATACAGCAGACACTGGCAATACGCTCCGAGGATGCTCTTTTTCCGGAAAGTCTGAGCGTAATCCCCTGCTCATTGTAGGCCTCCAGATCGCCTTTCATCCTCTCATAGGTGTCCATATCTTTTTCCTGACAGTACCCGTTATATACAGAACTGCCGGAAATATACCTGCTCCTTTTCATCCAATCTCCTCCAAAACAACTTTGTGATAAATTTCAATCCCCCGGGCAGGCTGCCACAAGAACTATACCTGCCTTTTTTCGCCATGGCCGTACTGCTGCGTAATGGATCATACCGGCCGCAGGACAGACTGTCTGCAGAAGCGGATAAAACGGGCAGTTTTGTTATGCATGCATTCTGCCGCAGGAAGCTGTCCCTGCAATACAATTCTGCCTGAACTCCTTTCCTTTATATTCAGCTTCCATAGTCCGACTATATCATAAATCCTAAATTTTGTCAAATTATTTCTGTAGTCTTATCTCATTTTCTTTGCATTCCGCTGAAAGATACGTTATAATGAGAACGATATAACTTATATACGCTGTCATGTATTCCCTCATACCGGTCGGGAGTACCGGCAGATTGCGTATACATAAGTTTTCGGATAGATATTCGATTTTCATTGAAAGGAGACACAGCATGCATATCGAAAAAATCAACGACAACCAGATTAAGTGCATTCTGTCCCAGCGCGATCTGCTTTCCAGAGAACTGGATCTGAGCGAACTCGCATACGGCACGGAAAAAGCCCGTTCCCTTTTCCGTGAGATGATCGAGCAGGCTCATAATGATTTTGGTTTTGAAGCAGAAAACACCCCTCTCATGGTAGAAGCTATTCCCGTTTCCAGGGACAGCATCATACTGATTATTACACGCATGGATAACCCGGACGAGCTGGATACAAGATTTTCCCGATTCAGTTCCATGGCAGGTGAAGATATAACAATTGAAGAAGACAACGACTTTTCCAACGGAGCAGATGATATCCTTGATCTTTTCCGTTCCCTCAGCGAAAAATTTTCTGACGACAGTGATGCCGATGACGGCGACGATCTGTCATTCCGGAACATTTCCGGTGAACAGACTGCAGAACAGACCGCATCTGCAGATGATAAGCCTGTCAACCTGATGCGGATCTATTCTTTTGACAGGCTGGACGATCTTCTGACTGTTTCGGGAATCCTCCATCCGATCTATAACGGTGTCAATTCCCTCTACAAGGATCCCGCATCTTCGCTTTATTATCTGGTGGTTTATCAGTCCCACCATTCTCCTGCCGACTTTAACAGAGTCTGCAATCTTCTGTCCGAGTACGGGCAGCGTGTTAAGGGAACATGTGCAAGAGAAGCATATTATACAGAGCATTACAGCTGTATCGTTTCTCAGACTGCTCTGCAGCGTCTGTATCTGTTCTAAAGGGCGCCGTCAGGTATGTAAAGTGCCTGTACAAAAAAAGCCGGAGTTCTGTTATCCAGAAACTCCGGTTTTTTCTGTATCTGCATCAACTTCATAAATTGAAAGGATTCCCGGGAAACGACTCCCGAAAGAACCGCCGCATCCAGTGGATCAGCCTTTTGTTGCAAGATATTTGTTGATCATGTTCACAAGGGGATCAACGTCCATTCCGTGAACCATAGCAGCTTCCTCCAGTGATTCCATTGCAGATGAAGGGCATCCTACACAGTGCATGCCTGCACTCATGAGAATTGCGATAATGCCGGGATCGATCTGAACCAGATCACCGATCAGAATACTTTTATCTACCTGCTTAGCCATAATATATTCCTCCTCGAATAAATTCGTTATACTCAGCTAATTATATTACAATCAGGAATTTTATGCAACAGAAAAGATTTCCACTTGCAATATCTCAGATGATGTATTACAATGAACTCAGATGACGCGGGATGTCTGCCCGCTGCATGAATTTTCAAAGGAGGTCTTTCATTATGGCATATGTAATTACTGACGAATGTGTAAGCTGCGGTACTTGTGCAGATGCATGTCCCAACGACGCTATCTCTGAAGGTGATGGCAAGTATGTAATCAACGCTGATGACTGTCTGGAATGCGGCAGCTGTGTTGACGAATGTCCTAACGAAGCAATCAAAGAAGAGTAATTTTTATCATTGGATACATAGTTTTCCATGATGTTGTGATTGCGGTCTGCTAATGACAAAGTAGCGGGACCGGCGGATGTTTCTTCATCCACCGGTCCCGTTTTTGTTTTGCTCCGATTCTGCTTCAGGAGACGATTCGGCCTCCGTAAATACGGTGTATTTTCCGTTCCGGCATGTCCGCAGGCCGGATTCAGATTCTTCTGTATTTTTTTCTGCGCTTTCTCCGCCCGAACAGGCCCGGACTTCTGGCCGCAGCAGCTTCATAACGTGCCCTGTTTCCCTGCTGGATCGCGCGCATGGATTCGTCCAGTTTACGGAACCGCTCCTCCTGCCTGCTTTCCGATGAATTCAGCATATCTCTGATTTCTTCAACCAGATCCGCTTCCACCCTGCTGCTGATATCCTTTGCCAGACCGGGATTGTTGCAGAGCATGGCCTGTGCCACGATACGGGTCACAACCTCCTGAAACCGGTTCATACGCTGTTCCCTTTCCTCTGCACAGGCGGTATCAGCCGGATTCCACATCTGAATTTCAGGCTGTCCGCCGGGAACTTTCTGCCCCGGTTCAGGCTCCGGCAAAATGGCAGGACCGGTTGCCGGAGCCTCGGAAGGATCTGTTGACGGGACTCTGGCAGGATCAGCCCCCGGTACAATGGCAGGACCGGGATTGGGTGCACCAGACGGAACAGGATTCTGCTCTGTCTGTTCCTTTTGTTCTTTTCTCAGAGGAATCTCCGTAATCGGTGTCTCCGGCGGTTCCTCTCCCGAAAGAATGGCACGGATTGCCCGAAGCTGATAGCCTCTCTCTTTCATATCCTTGATCTGACTGAAAATCCTGAGATGCTCTTCTGTATAATAGCGGTGTCCCATTTCATTTCTTGGAATGATCATACCGAGTTCTTCTTCCCAGTAACGAAGTACATGGGCTTCTACCGCCAGAAGACGGGAAGCCTCAGAAATCTGATAATGATATTCACTCATCGCTGTCCCCTTTCGAAGTCACTGTCCTCCATATCCCCGCAGGTTCATGGACGGACTTCTGCAAGCTTCTTTCTGAGTATAACACAAATGAGCGGCTCTTCTTCCGGTTTCTGAGGCTTCTGTTAAAATTTATTTTGCTAAATTGGCAAATTTTGTATATTCCGGTAACCAGGCCAGCTTTACAGTGCCCGTCGGGCCGTTGCGCTGCTTGGCTATGATAATTTCCGATACATTTTTTTCATCGGAGTCCTTGTTGTAATAGTCGTCACGGTAAATAAACATGACCACGTCGGCATCCTGCTCGATGGCGCCGGACTCACGCAGGTCGGAAAGCATGGGCCGGTGATCATTTCTCGTCTCACAGGCACGGCTCAGCTGGGACAGCGCAATCACCGGACAGTCGATTTCACGGGCCAGTGCCTTCAGGGAACGGGAAATCTCCGAAATCTCCTGCTGACGATTGTCACCGCTCTTACCGGAGCCGGACATCAGCTGAAGGTAGTCGATCATAACCAGCTTCAGGTCAAATTCCAGCTTGAATTTTCTGCATTTGCTGCGCAGCTCGCTGATGGAAATACCCGGGGTATCGTCGATGATCAGCTTTGAAGTACCGATATTGCCGGCACTTTCCACCAGTTTTTCCCAATCGGATTCCGACAGTCTGCCGTTTCGCATGTTCTGGGAATCCACATTGGCATCCATGGCCAGCATACGGTTGACCAGCTGCTCCTTGGACATCTCCAGACTGAATATGGCACAGCACTTTTCCTGGCGGATTGCCACATTGTGCGCAATATTCAGTACAAATGCGGTCTTTCCCATGGAGGGACGGGCCGCAATCAGAACCAGATCGGAAGGCTGGAGACCGGAGGTCTGATAATCCAGATCGGTAAATCCCATGGGAATCCCGGTAACCGCATCCCTGTTCCGTGAAGCAATCTCAATCTTGTCGAGCGCATTGAGAACCACCTGCCGGATAGGAACGAAATCCCCGGAATTGCGTGTCTTCAGAAGTTCAAATACAGAACGCTCCGTTTCCTCCAGAATGGCATCGGCGCTTTCCTTCCCCTGATAGCACAGGCCGTTGATGGTATCGTTAATCCTGATTACCCTGCGCAGCAGCGCCTTCTCATATACGATCTGAGCGTACTGCTTTACGTTGGCGGAAGTAATGAAGCCCAGCATCAGTTCCCTGACAAATTCAAGGCTGGCCGTCTCCGGCGACACATCCTTCTCCTTCAGACGGTTCTGCACGGTGACCATATCCACCGGTTCTCCCTGATTGACCAGCTCCACCATGCATTCGAATACCACGCCGTACTGACGGTTGTAAAAATCGTCTCCCGTCAGGATCTCCGATGCGGAAATAACCGCATCCCGGTCCATCAGCATGGCGGCAATTACCGAACGCTCGGCCTCCGCGCTGTTGGGCGGAATCCGTTTGATTACCTCTTCATCCATTTATCACTTCATCCATTCGATTACTGTTTTTCAGAAACGTGTACTTTGAATTCACCGACCACATCCTTGTGCAGTCTGATCCTGATAATATGCATGCCGCAGGTTTTCAGCGGTTCTTCAATCAGCAGTTTCTTCTTGTCGATCACAAGATTCTTCTGTGCTTTGGCTGCTGCCACGATCTCCTTGGCGGAAACAGAACCGAATACTCTGCCGCCTTCTCCGGTTTTAACCTGCAGTTCGATGGTCATATCCTTCAGCTTTTCAGCCAGTTCTTTTGCATCGGCCAGTTCCTGAGCAGCCTGTCTGTCCTCCTTCTGTTTCTGCAGCTTCATGTTGTTCAGGTTGGTGTTGTTGGCTTCCACACCCAGCTTTCTGGGCAGAATATAGTTTCTTGCGTATCCATCATTAACATCAACCAGCTGTCCTTTTTTACCAAGGGATTTTACATCCTGCAATAATATTACTTTCATCTAAATTGCTCCTTCTTCTGTCATATCATGTAATGTTACCTTTACATATTCCATGGCTTCTTCAACGGTACAGCCCGTCATCTGTGCGCCTGCCATGGTACCGTGTCCGCCGCCGCCCAGACGCTCCATGATGATCTGAACATTGACGCTGTCAATGGAACGGGCACTCAGGTAAATTTTATTATTATAGGCGGTCAGCACAATGGAAGCCTCTACGCCTTTAATATCCAGCAGCTCATTGGCCGCCTGCGCACCGGCAATGGTAGGGCTTTCCAGCCCTTCGGAGGGACAGGTGCTCAGGGCAAATTTGTCCAGATAAATCTCCGCACGGCTGACTGCCTCCGCTCTTGCCTTGTACTCCTCCATATTGTCGCGGAACAGCTTGCGCACGCGGACCGTATCTGCTCCGCCCCGCCGCAGAAATGCAGCCGCTTCAAATGTTCTGACACCTGTTTTATTGATGAAATTGTTGGTATCCATCACAATGCCCGCATACATGGCATCGGCTTCATCCACCTTCATCTTGATATTATCTCCAATGTACTGAAGGATCTCGACAACCATCTCACAGGCGGAAGATGCATAGGGTTCCACGTAATCCAGCACCGCATGGGTAATACTGTCATTGGAACGCCTGTGGTGATCGATGACAACCACACTGGAAGACATCTCCAGCAGTTCCGGGCATTCTGTGTAGCTCCCCCTGTTGGTATCCACAATAATCAGCAGCGTGTTGTCCGACATCATCTCCTCGGCCGCTTCCCCGCTGATAAACATATTCACGCCGGCACCGGCCGCCGCATTAAGGCGCTCCACCACCGGCCGCACGGATGTACTGATTTCATTCAGAACGATATGGACCCGTTTACCCTGAGACATGGCGATGCGGTAAACACCTACCGATGCACCGATAGCGTCCAGATCCGGCATCTTATGGGCCATGATCAGCACGTTATCATTGTTCATCAGCAGTTCCTTCAGAGCATGCGCCTTGACTCTCGCTTTAACCCGCGTGGTCCGTGAAACCGTCTGGGCACTGCCGCCGATATATTCAATATCATCACCGGATTTGATCGCCACCTGATCACCGCCGCGGCCCAGCGCCATCTCAACAGCAGTGCGGCTGAATTCATACCGCGTCTCATAGGAGCCTTCTCCCATACCGAGACCGATACTCATGGTAATATGCTGATCATTGCCGATCTTGATATCCCTGATTTCATCCAGAATATAAAATCTGTCTTCCTTCATATTCTCCACATTCTTCTGGGGCAGCACCAGGAAATATTTGTCCCTTTCTATCTTTTTAACAATTCCGCCCATCTGTGAAAAATATTTTGTCACCTTACGATCTATATGAGCAATAATCAGTGCGATCCTGACTTCTTCCACCTGTCCCACAATCTCTTCATAATTGTCCAGATATGCCATACCGACAACCATCCGCTGTTCCTTGATCTCCTGATCCATACGTATGATATCGGTCTCATCGGTCATGCACATGGCAAACAGGCTGCTGTCCTCACTCTCTTCCATCCCTTCCGGGGTAACGATCCTGTAAAAAGACAGCTTGAAATACTGCTCTCCGTAGGTTACGTGGTACTCTTTCTCTGTCATGTTGTTCATATCTGCTTTTTTCAGTTCCGGAAACAGGGAATACACATTCCGAAACCGGGCCATTTCCATGGGGCAGATCAGACTGAATGCATGATTGACCCAGAAAATGCGGCCTTTTTCATCCACCAGCGCATAAGGAAACGGAAGCTCCTGCATCAGCTGATACTGCACCTGGGATTGATCCAGATGATCCGTGATCAGCATGCGCCGCAGATCTCCTCTGCGGTATATATAACACCACAGCAGAGGAGCCAGCATAATCAGGATGAAAAGCAGAAGAATCACGCCTGCCCGTATACTGACTGCCCATATACTGATATTCATCAGCAGGAAAAACAGAATCAGCAAAAGCATCAGAAGGCGTACTCCCTTCAGGCTTTTTACCATTTTATTTATCTTTATCTTCATCACTTGCTCCTATGTCAATACATAAAACCTTCAGACGGGCGCAGCCGCCTGCCTTACTTTGGGCAGAGTCCGGTATGCAGGCCCTGCTCTCCTCCGCACATTATATCATCTAAAAGGCCGGTTGAAAAGAGTTACACATTTTTAATAAAATTTTCATTGGTTTTTTTTTCATTTAGCATTATACTATACATGGACTGTCCCCGCACAGAATTATTTGGATGGGAGCCACAGGGATTCCCGTCAGTCACGGAGGAGAAGAAATCTATGGAAGAACTGGTATCTGATAACCTTCAGCAATATTTAAAAGAGATTGGAAAGTATCCCCGCCTCGACAGTGAGAGAACCCGCTATCTTGTCTCACGTAAGGATTTCGATCCCGCCGCAAGAGAAGAACTTATTAACAGCAACCTGAGACTGGTTGTCTATGTGGTAAAGTACACCAATAGAAAAGGGATGGATTTCATGGATCTGGTCATGGCCGGCAATGAATCTCTGATTCACGGCATCGATCTGTTTAAGGCAGGATACAATACGGAGCTGAGTACCTACGTGGTTCCCTGGATCAAACAGGCGGTCCACCGGGCCATCGCCAACCAGAGCCGTACCATCCGGATTCCGCTGGAGACTTCCAATCTGATCGACAAGCTTCACATTTACATAAACAGTTTCAAGAGGGATCACGGAGCGGAACCATCCGATGAAGACTGCGCTGCTTACCTGAATATCAGCGTCAAAAAAGTTAAAAATCTGAAGCACTGGTCTCAGCCCACCATTTCCATCGATACTACTCTGAGCAATGACGAGAAAGAAGGCAAATCTCTGGGTGACCTGCTTCCCGCTGCTGACGGGAATGCCGCTCCCGGAGCAGAGCCCGGAATCGATACCATCAGCCAGCTGGTGGAACACGAAGCCCTTCTGGATGCACTGAAGGTTCTGAGCAGCCGGGAAAAACTGGTCATCGCCCGCCGCTTCGGATTCGGCAGCACCGATATCTGGACACTGGATCAGGTGGCAGACGAGCTGGGCATTACAAAAGAAGCAGTGCGCCAGATCCAGCTGCGTGCCCTGAGAAAACTGAAAGCCGCCATGGAAGGCTGAAAGAAAACACCAGGCAGGAATAAAGATATTCAGACAGAATAAAGATATCAGGACTATAAAATCCCCGGATCCGACGATGATATGCCGTAGCGTATATGTCGTGAATCCGGGGATTTATGTTCTGCAGCGTTATCCGCCTGCAGTTTTTTACTTGCTGTTCTTATAAACGATCTTGTAAAATCTGCTGTACACAGACTGGTAAGCTGCCAGCGTACTGTAGCGTCCCGAACAGTCATTTATAACAAAATTGGAAGCAGATAATGAATTTCCATTTTTATTATATCCGGTAACCAGAATCCAGTGCTGTTTGCCTGAAGGTGTAAAACCTCCCACCAGTACCGGATTGCCGTTCTGCAGCTGTGTATAAATAGCCGACAGATAGGCTGAACCGCTGTAGGCTCTGTATCCTGCAGGCCAGTAAACTCTTCCGTCGCCGTCAAAGCTGAGCCTCTTCAGCATGGCAGACGGCGTCACCTGAGTGCCGCTCAGGTATGTTTCAATCTGAGCCATCCCGCAGACAACACATCCGCTGTCCGCAATCGTGGCATAGGATCTGCCCATCTTCAAACCTGCCCAGCGGGAATCAAACTGGGAGTAAAGGGGCACATCCAGCGATATCTTAGGATATGCACAGGCGGGAGTGGAAGAAACCGTACTTCCGCCCGAACTGCCGGAGCCGGAGGATGCACTTCCGGTATCGGATGGTATGATGATATAGGATGCATACACGTATCCTTTTTTGCCGTTATACTCCGCAGAGTACCAGCTGGAATTGTACTTTCCGGTAATCCGTATGCTGCTGCCCCTGGGGATTTTGGCCAGCACACCTGATGCCGTTGTTGCCTTCTGACGCAGATTCAGCGGAACTCCTCCACTGGTCACCTTCGCAGTTACCGGGTAGGAAACCGTATCTCCCGCCAGTCTCAGATAGCTGCCGTATACATAACCTGATTTACCTGAACCGTAACTGATCCTGTACCAGCTCTCTGAACTGCCTGTCACGGTTACGGTTGTCCCGTTGCTCAGACTGGTGATCACCCTGTAGTCCATGGATGGCCCCGTCCTCACATTCAGTCTGGCACCATGTGTTGTTACCACAGCCTTCGATGTGGCAGCACTTGAATACCCTGAAAAACCACAAAAACCGGTAACCAGAACCAGCACAGCCAGCGTCAGGGCCGCAGACCGCATAAACTTTTTCCTTCTCTTTTCAAACTCACTCATCTTTTCACATTGCTTCACCTTTCATATTCTATTAAAATATAAAACGATTCCCTAAGGGAATCATTACAGAATGCATTTCAAATTATTAAATCTATAGTTATTTTATTAAATTAGAGTACATTTTTTCTCTCTTTTTTGTTCAAATAGCATACCATACTTTACCGCTTTTGTAAATGTAAATTCAGAATACATTTCCTTCTTCCCACAGTTCTCCTTTTTCGATTTCCTCAAGAATCTTCTCCAACGCCTTCCCCTCATCCGGTATCTCTTCCGGATACCGGCAGAAGTACTTCGGCCAGCTGCTGTGTTTGAATCCTTCCAGAAGGATGATGTCCACATCGGGAAACAGCCGGATCAGATCGTTTTCATCCAGGCGATCTTCCTTTGTTTCCGGCTGTTCCCGGATTACCATCCACCGATGATCGGAAAATACGGCGCATCCGCAGGCACCGGCCTTTCTGTGCCGGTAACTGTCCGTTCCGGGTACATCCGGCTCAAAATCATGCCCGTCATGCTTGATGGTCGCCACACGGTATCCCTGCCCGGTAAGACGTTCTACCAGTTTTACCGTCAGTGTCGTTTTTCCGCTGTTTTTATAGCCTGATACCGCAAAGATAACCGGCCTTTTTCTGTTTTCTGTCTTTTTTCTGTTCTCTGCCATTATGTTCTGTCATTACTCCGCATCCGGTTTTCCCTGAACCCGGCTTTACTCCGCAGTCTGTTTTCACGATCTGCCTCTATTTACGATCTGCCTTTATTCCACGATCCGTCTTACGGCAGTCTTTTTCACATCGGAAGCAGAAACTTTTGCCGCATAGCCCAGAGCTGCCATGCCGTAAACCACATGATCCTCCGGAATTCCAAGCTCTGTCAGGAATTTACGGATTGCCGGCCTGTCGCTGATTCCCTGCAGCTGATTGATCCATACGGAGCCGATTCCCATGGAATGAGCTGCCAGAAAGATATTTTCCAGGGCACAGGCATTGTCTTCTCTTCCGAAGGGAGAGTCCTTTCGGTTGGAGGGAATGATCAGTGCAGCAGGACGGTACATATCATACTGTTCCCGGCCCAGTTCCTCCCGGATCAGAGCAGCCAGCTGCTGAATCTTTTCCGGATTGGCTACTGCAGTGAATTCCCAGGTCTGGCGGTTCATACCGCTGGGCGCATATGCCGCAGCTTCCATCAGTGTTTCCAGATCCTCTCTGGAAATCGGATCCGGCTTAAATGCCCGCACACTTCTTCTTGTCAGTAAGGTTTTTACAAAATCATTCATATCAATTTTCTCCTTCTATATTTATAATATTTAAAATCTGCTATCTGTCCTTTTTACAGCTGTTTGCCTTTATAGATCCGGGGAACCCGCTTGTTGATATCGCAGACAAATTCATAATTGAATGTACCTGCCGCTGCAGCCGCTTCTTCCACGGAGATAAATTCTTCTCCGTCGCGGCCGATGAGGGTTACTTCGTCTTCAACCTTTACATCGTCCCTGCCGGTTATATCCACCATGAACTGATCCATGCACACACGGCCAATGATGGGCGCCGGTTTTCCGTGAATCAGTACACGGCCTTTATTGGAGAGATTTCTGGGATAGCCGTCCCCATAGCCAACATTGATGGTGGCAATCTTCGTCTCGGGAGCTGTTGTAACGAAGGTTTTTCCGTAGCTTATTCCCAGGCCCGGACCTGCTGTTTTCACATGAACCACGTGTGCTTTCCACTCCAGAGCCGGTTTCAGCGGCAGGTTTTCCTTTACAACCTCCTCAGATGGATAGAGACCGTAGGTTATAATTCCCGAACGGACCATCTGATAACGGTGGTGATCAAATTCCATGATTCCCGCACTGTTGCACATGTGCCTCAGAGGAATCTCCACGCCCCGCTCCTCCAGCAGCCTGACAAAAGCATCATAGCGGTCCATCTGCAGCCTGGTGTAGGTTTTATCCGTCTCATCAGCCGTGGAAAAATGAGTAAACATTCCTTCCAGTTCAATACCGGGAATTTCCGCAATCTGTTTGACCACATCCGCACTTTCCTCATTCGGCACAAAGCCGATGCGCCCCATACCCGTATCCAGAGCAATATGAATTTTTGCCTGCTTCCCCATGGAAATCGCCGTTTTTCCCAGTGTTTCAGCATCCTGCTGATTGAAGATGGTCTGAGTGATATCATACTCCACCAGCTTCGGATACTGTGCTTTCATGGTATATCCCAGTATCAGAACGGGCAGCTCAAGCCCCGCCTGACGAAGCTCCACCGCTTCATCCACAGTGGCTGTCGCATAATAATCCACATCATCCTTCAGATACTTTCCGATTTCCACAGCACCATGTCCGTAACCATCTGTCTTAATCACCGCCATCACCTTCACATCCGGCTCGATACAGTTTTTCACAGCGCTGATATTATCCGCAATGGCATCCAGATCCACGGTCACATAACTTCTCAAATCCTGTCTCATGATTGTACTACTTCTTTCTTATAATAATGATGAAGGCGTCAAATGTCCGCATTTCACGCTCCGCGCCTGATTATCCATCAATGATATCTTACCACAACTTTTATGTTTTTCCAGAGCAAATTCGTATAAATGGAAAAAACAGGAGCCGGGCAGTTTTGTCTGCAGTCCGGTTCCTGTATCTCATGTCTGTGATTCGTGTATGCTCTTTTTAATGTTCCAGCAGACAGCATGCTACCATATGTCCGCTGCCTGTGTCGATCAGCTTTGAATCGTAGTTCTGACATTCATCACATCTGCGGAAGCACCGGGGATAGAAACGGCAGCCCGGTTTCGGATCGATTGGCGTAGGCACGTCCCCTGTCAGGATAATTCTCTCCTTTTTCGAATTCACATCTGTTGTGGGAATTGCGGAAAGCAGGGCCTGCGTATAGGGGTTGGTGGGATGATTGTAAAGTTCATTCTTCTCTGCCATCTCCATGATTTTACCCAGATACATAACACCTACCCTGTCGCTGATATGTTTTACCACGTTCAGCCCGTGAGCAATGAACAGATACGTAAGTCCGAATTCATCCTTCAGGTCATCCAGCAGGTTCAGCACCTGGGCCTGAATGGAAACATCCAGTGCGGATACCGGTTCATCGCAGACGATCAGTTTGGGATTGACAGCCAGCGCCCGGGCAATGCCCACACGCTGTCTCTGACCGCCGGAAAACTCATGAGGATAACGGTTTCTCTGATGGTTGGCAAGTCCCACACAGTTCAGCAGGTAATTCACCCGCTTTTCCACCTGATCCTTCGGAACCAGGTTGTTGATGATCATCGGCTCCGCAATGATATCGCCGATGGTCATACGGGGATTCAGAGAGGCATAGGGATCCTGAAAGATCAGCTGAATATCCTTACAGTATTCGCGGCGTTCTCCGGCTTTCATCGCAGTAAGTTCTTTTCCCTCAAAAAAGATCTGTCCTGATGTGGGCTTGTAAAGGTTGACCAGCATCTTGCCGATAGTTGATTTGCCGCAGCCCGATTCCCCGACCAGACCCAGACATTCCCCTTTATAGATCTTAAATGAGACATCGTCTACCGCTTTCAGAACGGAGGTGGGTTTTCCCAGCAGATTCTTTTCTACTGTGAAATATTTGGTCAGATCTTTGACTTCCAGTAACACTTCTTTTTCTTCTTTTGTATTTGCTGTCATTTCTGCCATTATTCTTCCCCCTCCACTTTATCACTGTATAAGAAGCAGCGTACCCTGCGGCCGTCTTCCCGTTCCGTCAGTGCAGGCATTGCCTCTTTGCATCGGGCACTGCATTTATCGCAGCGGTCAGCAAAAGAGCAGCCCGCAGGAAGCTGTGTGGGATCGGGTACCATGCCCCTGATCATATAAAGCCGTTCCCGATCTTCATCCATTTTTGGAATAGAAGCAAGAAGTCCCTGTGTGTATGGATGCAGAGGCCTGGTGAACAGTTCCTTCACATCGGCCTGCTCCACCACCCGTCCGCAATACATAACAACAACCCTGTCCGCTGTCTCCGCCACAACGCCCAGATCATGGGTGATCAGCATAACCGCCATCCCGATCTCGTCACGCAGGCGTTTGATCAGATCAAGAATCTGTGCCTGAATCGTAACATCCAGAGCCGTGGTAGGCTCATCGGCAATCAGCAGCTCCGGATCGCAGGCCAGTGCCATGGCAATCATAACACGCTGGCGCATACCACCGCTCATCTGATGAGGATAATCATCAACACGATGTTCAGGGGAAGGAATTCCCACCAGTCTGAGCATCTCAATTGCATGAGCTCTGGCTTCTTTTTTATTCATCTTCGTGTGGGTAAGAATCGACTCAACGATCTGATCTCCCACCCGGTAAACGGGATTCAGGGAAGTCATAGGCTCCTGGAAGATCATGGAAATTTTATCACCGCGGATCTTATCCATCTCTTTAGGGGTTTTTGTACTCAGTTCCTCACCGTCGAACAGAATGGAACCGTTTACAACACGCCCCGGTTTGCGGATCAGACCCATAACCGACAGAGAAGTAACCGATTTACCGGAACCGGATTCACCCACAATAGCCAGGATCTCACCTTTATCTACAGAAAAACTCGCATTGTTAACCGCGTTAACAATACCGCGCTTTACCTTGAACTCTGTTTTTAAATTATTAACCTCTAATAACATATCTCTTCCCCCCTTAGCTTCTTGCCTTCGGATCCAGCGCGTCACGCAGACCATCACCAAACAGGTTAAATGCAAGTACAGTAACGGAAATCGCAATACCGGGGAAAATGATCATGTGCGGCATGGACAGAATATAGGTCCTTGCATCACCCAGCATGGTGCCCCACTCCGGTGTGGGCGGTTTTACACCCAGTCCTAAAAAGCCCAGAGCTGCAATATCCAGAATCGCCGTGGAAATTCCCAGTGTTGCACGTACAACGATGGAGGAAACCACGTTGGGCAGAATATGCTTGAAAATGATTCTGCCGTCCTTATTGCCGATGACGCGGGCAGCGGCCACATAATCATTCTCCTTGACGGACAGGATGGAGCTTCTGACGATACGGGCATATTCGGGAATCGATACAATACCGATTGCGACGATTGCCTTGTCAAGGCCCTGTCCGAAAGCAGCCATCAGTGTAATCGCCAGCAGAATGGAGGGGATTGAAAGCATGATATCCATGCATCTCATGATAACCGCATCAAGAATACCGCCGAAATATCCGGCAAAAGCACCCAGCACCGTACCGATGGCAAGAGAAAAGGCAACGGCGCACACGCCCACCAGCAGAGAGTATTTCGTACCGGAAAGTACACGGGAGAAGATATCACGCCCCTGAATATCCGTTCCGAAAAAATGCTGAAGGGACGGTCCCTGTTTTGCCGCCCCCATATCAATAGCGGTAGGATCACAGGGAGCAATGAAATCGCCGATAAATGCTATGACAACCAGCAGAATAATAAAAATCATACCTGCAACCGCCATCCTGTTCTGCTTCAGGGCACTCCACATCATGTGAAGCTGGGATTCCGGCTTTTCCACTTTAACATCTGTCTGATTTATATTTTCATGATTATCCAAAGTCTGTTTCATATTATTTTCCATATCAGTTATCCTTTCTTCCGTAGGAAATCCGGGGATCCAGGAATGCATAGATAATATCCACAATCAGATTAAGGATTACGAAAATAGTCGCAATCATTAAAACAGATGCCTGAACCACAGGAAAATCGGATTTCTGTGCACATTCTACCAGATATTTGCCAATACCGGGCCAGCCGTAAACCGTTTCTGTCAGCACGGCACCGCCCAGCAGAGAACCAAACTGCAGACCGATAACGGTGACAATGGGCATCATGGCATTGCGCAGTGCGTGCTTGCCGATGACTCTGCCTTCACCGATACCTTTTGCGCGGGCAGTGCGGATATAATCCTGGTTCAGCGTATCCAGCATGGAGGAACGTGTCATACGTGAAATAATTGCCAGGGTATAGAATGCCAGGGTAAAAGCCGGAAGAATCATATGCAGGATAACATCTCTTACATAATCTCCGCTGCCGCTGAGAATGGCATCGATCAGATAGGAACCTGTTACTTTATCCAGAATAATAGAGCCTGAAGTTGCTCCGGAAACGGGCAGCAGGCTCAGTTCCTTTGCAAACAGGATCTGCATCAGCACACCAAGCCAGAAGATGGGAACCGATACGCCCATCAGACAGAACAGCATACCCATATTATCAAAAATACTGTTTTTCTTCACCGCTGTTCCCACACCTATAAGAATACCCAGCAGGGATGCAATGATGATTGCTACCACAGCCAGTTCGGCAGTTGCGGGAAATCTGCTCATGATTTCGTCAAAAACAGGTGTTTTGGAATAGTAGGAATTGCCGAAATCACCTGTAAGTGCACCTTTGATAAACTCAATATACTGTACGGGAATGGAATCATTCAGCCCGTTGACTTCGCGCCACTCATTCATCGATTCTTCCGTTGCGTGCTCACCCAGAACTACCGGTGCAGGGTCGGGCGCACAGACTCTAAGCAGAAAGAAAACGATAAATGATACACCCAGCAGCACGGGTATGAGCATTAAAAGCCGTTTTACGATATACTTTGCCATGTTATAACCTCTTTCGCAATTTGTGACCGCGTCCTGAATCCCCCATGGGGAATGCCGGTACGCATAGACCTGACTGCCCTCAGAGCATCAATCCACACATGCCCGCAGGACAATATAAATACTTTAACCTTCGACCGGGGAAGATGGTCGAAAACTAAAGTATACGCCCCGGCATAAGGACTGCCGGGGCGCTGACTACCATAGTTTGATCCAATATTCTTCTGAATTACTGAGCCTTTTCTACAATCGCAAGATCAACCGTAGCTGTAGGATGATATACGAAGTGGCTGATGTTCTTTCTGTTTGCAGTAATGTTCTGCTGATGTGAAATCGGCAGCCATGCAGCAATACCTGCCAGGTATTTTTCTGCATCTGCATAAGCGGCATTTCTCTCATCACCGTTGGGAGTCTGAGCAGCTTTTGCAATCATCTCGTTGTAGGTTGCATCTTTCAGTCTTGCAACGTTCATTGCTGTATTCTCATCGCAGAGCAGGTTCAGGAAGTTATCGGCATCACCGTTATCACCGTTCCATCCGTAGAAGCAGATGTCGTAGTCACCGGCCATAACCTTATCCTTGTATGTTGTCCAGTCAAATGTCTGGATATCGCACTCTACACCGACTTCTTTCAGATAACCCTGAACAGTTTCAGCAAGAGTTTTACCTGTAGCGGTGTTGTAGGGTCTCGGGTTGGAATATGTAATAACAGACAGCTTTGTTACACCCTTTGCAGCCAGAGTTGCCTTTGCAGCTTCAGGATCGTAGGAAACCTGCTTTACATCTGCACTGTAACCGGGCAGGAAGGTGGGCAGAATGGAATCAGCCTTTGTAGCAAATCCGTTATACAGTCCTTTAACCATTTCATCTACATTGATCGCCTGAGAAAGAGCGATGCGTACTTCGGGATCGGTCAGTCTCTCGGTGTTGTAAGCCATGTAGTTGATGTTCATACCTTCATCCAGATTAACCTGCAGATCGGAATTTGCCTGCAGCTGTTCAACCATGTTGGGGTCGATGCCGTCAATGATATCAACTTCGCCTGTTTCCAGAGCAGTTACTCTTGCAGATGCATCAGGGATTGTCTTGATAACAACCTGTTTGCACTTTGCAGGTTCGCCCCAGTAGTCTTCGTTTCTGTCCAGAACAACCTTTTCATCCTTATTCCATGAATTGAACTTGTAAGGACCTGTACCGCAGGGATTTTCATTCAGGTTGTTGTTGTATTTCTCACATGCTGTGGGGCTTACCATGGGGCCGGCAAATACCATAGCCATGTTAGCCAGGAAAGGTGTATACTTTTCCTTCAGCACAATATTAACTGTGTAATCATCAACAACTTCCACATGATCTACATAGCTGTAGCAGAAATCTGCGTAAGGCATGTCCTCTGTCTTGTTGACTGTCTGACGTTCAATGTTGAACTTGACAGCTTCTGCATTGAAATCGGTACCGTCATGGAACTTAACGCCCTGACGAAGCTTGAATGTGTAGGTCAGGCCGTCCTCTGAAACGGTGGGCATCTCTTCTGCCAGACAGGGTCTCAGTTCTGTTGTGGTCTCTTCGTACTCAAGCAGGCCTTCGTAAATCTGAATTGTAACCTTTGCAGATTCACCATCATCTACCAGATGGGGATCCAGTCCGCGGGGATCAGCACCCTGAGCGTAAACCAGAACTGCGCCATCGGAGGAAGCACCTTCTTTGGAGGCATCTGTTCCTTCATCTTTCTTACCGCCGCCGCAGCCGGCCAGCAGACCGACAACCATCACACAGGCAAGAAGCATACTTAAAATTTTCTTCTTCATATTCCCTTTTCCTTTCCAAGATCCTGCACTCCCCATGCAGTCTCTTTCTAAAATCATCCGGCAGCCACCCGGATATCAGTTCCCTTTCGAATCTGATACGCTATATCATACTCTTATTATAAAAATCATGCAAGGAAAAATTGATTTTTTGTAACATTTTATATTATTTTTATACATTATTAATGTTTTTTTAACAGATTAACACTTATGATTTTCCCCGGACAGATACTATCTGCCTCAATCATGCAGTCAATTGCCATTACCTGTACTCCCGATGCCGCCGCCTGCTCCAGCACTTCTCCAAAGGCTGCATGGGTGCGGTAATTAGGCTCCATATACTTCACATAATCCATCTGGATTACAAAAAGGATTGCTGCTTCATAACCATCCGCCCTGGCCTTCATCAGTTCATTCAGATGTTTGATTCCCCGTTCCGTAGGCGCATCCGGGAAGCGGGCGACACCCTCCTCCTCCAGCGTTACCCCCTTGACCTCCATGAAAATCCGGCGCTTTCCGTCTTCCATATACAGGTCAAACCGGGAATTCCCATAGGTTTTTTCCCTTTTCACCACAGCTTCCGGCGATACAAATCCGCTTTTCAGAACCCATTCTGCCGCCATGTCATTGGGCACCTGAGAGTCGATATTGACCAGATGCCCATCCTTACGGACAGTGATCAGATCCAGCTTTGTTTTCCTGCCGTCCCTGTCATTCCTCTGTACATAAATCTCTGCTCCCGGTACAAGAAGCTCTCTGCACCTTCCCGTATTTTTCACGTGGCACAGTTCCCGTCCCCGCGCCGTCTCCACAACAGCCACAAAACGGTTGGTACGCTCCAGAAAGACCGCCGGTTCTATCCGTTTATAATGCATGACTGTCCTTTCCCGTAATCTGCCTCATAATCTCTCTGTATACCCGACGGCAGTTTTTATGATCATTCCAGGGAAATGTATAATCGATCCGCTTCCTGTATCTGTCTTTCAGGGTACACTGATTCTGCAGATACGATTCCACCGTATCGTACAGCTGCTCCCGTCCGGTTACAACTTCTCCGAATCCATCCTCTTCATAATCGTAGTATCCCTGTCTGTACATATGCATGCCGCCGAAAAATTCGTCCCTGTCCTGCTGATAGTAAATCACCGGCTTGCGCAGGTATGCGAAATCAAATGCAACAGAAGAATAATCTGTAATGATCAGATCGCTTTCTGAAAAAATCCCGGCGTAGGACTGATCATAGGACAGAAATACTACTCCCGGTGCCGCCTCTTTCTGAAGGGATTCTCTGATATCCTCCATGCAGGGATGAAGCATGATCTGAAGTGTATATCCGTACCCTGCTGCCATGGCTGCAAATTCCGGACTTCCCACCAGATATTTCAGCATCTGATGATAGGTGCTTTCATAATAATTATTTTTCACCATTCTTTTTCCTTTTTCGTCAGGAAGCTCTACCAGATAATATCTCCATGTCAGAAGAATCGTAATCTTTTTCTGCGGCCTGCTGTAAAGACGGTCATAGCGTGGAAAACCGGTCAGCTTTACCTGCTCGTCCGTATAACCGTAATTGCCTGATATAAAGGAATCCTGTTCCATCCGCGTAGCGGTGACCAGAAGCCCGATATTCTTATTGGCCCGGTTCAGCCAGTCCGACAGGTCATCCTTTGTGATTCCATGCTGCAGAAATACGAATTTCGTTCCATATGCCAGATCCTTGTATGCTTCCGTACCGCCTTTATATGGCCTGAAAATCCAGTCCTCAGCCTGGGAAGATACCATAACCGCCCCCTGCCAGTACAGTTTTTTGTACTCTTTTCCGCCCGGCTCGATCACTCTGCCGATCCGGCTCAGCTGCCGTCCGCTTTCCGAAGAAGGATCCACTGCAAAAAAGCATTCCGCTTCCTCCTTATGATAACGCTGTACATACCGGAACATTGCCTCGCCGTTATCTCCGGCTTTATCCATCCGGTCTGAAAAGATCAGCAGAGGTTTCTTCCTGTTCCTGCGTTTCTTCTGATAGAATAAATAGTAAAATATTCTCACTTTAATGCCGCGAATCTCGATTTTTCCGTGTATCCGCAGGTATTCCATAAGAAGCTTTCCTTCCATACGAATGTGTTCTGTCCTGCACAACGGTGTCAGAATCAGATCCTCTCCCCTTTTTGACAGAATCCATCTGCCCAGACAGGCATAGGAATTCCTGTACCTGTCACTCAAAGGAAAAAATTTGCCGCAGATAAAGGGCTGCCTGTCCTGACGCCGCAGTACAATACAGTCAGAAGAAGCCGGATTCAGAGGAATCCGGCACTTTTTTTCCTGAAAATGAAGGGTATCACTGCTGCTGTCAAAACCCTTCAGTGTTACTGTATCATTTTCGACCCCGATATCTGTCAGCGTATCAAATTGAATATTACATATCTTTTTCGCCATACTGTTCACCTGACTTTTTAAATTGAAAGAATGCGGAAACCGCTTTCTCCCGATATCCCTTTTTTCCCTGCCCCGGTCTGTTTTCCATCCGGGCAGAGATCTGCGGTTCTGCAGATCTGCACCGATCTGTTTTTAAACAGTACAGGCAGTTTTGCCTGCACCTTGCACCACAATCTGACAGCAAAATTAAAGCGGGGATTGGCACAAAGCTTCACAGGAAGCTTCCCATATCTTTTTCCCGGGCTGCAGGATGCCACACAGCTTTTGTTACCGTGACTGTTCAGATACTTCCATCCGTTCAGCAGCGCATCAGGAGCCGGTATAACAGGCTTATCCAGAACCAGAATATATTCTGAAGAAACCCCATCCCGGGGCTTTTTCAGATAAAAATTGGGCATATTCCGAAATACCTCAGGGATGCATGTTTCATAAACATCATCCGCATCCACCTGAAAAGACACCAGTTCCTGGCTGTAGATTGCCTTCAGCATAAACGGAAGTTTTTCCGCCGCCTCCCGCTGTCCTCCTTTAAAAATCCCCTCCGGTATCAGCACGGTTATCAGCGGCTCATCAGCAAAATTGCCGGGGGCTCCCTCTTCATCCGGGAACAGATCCCGGTTATCTTCCAGAAGTTTTTTCCTGCTCTTCTTCCCCATCCTTCCCAGATAGGAATGGAACGTATCAAGAATCTCCTCCGACAGCTCTGCCGGGCAGCTCCAGTACCGTCTGTAGAAAGCCGCCAGTATGCTTTCCGCCGTTTTCCGGTAAATCGCATTCTCATAAATCCTCTGCTGCTTCTTTGGCAGCTGCGCTTTCAGATAGTGCCGGTACAACACCTCCACCTGACGATGTGCTTCTATGAAATCCTCCCACAGATCCCGGCTGCACCTCTGCGTCACGGAACTCTCCTGCATGACGGACCGCTTTCTGTAGTAGTAGGCAGGATGACTGCAGCCGCATATAACGTCTGCAGTATACACACAATTCATGAAAAATACCGCATCCTCCGAATATTTCAGAGCAGGAAACCGTATCCGGTGTTCCAGCAGAAACTGCCTTCTGTACAGTTTGCCGGAAATCATGAATGTCCACAGAAGATCCGTATCGGCTTTCGATACGGTCTCCTTTTTTCCCAGTCTGCCCGTGGCTTTATACAGAACCGATGCGGCACTTCCCGACTGGTACATGGCGCCGATTACCAGATCCGCCTCTTTTTTCCGGGCAGTCCGGTACAGTGCCTTCAAAGACCCTCCGGGGAGCAGGTCATCTCCGTCACAGAACGCAATGTACTCTCCCGCTGCCAGATCGATCCCCGTATTTCTTGCTGCCGAAACACCTCTGTTCCTGCGCGGCAGATAGCGGAAACGTCGGTCCCTGCGTGCAAATTCCGCGGCGATTTCACCCGAACGGTCCGTTGAACCGTCATCGATCATTAATACCTCGAAAGAAACACCTTTCTGCGCCGCAATAGACTGCAGCGTTTCCCGCAGATACATTTCAATATTATAAATGGGCACAATGACTGAAATCTGCATAAATCATCCCTTCCCTGCTCCGGTTATTCTTCACCCAGAATCTTTTTCAGCACCTGTTCGGAACAATTGTCATCGGAAAAAGCAAATGTAGCATCAATACGCTCTCTGTATACAGGCTTCAATTCACATCCGTTTCTCATATAATCGATCAGCAGATCCACCGTACTCTGAAGATCGTGGGTGATTTCTCCGAAACCGTCCCGCTCATAATCAAAATAACCTTCCGTATAGGAGTGGGAACCGCTGAAAAATTCCTCATAATCAAACTGGCTGTAAACGATCGGTTTACGCAGATACGCAAAATCAAATGCCACAGAGGAATAATCCGTAAGCATCAGATCCGCCTCCGCAAACACCTGACGGTATGATTTGCCTGCATCAAAGAACTCCACTGCAGGATGCTTCGTAAAATAGGAAACATAGGGCGCAATGTTTGGATGGGGCATAAAGCAGATCGTATAACCCAGCTTCTGTGCTTCCGCGATCAGTTCCTCATTGTTCAGCAGAGCGTTGTAGAACTGCAGATAGGAGCTTTCCTCAAATCCGTCCTTCAGCTGCCAGATTCCTGTCTCCACATCTGTACCGGACATCAGTGACTTTCTCCATGTGGGCATAATGGTGATATATTTCTTCTCATCATGATAAAGCAGATCATACCGGGGCATACCGGTCAGCCAGATCCTGTCCTTCGTATAATAATAATCATACTCCAGCATGGAATCATACTCTTCCTGCGTCGTCGTAATCAGGCCATATATATTTCTGTTGTATTTATTGAGCCATGCGGACTGGTTATCCTTGGTAATCCCGTGCTGCAGAAATACAAACCGCATATCACATGTCAGATCCTTGTAATAAATATGCTTTCTGTGGAAAGGATTGACAACAGGATCATTTCCCTGGGAAGAAATCACATAGGAACTGCTTAAATGAAGAAATTTATGTTTCCATGTCATGGGGGAAACCACTTTTCCTATCTTTTTCAGTTCCTCGTAACCCGCACTTCCCTTTTCAATTACAAAATAGATATCCTTGTCCTTCAGCCGGTCCTTCTGACTCATGACATAGCGGAAGAAAGCCTCACCGTTATCATCTCCCCGGTTTGTTCTGTCGGAAATCAGCCAGATCTCGCGCTTTGATTTCTTCTGGGCAAAATAGGTTTTTCTTGCCAGAGCAGCTTTGCGCGCCGCCGGTTCCGGACGCTTCAGAAGCAGAGCCTCAAACTCCTTCTCTTTCTTCTTCTGCTCAGCCGGGCCGGATACCCGCAGCTTCAGATGAGAGGTTTCCCCATCAAACTCCAGAAGCCATCCCTCACGGTAATAGTAGGAACCTTCCAGCGAGCCTTCAATGGGTGCAAATTTGCCGAACTGGATCTGATTCTTTTCCACCGTCAGATCATCATATCTGACAAAAAAGGAGATATCATACTCTTTTTCCTCGGGATCCAGCTTCAGCGTTCCGTAGAAAATGCTGCTGTCGCAAACCTTCTGATCCAGCCAGTAGATATCTGTATTATGAGGCTTCATCTTCATGGAATATACCCTGTCATTCACCCGGATGCAGACATCAGAGGGACCGTCCTTAAGAGGCGAACAGGAAATCCCTTCCAGATACAGCCTGTTTTTATGAATCCTGATGAAATGCAGCTTGAAATTGTATCTGGACAGGTTCATCAGTTTCTGATTGCCGTCATAAAAAAGGTATTCCTTACCGGTACGGAATAATTTTAAATTCTTTGCAGGATCCTGCTGGCACGCATACAGCAGCAGCACCCGGTTGAGAGCATCCGTCAGCAGAACCGTATAATCCATCTTCTGAACAAATGAAAGCATTCTGTCTGACAGAGCATCAAGCTCATCTCCGGAAAGCGTCTCTCTGAGCAGCTCCGATGATTTCAGCAGTTCAGAAATCAGTGAAAGCTGCTGATACTGCAGAATGAGAGGTACCATCTTCATATTCTCCACAAAATAACTGTTGAACCGGTCTCCCATTACATCCAGCAGACTGATCATCTGCTGAAGAGAATCCACATCGGGGTTCTGCTTCATCCCGGAAAAAGGACCTGCTGCCACTCTGGCGGCTCTGATCGTTCTCACGGACTGCAGTGAAGCAAGGGCAAACGTCGTTCTGCACCATGTCTCCAGTTCCGGGTTCATGCTGCCCATCTCAAAAGGCACCATAAGATACTGCTTTTCCAGAACAAATGACTGTTTTTTCTTTAACAGCATCTTCCATTTGTCCCTCAGATTCCAGTAACCGTTCTTTTCAGCCTGACCGCCGGTCTGATGTTCCTCTGAACCTGCCGCCGTCACGGTAACCGCTGCTGCAGGTTCATCTTCCAGTCCGCAGGACAAGGCCTCCAGACAGCCTTCATCCGGAAGATCACCCGAATCCAGCATCATGATATACTGCCCTTTTGACTGCTCAAGTATCTGAGTAAGACTTTCTTCCCCTTCGGTCAGCCGGTAAACACCTGCACATCCGGCTTCTTTTGCCCAACCCGGCAGTTCCTGCTTTGCCTCTGTCAGATCTGCAATTCTGATCTCGGTTTCCGCCGGACTGTATTCTGCACTGTTTTCTATACCTGCAACCGTATCCTTACACAGATTCCAGTCATAATTGAAAATAATAATCGAAAATTTCATAATTTTACCTCTATCCTCTAATCATCAAGTGCCAGTTTCATAATACGATCTGTGGCATGCCCGTCACATGCACACATAAAACGTTCCCTGAACTCCCTGACCTTCTTCCGGTCAAAACCGGTAAAGACGGCGGAAATTTCTTTCATGAGAGTTTCCGCATCAGTACACACCGGCCCCGGCGTCATCTCCTCATAAGGATAATAAAATCCTCTCCAGTCCTGATAATCTTCTATATCCGGAGCAAAGAAGATCATGGGCCTCTCAAACAGAGAGTATTCAAAAATCAGAGAAGAATAATCAGAGATGCACAGATCACTGACACACAGCAGTTCTTCTATGGTCATCTCACCGGTCACATCAAACACGCAGTCTCTGCACTCCCGGGGAATCTCCGGTACATTTTTCACAAAGGGATGATGCTTCACCAGAAGCAGGGCATCCCGGCCGAACTGCCGCGCAAACAGAGCCCAGGGAAATTCTTCACAGCTTACGGGATTCTCCAGCGTCCCCCTGAAAGTAGGTGCATACAGGATCACTTTGCGGGAACCCTTATCAGGAACCACCTGATTCAGTTTTTGTGCTGCCTTTTCCAGAAATGCCTTCTTGAAGAAAATATCTGTTCTGCTGACCCCCACGGGATAAATCCTGTCAGAATCAACACCCATTGCTTCCTCATATGCCCAGCTTACCTCAGGACTGCTCACGGTAATAATGTCCATATTGCCGTAATTGGGGTATTTCTCCAGCTCCTTCCGGCCGGCTCCCCACCTGAGTTCTGCCGTACTGCAGCCGAATTTCTTAAAGGCTCCGCACCCATGCCAGAGCTGGATGACTTTTGTTCCCTTCCTTTTGGGAACGGCTCCCAGTACATTGCATGCTTCGGCAATAAAAACGGTTCCCGCATCGGATATTTCGTAAATCATGTGAATGCAGTTGCACAGATACCGGATCTGCCCGCATCTTCCCCATTCCAGAAAGACTGCTTTTTTGTCCATATCGGGCCGCCTGTGGTTCAGCCAGGAAACAATCATGCGAAAGCTTCCGTCCAGCTTCTTCCCCCGCACCTCAACAAACACAACCTTACTTTTTTTCACCGGACGCAGCGCACAGAGCCGGTAAAAAAAAGGATATACTAAACGGAATAAAATAAATTTCCTAATCCTGTCCATGTTCATCAGACCTCAGCTGATAGAAAACGACGCTGTGCCGTACCCGGTCCTCCACAGGCGGGATCACCCGGTAGTCTTTATAAAGCCGGTTCAGATGCTCCACCGGATGATTCTGAGTCTGAATCATCATATCTTCAAAAGGCGTATCTTTAGGAGGGAAATAGTGAACCCGGTCGCACATCTCACCGAATGTATGCTTGCGCCCACTGGGAATCATTACATACCGGGAGTGTTCGTTTTTACAAAGAGCTGAAATATGCTCCGTCAGAAGCAGCCATCCGTGCAGCGGAACGATGCCCAGTATGGTGCCCAGTATATTTTTCATCCGAAGACTTTTCTGCATCTCCTGATTTCCCTCCGTGTATGCCTTCAGTTTTTTCCACTTGCTGTGAACCCGCACACAGGAACAGATTAACAGCAGACCATCGATCACTGTCCCGTGAAGTCTGCGCAGCACCGGATTGTCAAAAGCATTCTCCAGAGGATAGATGTCGATAAAAAGCCCTGCTTTTTCCCTGTCCATATCGAAAATCTCTTCAAATTTTGTTCCTTTTTTTCTAACCTTGGAGAAATTCAGATCGTAAACAGAATCCCTTTTCACATTCTGCACCCAGTATTTCTTACGGTAAACTTTGGCAAATCCACGGATAAACCGTTCGTAGTCTTTTCTCGGCATGCAGATATCCATATCATCGTCCCACGGAATAAAACCTTTGTGCCTGACTGCTCCCAGACATGTACCGCCGCAGGTAAAATAGGTAATATGATACTTTCTGCAGAAGGCATCGATATCCTTCATAATATCCAGCAGTGCCTTCTGTATATCCTTTACATCCTGATCTGTCAGTTCATACAGCTTGTCATTGTGATACGTCATCTTACGAAAATTCTTGTATGTTTCCAGCATAATAATGCCTCCCGTATTATATCTATATTTCTGGTATCTCACAGCAGAAAATCAACAGTTTTTAATCCCTATTAGTTTATCGGAAAAAGGAAACAAAATCAATGTATATTGAAACATTTATATCCAAAATATATTAACTTTTCATAAACTTCTTTTTCTTGTGTTTTCAGTTAATTCCTTTTATAATAGGGAATACTGAAAGGAGAATTTCCAGAATGAAAGTACAATTTTCAAAAAAAGATACTGCTGCCATAAAAGGAATTGCCATCCTTATCATGATGCTGCACCACTGTTTTCTGAGCCGGAGCCGTTTTGAAGGCTTTTCCATATCATTTTACCCGTTCAGTGAGGCTTTTATCATTCAGGCTGCGGAAGTGGGCAAATGCTGCGTGGGTATTTTTACCTTTCTCAGCGCCTACGGTATGACAAAATCATTCCTGAGTGCCGATTCCCGGCTGGATTTCACAGGAACGACCGCAGTGAAGCTGACAACCAGACGGTATATCACTCTGATGTCGGGATTTCTTCCGGCCTATCTGTTCGGTTTTATCGGCTGCTTTATTTTTTCACCTTCGCCGTTATCCGTATACAAAGGAGTGAAGACATTTCCTCTTTACATGCTGATCGATATGCTGGGAATTGCCGACCTGATGAAAACTCCTTCTCTGGTGGGGACATGGTGGTATATGGGTCTGGCGTTAACCCTGATTCTGATATTCCCGCTTTTCCTGAAAGCATATAAAAAATGCGGTCTGTTTCTGATTCCTGCAGTTTTCTGTGTCATATGCGCACTGAATCTGGAGGTAACCACCTACAGCCGCTGGATTCTGCTTGCACCCATCGGCATCCTTTTCGCCGACCGGAATCTGCTTGAAAAGCTGAAATCCTGGAAAGTCTGCAGCAATGCTGTTATTGATTTTACGGTTCGCTTTATAAGTATATCCCTGCTGCTGCTGGGTGCAGTAACATATTCCTCCTGGAATTACGGAAAACTGAATTTCCTCACTCCGGTTCTTGATTCCTTCCTGACAGTAATGGTTATTGTATGGAGCTACCTGTTTTTTACCGGACTTCCCGTCATCAGGGAGATTCTTCAGTTTTTCGGAAAACATTCCATGAATATTTTTCTGACACATACTTTTATCCGTACTAAATGGTTTTATGAATATACCTATTCCTTCGGCCATTTTCTGCTGATCATCCTGGTTCTGCTGGCTGAAAGCACCCTGATTTCCATTGTACTGGAAGCCCTGAAAAAATATTCAGGTTATAATAATCTGATTCAGAAGATCATCCGCTCTGCTGCGGCAGATTAATTCCGGCACCGAACTGACTCTGATTCATAAGGACACTTTCAAAAAAGACGGGATCTGATACATAAAATGTACAGACTCCCGTCTTTTTTACTGCAGTTTTTTACTGATCTGTCTTTTCTGTTCCCGCCTTTTACCGGTTCCATATCATGATGGTTTTGCCCGCGCGTTTATTACGATCCAGGTCAAAAGCCCGGTTCATGTCAGAGACACTGCGGATCTCCACCTGCGCTCCGATCAGGTTGCTCAGATAGCTGACAATGTCAGGATTGTTCTGATACAGTTCAATGGTTTTCTGAAAATCTTCTCTTCCGCTGCGGCTGCTTCCAAAAAAGTGCAGCCCTTTTTCCAGCACCATGCGTGTATTAACCGGCACCGGGTATTCGGAAACTCCAAGAAGGGCGATGGTCCCCTCAGGATTGATGTGATCGATCATCTGACTGATGGCTTTCTGGGAAGCCTCTCCGCCTACACATTCAATTGCATGGTCGATTCGAAGGCCTTCGGGAATATGCATGATCTGAAATGTTTCATCTGCAAAAGAAAATGTACTCAGTTTATCTCTTGTGACGCCAAAAATACATAATCTGGTCTCAGGAAACATGTGTTTAAACAGAATTGCCGTAATATATCCCAGATTGCCGTCTCCCCATATTCCTACCGTCTCACGGCGTTTATGTGAAAAACGGTCAAATCTTCTCAGTGCATGAACACTGACACTCACCAGTTCCGTAAAAGCGGCCACCTCACTGTCAATTCCTTCCGGAAGCCGGACCAGACGGTCTCTTTCCAGAGCCACATTTTCCTGCATGAATCCGTCCATACTGCTGGCACGGAATCTGCTGCTTCTGATATAGTTTTCCGCAATCACAGCGTCTTTTTCCACCGGTGTGTTGGGAATCATCACAACTCTGGTGCCCGGAGCATATTCTTTCAGAGGATCATAAACAACTTCCCCGATACCCTCATGAATCAATGCCATCGGAAGCTTTTCCGACAGCACCTCCGCAGGACGCGTTCCCTGATAGTACCTTTGATCCGCATGACAGATCGACAGATGTGTCGGTCTTACCACAACCTGCTGCCCGCATAAATCGATCTCGCTGAAAGCCACCTCAAATCTTCCCGGTGCAACCAGCCGATATACCGTATTAAACATTTTCTGTTCATTCCCCCCCTGTCTTCCATCTGTTTCTTTACAAAATTCCGTATTCCTGTTCCCGCACAGGATTTCCAGTATTTTTCCCCGATACTATTGTCCCCATGCTTTTAACCCTGATGGCTTTCCCCGATCATTGCCTCTGCCACTTTCAGATCATAGGGATACGTAATCTTGATATTAAATACTTCACCCTGCACAAGATGAACATTTTCACCCTTCATCACAAAAATCTTGGCGGCATCGGATAAAATCTCCTTCTCTTCCGGAGTCAGCGAATAATACAGTTCCTTTAATTTTCCGGCGCGGAATGACTGGGGTGTCTGTCCCTGATACATGGTTTTTCTGTCGGGAATGCTGCTTACAATGCTGCCGTTTCTGCTTTCCACAATAGTATCCGTCGCAGGAATTACCGTATCGCAGGCGCCGTATTCCCGGGCATAATGAATATTGTCTTCAATGATGCGGCCGGTTACAAACGGTCTTACCGCATCATGAGTCACAATAATCGTATCTTCCTCCAGTCCATATTCTTTCTCAATATAATCAATAGAATTCATGATTGTTTCATTTCTGGTGCTTCCGCCTTCAATGACTGCGATTTTATCCACTGCACCCGGAATATATTTTTTTATCAGGTTTTTCGTATGATTGATCCACTGATTGGGGCAGAGAACAATAATTTTTTCAAAACTGTCATTGACATAAAATTTTTCAATTGTATGCACAATAATCGGTTTATTACCAATTATAAAATACTGTTTCGGTTTTTCAACATTTCCCATCCGACTGCCGATTCCTCCGGCAAGAATAACTCCAAAAATCATGTTTCTATCCTTTCTTCCATCCGGCTTTTATTATCCACACTATAAACAGAATAACCGTTATGATTTTCCACACAAACTTCCCGGTTGTTCACGATAATACTGCACTTATCCACTGTGATTTACAGTTTATCCACATTTTTTGTGCATAACTCTATCAGATATTGAAAAAGCCCGGTTTCCATACGAAACCGGGCCTGAATCATCCATAAATCTCCTGATGAACAGGATCAATGAATCTCCGACTCCCTCACAGCACTGGTCGCTTTCAGCTGCTGAACTTCCTCATTCAGCGAAAGCATACGCTGATCAAGCTGATCGATAATATCCGCACAATTCTTCAATTCATCATAAATATACTCCGGAGCGTTCCCTTCGAATTTATAATAAATCTTATGTTCCAGACTTGCCCAGAAATCCATGGCAATGGTCCGAATCTGAATCTCCACCTTGGTCGTCTCCGTACCGGTGGAAAGGTAAATGGGCACTGTCACCACCATGTGAAAGCTCTTGTACCCGTTCTCCTTGGGATGCTTCATATAATCCTTGATCTTCAGAACAGCTACATCGTCCTGACGGGCAATCATCCCGGCAATGCGGTAAATATCTGAAGTAAAGGAGCAGATGATACGGATTCCGGCAATATCACACAGATACTTCTCCATGTTCTCCAGTGTCGGCTCATATCCTATCCGCTTCAGCTTTCTTGTTATGCTGTCAGGTGTCTTAATACGCTGCGTCACATGCTCAATGGGATTGTAACGATGAGAATGAACAAATTCATTGTTCAGGATCTCGATCTTGGTACTGATCTCCTTCAGCGCCGAGTTGTACAGCAGCTGTGTCTTCCGCCATTCCTCCGTCTGAGCAGCGACTTCTTCCTGTATCGTCATGTACATCCCCCGCCTGTTCTGTTGATAACAAAAGGAACGTCCATAAGATAAGACACCCCCACTGATCTGATTACAGCTGAATATCCTTCAACAGATCACCAAGGTTTGTAGAAGCTTTACCTTTTTCTTTGTAATGGAAGGTTTCTTCCTTGGGAGCTGCTGCTTCTTCTTCCTTTTTAGCATCTTCCAAAACAGCTCTCATGCTGAGGCTGATTTTTCTCTTTTCATTGGAAAGAACCTTAACGGTTACCTTGTCGCCGACAGCCAGTACATCTTCGGGAGTTTTGATTCTCTTTGTGCTGATCTGTGAAATATGAACCAGACCGCTGATCTTGTCTCCCAGATCAATAAATGCACCGTAAGGCTGCAGGGATTCTACAGTACCTTCCAGTACGCTTCCTACGGTGATTGATTCAAATTTTTTCTTTCTTTCTTCTTTTCTTGCTACTTTCTTGCCGGAAAGAATCAGGCGTTTCTCATCTTCCTTGGCTTCGATGATCATAACATCAACCATCTTGCCGAGCCAGGACTCCAGATCCTCCACATATTCTGTAGAAAGCTGAGATGCAGGAATAAATCCGCGTACGCCATCAATATATGCAACAACACCGCTCTTTACTACACCGGCGATTTCTACGGTGATAACGGTATTGGCTTTCATCTTTTCTTCAAAACCTGCCCAGACAGAGTTTGCTTCAGCAGCAGTTTCTTCTGTTTCTTCGGTAACTTCTTCAGTAACTTCTTTTACGATTTCTTCGCTCATTTTCATATACCTCCTGATAAAACTCGCGTAATTTTAATTATACCATCAAATGCTGTGAATGTCAAAACAACATTTGCCCTTATTTTTCCTGTTCTGTATCATTTTAATTGTTTTTTCCCTTTTTTTCGCGATATTCTGCAAGCACCTGCTGAATCCGCATCTCGGGATGGAGCAGATCGTGAATGCTGATGTCATGATTCAGCGTATCGATGATCAGCGCCAGATATCTGCTGATATCAACACTTACATAATAGGGGCGGGACAGAAGCTCTTCTTTCTGATAGATCAGATTGGTTGTCAGAACCCGGTCGATCAGCCCTTCTTCATAATACATGTCAAATTTGGCCATACCGTTGGTGAACAGACCGAAGGTAGCACAGACAAATACTTTTCCTGCCTTGCGCCGCTTCAGCTCTCTGGCCACATCCAGCATACTATCTCCGGAGGAGATCATGTCATCTATAATCAGCACATCCTTGCCTTCCACAGAGCTTCCCAGGAATTCATGAGCGACGATGGGATTGCACCCGTTCACGATTTTTGTGTAGTCTCTTCTTTTGTAAAACATGCCTACATCGAGTCCCATATTGTTGGCATAATAGACAGCGCGCCCCATGGCACCTTCATCGGGACTGATGATCATCATATGATCGCTGTCGATCTGCAGATCAGGCTCGACCTCCAGCAGCGTCCGGATAAACTGCAGGCTGCACTGCACATTCTCAAATCCGTTCAGCGGAATCGCATTCTGGATCCGGGGATCATGTGCATCAAATGTCAGGATGTTGTCCACACCCATGGAAACCAGTTCCTGCAGAGCAAGGGCACAGTCCATGGATTCTCTGCCGGTGCGTCTGTGCTGTCTGCTCTCATACAAAAAAGGCATAATAACCGTAATACGTCTTGCCTTGCCTCCCACTGCCGCAATTACCCTTTTCAGATTGGAAAAATGGTCATCCGGCGACATATGATTGACTTTGCCGCAAAGAGAATACGTCAGACTGTAATTGCACACATCAACCATGATATACAGGTCGTCACCGCGCACCGACTGCGTAATCTCTCCCTTGCCTTCTCCGCTTCCGAACCGGGGAGTTTTTGCTTCGATAATATAAGAATCACGTTTATAACCACTGACAGAAAGCGCATCGCTCTGATCCATTCTTTCCCTGCGTCTTTCGATCAGAATCTTTTCCACCTTTTCCATCAGAGGCATGCATCCCTCAACAGGTATCAGGCCCAGCCGGCCCACAGGAATCGTATTGAATGTATTAGCCATTATTTTCTCTCCTATGTGTAAACAGTTTGCGGATACGGATATCATCACCATAAAGTGTCAGTATCCTGTAATTGCTGATCAGTCTCGAGCTGATTCTCTCCGAATAATGATTTCTGATCTGCTCCAGATTCAGATTGGTGGATATAACCACCGGCCGGTTGATGCGTGCCCGTTCGTTAATACAGGAAAACAGGCGGGACATGGTAAAATTGTTGGCCACTTCGGTGCCCAGATCGTCAATGATCAGAAGGTCGCAATCGTAAATATGGTGGTACATCAGTTCTTCCTCCGGTTCCCGGTCATCCTGAAACTCATGGGAGGAAAAAATCTCAAACAGTTCTGCCGCAGACAGATAGATCACGGAATAACACGCATCCAGCAGTGCTTTCGCAATACAGTGGGTCAGAAACGTCTTACCCGTCCCCGCCGGACCAGTCAGCAGAAGATTCTGCTTCTTCAGTCCGAACTGTCTGGTCATCTCCATACAGACGGCAGCCACATCCCTCGCATTCTGCCGCGGGCTTGGACAACTGTCCGATGCTGTATTATCATACCATTCAAATGAACAGGTGTCAAAGTTTTCTTTTTCCAGTATTTCCCTCAGATTGGACTGACGGTACAGCATATCAATCTCCTTCTGGCGGAAGCATCCGCATTTTCTGCCGTCCGCATATCCGGTGTCCCGGCAGACAGGGCAGGTGTACTGCATATCCATGGCATTGTCCGGGTATCCGTGTCCCAGCAGAAGAACCCGCTTCTGCTCCTTCAGATCTGCCATGCGGATCTTCAGTTCCTGCAGAGAACCCCGATCTCCGCCCAGAAGCTTCCTGGCCTGACCTGCAGCCAGCGACGTGATCTCATTGTCCAGTTCACGTATGGCCGGAATTCTTTCATAAATCTCCTGAATCCGTTCCTCCAGTTCACGGGCATGGCGGAATTTTAACTGGTTATACTCACGCATAATTTCATCATACTGAGAATTGGTCAGTGACATTCTGGCAGCCTCCCTTTTTATTGGTCAATTGATTTCTGCTTTGTCAATTGAATGTCGATTGCATCTTACTTTATTTCAACGAATTGATCTGCTTCAGCAGTTCATCATAATCATACTCTCTCTGTTCAAAATCATGGAACTGCGCCCCCGGTCTGTTGCCTGAAGGACGTACGGCAGAAGCTGCGGCACCGGATGCACCGCCGTTTTTCCCTGCCTTGTTCCTGCCTGCTCCGCCTCTTCCACCGGTCTGTTTCCCGGTTTCTTCCTTTTCCTTCTGGAATTTCTCATCAAGTCCCTGTACCTGATCCAGTCTGGAGATACCGGCCTTCTTCCACCGGGAAAGAATCGATTCCACATAATTCAGATTCGGTTCATGGATCGATATCATGGTGCGGTTGCAGGCTTCCACCACCATATCAAGCGAAAAACCGTATTCCTGAAACCAGCTGTCGATAATCTTTTTCTCTGAAGGAGCAGGCTGACGCCCCCCAAGTCCCAGAGCCTTCATCACCGCATACAGGTTTTTATTATGTAGGGGTGTATAGATCCGGGCCTGCTCCACGGTTCTGATCTTCTTGCGGTGCCAGTCAATGGCCACCGCTTCCATATAGCGCACACTGCGGTGACCGTTGGAAACGCAGGACTCCACCAGATATTCCATCAGTACGGCATCCATCTTCAGGGAATCGTACATCCATGCAAATGATTCACAGTCAGTTCTGGAAAGCGGAGAGCCGATATACTGCTCCGCAATAAACAAAATACGGCTGAAATTTTCGTCAGCAGATACAGACACCAGATCCACCTGATGCGGCGGAAGCGGCTCTTCCTCCTGCTCGGCCGCAGGTTGACCAATTGCAGACTGACCGGCCGCAGATTGCCCGATCGCAGACTGTCCGGCCGCAGATTGTTCGGCCACAGGCTGTTCAATCGCAGACTGCCGGTCTGACTGCTGTCTTCCGGCATTTTTCTTTTCCCCGGGCTGTGCCCCCGGCACGGATTGTCCTGATGCGGCGGACTGGGCGATATTCACAAACTGCACCGGTGCTGATGGCTGTGCAGGAGCCCGGCTGATCACCAGTTCTTCCTGCATCCGGCTGTTTCCGGGCTCCTGCGCCGGTGCATCCCGAAGACTTCCGGCCTCCTGCGGATCCAACAGTATAATCTCTGAAAGAACTCTGCTGCCCGGCTCATATTTCAGCTGCATCAGACCTTTTTTCTCCCAGTGGCGGAGAGAACGCATCACATCGCTTTCACTGCAGTCCAGAATATCCGCCATACCGCTTACGGAAATCTCTTTCAGAGGATCAGCCAGAAGACGCATCAGCAGCAGATATGTCTTCAGATGGCTGGAACCCGCAGTAATCATATACTGATCAATAAACACATTGGAAATCAGGGTATATCCGGTTCCTGTCCCCATTACCTTCAAATGACTCATAGTGATCTTCCTCTTAATCCTTCTTATAATTTCACGCTGTTTATATACTGTTCGCAAAACTGCTGACTGTTTATTCACACATTATAAACCCATTATCCACAGTGCATCTGTGAATAATGTGGATAAAGTTCTATTAAATCTGGCAATTGTGGAAAACAACTCGGATATTATCGAGACAATTTAATTAATTTTCAGAATATTTTTCTATGAGTTATCCACAATTTCCTATTTTGCGGAACTGTTTCCCAGCAGATGCTCCCCAACTTTGTAGATATCCCCGGCTCCCATGGTAATTACCAGATCTCCGGGATTACAGTTTGTCAGAATAAATGTCTCAATCTCATCGAAGGAATCAAAACTGTGTGCCTTCGTACCCAGCTTTTCAATCCGGTCCGCAATATCCTGGGAGCTGACTCCCAGCGTATCGGTTTCTCTTGCTGCATAAATCGGCGCCAGAAGCACTTCATCCGCTGCTGAAAGGCTCCTGGCAAAATCATCGAGAAGCGCTTTTGTGCGGGTATAGGTATGGGACTGGAATGCGCACCAGATTCTGCCTGTCCGCATCTCTCTTGCTGCCGCCAGCGTAGCTTCAATCTCCTGAGGATGGTGTGCGTAATCATCCACAATGGTCACGCCGCCGATTTTCCCCTTATATTCAAAACGTCTGTGCGCATTGCCGAAACCTGCCAGTCCGGCGGCAATATCTTCAGGCGTGATACCTTCTTCCAGGGCAATTGCCGCGCAGGCCAGAGCATTCTTAACATTGTGAACGCCGGGAACATTCATATGAATTGAGGTGATTTTCCTGTAACCGCCCTCTTCCCTGTGCATGAGATCAAACGATGCATGGGCTTTGTCATCGTATGTAAGTCCGCAGGCAATATATTCGGCACCGGAATTCTCAAGACCGAACGTTACAACCTCACAGGCCAGACCTGCCGTCAGTTCCTGCCAGCGGTCGATTTCACTGTTAATGACCAGAATACCGCCGGCGGGCAGTTTCTCCATAAACAGGCGGAAAGAATGACGGATATCATCAATATCCTTGAAGAAATCCAGATGATCTGCTTCGATATTGAGTACTGCTTCAACTGTTGGATAGAAGGACAGGAAGCTGTTGGTGTATTCACAGGCTTCCGTGATAAAGCAGTCCGATTCGCCCAGATGGAAATTCCCGTGAATACAGTCCAGCATACCTCCCACCGTGATGGTGGGATCCTGTTCTGCACGCAGCATGACTTCAGTAATCATGGAAGTTGTTGTAGTCTTTCCATGTGTGCCTGAAACAGCAATTGCAGTTTTATAATTGCGCATGATCTGTCCCAGAAGCTCGGCTCTGGTCAGACGCGGAATTCCGAGACGGATTACTTCCGCCAGTTCAGGATGATCTTCATGAATAGCAGCCGTGTAAACAACCACGTCCACAGCCTCCGGGTCAATATTGGATGCTTTCTGTGTATAGTAAATCCTGGCCCCTGCAGCTTCCAGATGTCTGGTCAGGTCGGATTCCCTCATATCAGATCCGGTTACAGTAAATCCCTCCTTCATGAGAATTTCCGCCAGCCCGCTCATACTGATACCGCCAATACCCATAAAATAAACTCTGCAGGGTTTGTCAAAATTAATCTGATACATAATATAACCTCCTCTTTTCAGTCCTTTATTCGGCTTTTTTCAGTTTCTTTTCCAGAACAGCTGCAATCCTGCCGGGAGTCAGCCCTTCCTCATCTATTGTATAATCGGCATACCTTTCATACTGTACGCCTCTTTCTTCCATCAGTTCCTTCAGTCCCTGTCCTTCCTTCAGTGCCACGCCCCGGTCAACCAGATCTCCCAGACGGGAGGCCAGTTCCTCGTAGGACACTCTCAGATACACCACCGGACCAAGTGTTTTCAGATGCTCCATAGCTTCCTCACAGTAAATAACACTGCCGCCGGGGGCGATCACGCTGCGATCCGCTTTCAGATCGGCATTGACCTGATTTTCAATGGTTTTAAAGCCTTCCAGACCATCTTCAGCTATGATTTCTTTCAGAAGCCGTCCTTCCTGCTCCTGAATCAGAAGATCGGTATCCACGAACCGGTAGCCCAGCCTTTTGGCAAGTACCACGCCAATGGTACTTTTCCCGGCCCCGGGCATACCGATCAAAGTAATATTATTGCCTCTTTTCATTGGTTTCTCCCTTTTATATCAAAACAGCCTGAAATCAAGCGACTGATTTCAGGCTGCACAATGTCTGCGAAGCGTTATTCTGCTTCTGATTCTCCTGATGCTGACTCATCACCTGTTGTGCTCCCGTCTGATTCAGCGGATGCATCCGTGTCTTCACCTTCTGCGGTCTGGTCTGCACCTTCGTCCGTACCTTCCTCCGCATCTGACTCTGTCTCGTCAAGAATGCCTGCCATATCGGAAATAACCAGAGAATCGCTGCTGTAGTCCGGTTTTGATGCCTGATAACTGCTGTAAGCGTTCTTTGCTGTCAGTCCCAGCATAACCACCAGAGCAACAACAATCACGGCACCTGCTGCCCAGCCTCCGATCCGGACCAGACGTTTTTTCTTTCTTTCCTTTTCCAGATTGGCTTTTCTGTTTTTCTTGTCTTCTTTATATTTATTGACTTTTTCTACACTCATCTGCTGCACAATCCTTTCCAGAGTTTCCCTTATCGATCTCAGCCCATACTTTAGAGGCTGGAACCCATGCTAATCATTTTATACTTCCTGTCCCAAATATGCAAGCATTATTTTGAACAACCGTTCATTTTTCATTCAGACGGGCTGCTTTTCCAAAAAGCACAAATCCGATTATAAACATGATGCTCAGAACACCGACTCCGGCGCTTGCATTGCTGGTAATCTGCGTAATCACAGCAATCAGCGCGGTTCCCATGAAGGAAGCGCCTTTGCCGCAGATATCAAAAATGCCAAAATATTCTCCTGATTTTTCAGGAGGAATGATTCTTGCAAAATACGATCTGGACAAGGCCTGAATCGCTCCCTGGAACATTCCCACTGCCACAGCCAGAGCCCAGAACTCCCACTGTCTGTCCAGCTGAATGACAAATACGGAGATGCAGAAATAAGCACCGATACAGATGCGGATCAGCTTCGTGTTGTTCACAGCCGCGGCAAGCCTGCCGAACAGCAATGCAAACGGAAAGGCAACGATCTGTGTCAGAAGCAGCGCCAGCAGAAGCCCTGTAGTATCCAGTCCCAGCGCCTTCCCGTAGGCAGCCGCCATTTCGATGATCGTGTACACGCCGTCGATATAAAAGAAAAATGCCAGCAGAAACATGAAAATATTCTTATGCTTTTTCAGATCGGCAAATGTATGTCCCAGACGGCGGAATACGGCCGCTATCCGATGGGTTTCAGCATCCTCCACATAATAAACCTGATGATAATTTCTCAGCAGAGGCAATGTCATGATCAGCCACCAGCCTGCATTGATAAACAAAGCAATGGCAATGGCCGCTGTCATGGTAATCCCGAAAGAGTCATACATAAGAACAAATACCAGGCTGATCACGAAGGGAATACAGCTTCCGATATACCCCCACGCATATCCTTTTGAAGAAACAATGTCCATCCTTTCCGGTGTGGTCACATCCGTCAGCATGGAATCGTAAAAAACGAGACTGGCGGCATAACCTGTCCTGGCAATAATAAATACCACCAGAAAAACGCCCCACGAACCCGGCAGTGCCAGTGCCGCGCAGGATATAACGCCAACCAGCACAGCCGTAATGAAAACCGGCTTCTTCATCCCTTTCTGATCGGAAAAAGTGCCGAATACCGGTCCGATAAACGCCACCAGCAGCGTCGATATGGAAGCCGCATAACCCCACCAGGCCAGATACTGTGCACTGGACACACCGTTATTTTCCGCCAGAGCATTGAAATAAATCGGCAGAATCGTCGCCACAAGCAGGGTAAATGCGGAATTTCCCACGTCATACAGTACCCAGCTCAGTTCCTTTTTTGTCAGTTTTCCTTCTTTTTTCATTTTTCCTTTTTCTTTGACTTTCATCTATTCGCCTGATTAAAATTATGTTCAAAGCGCTCCGACAGGCTGTTTCCACCGCCGGCTGCCGCAATAAATCCTTCTATTTCCCGCACACATTCGGGAACGGCCCGCTCCAGACGCTGTTCCAGCCCTCTGCTGATATCCTCACATGCAGGGTTGGCATGGGTTTTCATAATGAAAGAAGTAAATTCCCGGTCAGGACCGAATACGAGATTTGCCATACCGGCCAGCACTTTGCGTTTCAGCCTTCCCGGAGAAAACAGCAGTCTGCGGATCAGGCGCATGCGTTCCTGGCTGACTCGCACCGCAAAGGTGGATACTCCTTTATAAAAAACCGACATGGTCTCCGCCAGTTCCTGAGAATCATCCACAAGACGGTACAGCGGATATTTCAGCGCACATTTGCCGTCCTTTTCCATCATATACCGGTCAAATTCCGTCTCCTGCTCCGTATGGGACTCTCCTGTCTCCCCGGTCATCCGGCTGATAAAGCCATGACAGGAGGAATCCAGCATAAAATGACAGATAAATCCCATAATATAGGCACCTTCCGGCGAATTCATACCCGTTACTTTCAGGATTTTGGCCGCCCGGTTCAGAAACACAGATGCATTCTCCCCGTGAATCTGATGCCCCAGCTGACCATATCGGTTTTTACTCAGCGGGTTGAAAAAAAACAGGAAATCCGGCCCCTGAAGACCTGCCATATATTCCTTTTTATAATTTCTGACAATTCTTTTCAGTGAATCCGGCAGCTGCCGGTATACTTTTTTTCCAAAACTGTAATGTGCATAAATAGCAGGCATTCACGCCACCTCCATTTCCTGTATCCGGTTCTACCTGTCTGCTGCCCGTTTCTGTTCCAGCCCGGCAAATTCCTGTGCGGATTTTTTCATCTTTTCACGAATCGGCAGATGATAAGGACATCTCGGTTCACATTCTCCGCATTCCACGCAGGCATCTGCCTTTACTCCCAGAGAATTGTACCGGTCCATCGCCCAGTCGGCAAGTCCGTACCGTTCCAGATATCCTGCAAACAGGAACACACTGGGAATACTGATGCCGGCTGTGCAGGGCGCACAGTAATTGCAGCGGCGGCAGAAATCATTGCCCAGCTGCTCCCGCACATCCTCGCAGGCCTTTTTCTCTGCCTCTGTCAAAGGCGCTGTATTGCCGGCAGCAGCGATATTCTGCTCCAGTTCCTCTTCCGCTGCCATACCGGGAATCGTCACGGTAACCGCCGGATTGGACAGCACATAGCGCAGTGCCAGAGTTTTATCTTCAATCGCTCCCCCTGCCATGGGTTTCATATCGATAAAGCCGATATGCTTTTCCCGGCAGGCAGCAATCAGATCCTCACCCTGAGATTCCACAATATTATACGGAAACATAATCGTTTCCACCCAGTCCGTCTCCAGCGCACGGCGGAAAACCTCCAGAGAATGAGCTGTGATGCCGATATGTCTCACTTTGCCCGCCTTTTTCGCCTCCATCATAGCTTCCAGCGCACCGCCGGGCGCAGTCAGCGCTTCAAAATCAGCCACGGACGGATTATGGAACTGATAAAGATCGATATAATCTGTCTGCAGCATCTTCAGGCTGGTATCAATCCCCGCCGCAAACTGTTCCTTCGACTCCGCCCGGCATTTTGTTGCCAGTACAAACTGATCTCTGCGGCCCTTTAAAGCCTTTCCCAGATATTCCTCGCTGACCGTGTAGGCCCTTGCTGTGTCAATATAATTGATACCCGCCTCCTGCATGCGGTCAATCAGCCTGCAGGTACCTTCCGCATCGATTCTCTGAATAGGGATTCCACCAAAACCGAGTCTGGATATTTTCAGCCCGGTCTTTCCGAGAATTGTGTATTCCATCGCCTTTTACTCCTATCAAAATCTTATTCTGCCGGTTATACTGTTTGCCGGCTGTTCTATTCCGCCGGTTTTTCAGTGGTCAGATACTGTGCGGAAACATAAGCTTCCTGACCGTTGAATTCCACTTTCCACCACCATGCGTCCGTGCTGTCAAGCACCTTTACGCCTTCGCCCTGTGCCAGGTGTCCAAGAACATCATAAGCAGCTTTGGGCCCCTTGCGGACATTCACATCTGTAACTGCCCATGCCATCTGGTCTTCCGCACCGGATTCACCGGTTTTATCAGAACTGCTTTCGTCTGCGCTGCTCTCATTGGAACTGCTTTCGTTCGCGCTGCTCTCATTGGAACTGCTTTCATCACTGCCGCCGGCTTTCAGAGCCTGCACCTGAGCAAGCAGATCACTCAGAGATACTTCATCATCTGCAGATGTCAGATAACTCATGGAAACGTATCCGTCCTCCCCATCAAAATCAATGCGGATCCATTCATTACTGCAGATGCCCGTCATCGTAACTTCTTCCGATCCGGACAAACCGCCCACCTTATCATAGCCGGTACCGGGTCCGGAACGAACATTCACAGGAGATACAGCCTCCACCTGTGTATCATCCACTTCCAGAAGCAGTACATCATCATCCAGCTCTACAACCGGATTCTCTTCACCGGATTCCTCCGCAGACTCCGTATCAGCTTCCGTCCCATCAGAATTCAGGGTCAGCCCCCATTGGGATTTTGTCTCCGACCTGGTCTGCAGCTGTATATCCGAGCTTTTTGAACAGGCTGTCAAAGCCGCTGTTCCAAGCATCAGCATCATCAATACAACACTTAATTTCTTCATATATACCTCCCTATGTAAATAAGTTATTGGCCTGATGTAAAACGGATTACATTCTAATCCAAATTATAGTATAACATCAACTTTCAGAATCTGTAAACCGGTATGTCACCGAAAATAAAAAAACTGCAGTTCAGAACTTCTTTTGCCTGAGAAAAAACAACCTCCGGCGGCAGAATGACTGTGATACCCTGTAAAGGGGACCGTTGACAAATGCCGGTTAATGCCCTATATTTGTATCTATTCAGGTATTAATCCAATACCAATCAGGAGGCACTATGATGGAAAAAATCTACAAGGTTGAAATTATCACACGTAAGGAAAAATTTCAGGAATTAAAGGATGCCCTGAACGAGATCGGTGTGGAGGGCATGACGGTATATGATGTACAGGGCTGCGGTGTGCAGAAGGGAATCGTGACCTACTATCGGGGCGTTAAAACCGAGGTACAGCTGATCCCCAAGATCAAAATCGAAATGGTCGTATCCGAAGTTCCTTATGAAAAGATTCTGGAAACAGCGGAAAGAGTTCTGAAAACCGGCGCAGTGGGAGATGGTAAGGTTTTTGTATCCGAAATCTGTGAAGCTCTGCGGATCCGTACCGGTGAACGGGGCACAGACGCCATCCGCAATTGAAATCCCCATAAATCCCCATCCTCTGCCGGTCTGCCGATTGCTGCCGGAAGGCACCGCCCTTCTCAGATAACAGCTGAAGCATCGCCGTCAAAACAGTGAAAAACGGATATGTCCGAAGATCAGCTCTTTAAACAGAGCTGCCCCTTCCCTGACGGTAAAGGAAAGCCACATGAACGGATCGGTCATGGCCGCCAGACCTTCTGTATGCCATTTTCCGACAGCTCCGGCCAGAGACAGGGCACGATACATATGGAAATTATTGCTGCAGACGGCAATCGACAGTTTTTCTTCGATGCCGCCGCAGTTATGCGGCAATTCTTCTGCGCAGACATCCTCCGCGGTGTCTGCTTTTTTAACGGTTTCATAACGGCAGATGATTTCTTTTGAAAACAGCAGATTCTCCCTGGTATTTACGGAACGGTCCTCCAGCAGGATTCTCTCCCGTCCAATCCCGTGTTGTACAAGCCAGCTGCTCATGGCCTGCGCTTCCGTAATATCCTCACCCGGTTCCTGACCGCCGGATACCACCAGCATGCAGTCCGGATGTGCCTGTGCATACTCTGCGGCTCTTTTCAGGCGAAAAGCAAGTGACCTTGTCACACGGGTTCCCCGCACACAGGCACCAAGTACGATCACATACTGCACAGGCCTCTTCGGAACAGCCCTCATCTTCGAAAGTACCAGCAGTTCCATCAGAAAAAACACTGCGGTACAGACAAACACTGAAAAAATCAGAATTATACGAAGCATTACAGGCATCTGCAGCCAGATTCCTGTTTCCAGGCTCCGGTCCACACACAGGAATACAATTCCCGCTGCCAGCCACACATAGTGAAAAGAAGGGCGAGGTCCTACATATATTACGATAAATATAAAATACAGCAGGCAGATCCATCCCGCATAATAAAAAAAATTAATCTCTGCCCCCATTTTTTACTCACAGCCTTTCCATCTGAATTAATATTCCAGCAGCTGCTCAGAGCCGGATGCGTCCACACTGCGTGTTTTCCCGGTGTGACATATCCGTCAGATAGATTTATATGAAAAAGTTATCATGAATGCAGGAATTCAGCACTCTTTTTGTACAAATCCGCCTGACTCTGAACAGATACAGATTTTATCAGAATCCCCGTAAAATGTCCAGATGTTGAACAGATTTGCATCCGATCCAGCACTTCCGGTTTTTATCGCGAAATTCTGCCGTATTTCCATAACATCCCCTTCTTTTCCTCATATTTTCTGCATAAAATTTATCAAAAAAGTATATATAATAAACTCTGCATTGATGGAAATAATGATATTTTTGTTTTATACTATAATCAATCACTTAATTTCGGGAGGCACGAATGGAAATCAACTATAAACTTGTTGGACAGCGCATGCAGCAGCTCAGGAAGGCCAACAACATTACACAGGAACAGATTGCCGATAGCCTGAACACAACCGTGGCTTTCATCAGCAACATAGAAAACAATCGCACAAAAATGAATCTGCGGGTTCTTACCTATTATGCAAGTGTGCTTAATGTGTCTGTTGATTATCTGCTTCATGCAGGCATGACAGATTCCGACCATTCATCCGATGAGCTGGATACAGAGATTCTGCACCTTCTGCGCCAGTGTGATTCCAGGACAAAAGAGAAAATCATCCGCTGTCTTCGTATCATCATTGAAAAATAAATGTTGTCGCCTCTACGGCAGTCCAGCCCCGCTGAACTGCCGTTCTCTGTTTCCCGTAACATTCACCGGATACCGGATATCCGGGCCGGATATTCAAACGGATATTTCAGCAGATATTGTCCTGTGATCTTCATACCTGAGATGTCTGCTCCAGCGGCAGTACGATGGTGATCCGGGTTCCTATTTCTTCATAACTGATCACCTCAAAAAAGCCCTTATGCCTTTCTACGATCCACCGGGCAATGGAAAGCCCGAGGCCGCTTCCTCCTGTTCTGGAATTTCTTGCCGGATCTCCCCGGTACAGCCTTTCAAAAATATGGCCCACATCATTTTTGCCGATTCCCATGCCGTTATCCTGAATCTCAATACAGACCTGTTTTTTTGTTCCGCTGCAGGTATCTCCATTCCTCCCGCTGACGGTGCCTCTGTTGCCGCCGCCGGGAGTATCCCGGGTATACATCCGCATGCGTATCCTGCTGCCGGAAGGACTGTATTTGGCTGCATTGTCGATCAGAATACGAACCGACTGCTTAAGCATGGCATAATCCGCCTGAATTTCCACCGATTCCGATACCCGCAGTTCGTAACGGTGCTCCGGGTCGATCATCCGGGATTCCTCTGCGATTTCCTCCATCATGGACAGAAGATTCACCGGCTCCGGCTCAAATTTCTGCCTTCCCGCATCTCCTCTTGCAAGAAACAGAAGCTGTTCCACCAGCGTATTCATATGGGCCGCTTCCGCTTTGATGGCCGCTATGGATTCCTCCAGTATACTCTCGTCCGATTTTCCCCACCGGTCCAGCATATTGATGTAGCCCTGAATCACAGCAATAGGCGTGCGCAGTTCATGGCTGGCATCGTCTACAAAACGGATCTGCTGCCTGTAGCTGTTGTGCAGCCGTTTCAGCATATTATTGATGGCCGCCTCCAGTCCCTGCAGATCGGAATCGCCCGTATTCAGCATCAGCTCCGGCGAGCTTCCGTCAATATGATCGATAGCCTCCTCCAGACTGGAAAAACGCTCCTCCATCATATTTTTGCTGGAAATCTCCTCTGCCGCCAGAGCAATCTCATCAATGGGTTTCAGATACTTCCGGTAGGATTCCGTTCCATTTATGAAACCCAGAGTCCACCAGACAAATGCACCCCCGCAGGCTGCAAGAAAGGGTGTCCGGATAAACAGAAGAAAACGGCCCAGTTCTGCCGCATAACGTGTTCCTGACCCGTCAATAAATATATATTTCAATGTTTCCAGGTTTTTCAGGCTTCCTTCCAGATGCCCCCGAACCACCTGTGCACCTGATGGAATAAGCATCTGTTCCGCTGCCAGAAACCATACCAGTACCATAACAATAAAAACAAACAGGGCTGTAGAAATCAGACTGCCCAGCCGTTTCCTCTGGTTTGCCAGATTCAGTTTCCATGCAATGGAACCGGAGCGGCCTGCGGTGCGGTCCCGTCTGTCCTCCCGCTGTTTTTCTCTTTTACTATCTGTCTGTTCTTTATTCATGCTGCCCCTCTTTTATTCATGCCGCCCTCTTTTATTCCCGGTGTTCGTCTTTGATTACGTAGCCCACTCCCCGCACAGTGAGAATAAATTTCTCTCCTACGGCATCATCGATCTTATGGCGCAGGAAACGGACATACACATCCACCACGTTGGTCTCTCCCACATAATCGTAGCCCCATACGCTGCTGAGAATGGTTTCTCTTGACAGAACAACATTGCAGTTTATCATCAATTCTCTTAAAAGCTGAAACTCCTTATTGGTCAGCGAAATTTCCTTTCCCTGGTATTTGACCGTGTGAGCCGATTCATCCATCACCAGCCCCCGGATCTGGTGAATATGCCCGCTGCCTGCCGCCGTTTCCGGTTCTGACGACGAATGCTTGCGCAGAACCAGACGGATCCGCGCCAGCAGTTCCTCCACGGCAAAAGGCTTGGTCATATAATCATCCGCACCCATGTCAAGGCCGTTTACCTTATCCATCACCTGATCTCTGGCTGTCAGCATGATCACCGGGAGCTCCGACGTTTTCCTCAGACGCCTGAGTACCTCCAGCCCGTTGATTCCCGGCAGCATGATATCAAGTATCATCAGGGAAAAGCTTCCCGAAAGCGCCGCTTCCAGACCGCTTCTCCCATCATGTTTTTTCACTACCTCATACCCCTCATGAACCAGTTCCAGTTCCAGAAAACGGGCAATCTTATCTTCATCTTCTACTATCAGTATTCTCTTCATCTATAAATTCCCTGACCTTCTCTTTAATATCTTCCGCACAATCCGCCACCTTGTCCATAGTCTCATTCACCTTATCCGTACCGAGATCATTTCCCCGGAAGGAATAGCGCAGCCCTGCCAGCAGACCGATGCACAGAACCACCACCGTAGCCCAGAAAACAACCAGCAGAAGTATAACCGGTATCAGCACCGGTACATGCAGAATTTCCTTTTCTTTATGTGTAACCACAAAATCATTATCCAGACTTTTGCGAAACAGTTTCTTCAGGATCCGCTTCAGCTTCACACCGGTGGATTCTTCCCTGGTGCGCGATGCGGTAACCGTAACCTGCTGAAATTCTTCCGAATTCTGATCCTGTGTGGAATAGCCGGTCCCCGTCTGTACATCGGAATCATGGATCCGCCCGGCCCTCTCCAGCTCAATCATGCAGTCCAGAATATCCCAGTTGTTGCGTTCCAGAACCGCTTGTGCCTCTTCTTTGCTGATCTGTGCCTTTTCTGCCAGTTTTTCTATCAATTCTCTCTTTTCCATATCTTCCATAATCATAATCCTTTCTCTGTATCATCGACGTATATATAGACGTATATATCTGCAATTCTTTTTACACTCACATCATACCCGATACACATTAAAACAAAAGAGGAAAATAATTAAAATCATATTAAAACTCATCTCCCCAGACTCTTGACAAGTATGCATAAACTCTTTATAATCTCAAAATGCAAACCATTTGCGTTTTAATGCTGATTTTTTAAGGGAGATTGATTTATGGAGAAAATTGCCGATATTTTAATGGACAGCGGACTGGACAGTCTGCGGCTGATTCCGTTTTTATTTGTTACGTATCTGCTGATGGAATATCTGGAACACAAAACCGGAGAGCAGACGACGCGTCTGATCCGCAAAGCCGGAAAGCTGGGGCCTGTATGGGGCGGTTTTCTGGGTATTTTCCCCCAATGCGGTTTTTCCGCTGCTGCTTCCAGTCTGTATGCCGGCAGACTGATTACCGTAGGAACCCTTCTTGCCGTATACCTCTCCACCTCCGATGAGATGCTTCCGATCCTTTTGTCAGAGCAGGTAAACCCGGTTCTTATCCTGAAAATACTGGGCATGAAGATGCTCATCGGTATTGTAACCGGTCTGGCTGCCGATCAGATTCTCGTGCGCATATTCCGTGAGCCTGAAAAAAAAGCGGACATTCACTCCATCTGCGAACATGAACACTGTCACTGTGAAAATGGCAGCATTACCCGTTCTGCCGTAAACCATACGATCCGGATCGTTGTCTATATTTTCCTGATTTCTCTCGTTCTGAACCTGGTGATCGAAGGAATCGGCGAGGAGAATCTGTCCGGACTGATTCTTAATGTTCCTGTAGCTGGTCAGATGCTTGCCGCCCTGGTGGGGCTGATTCCCAACTGTGCTGCTTCCGTAGTGATTACGCAGCTGTATCTGGAGGGAATCCTGAACGGCGGCGCTATGATGTCCGGACTTCTGGTCAGCGCCGGCGTAGGGCTGCTGATCCTGTTCCGCCTGCACCGGAACAGGAAAAAGAATCTGCAGATTCTGGGCCTTCTGTATCTCTCCGGCGTCTGCTGGGGAATCCTTATCCAGCTTACCGGCCTGCTGTAATCTCCTGTCCCCATCGTTTATATCTTCATACGTTCACATATCAGATACCTGAGCCCTGTGTGCCATCCGGGCACACCATATGAAAAACGGATACCGCCTGATTCCCTGCGGAACCGGACCGTATCCGTTTTGGCTGTCCTTTTACCGTGCGGGACAATCCGCTGTCCCGACTATGTAAACCTGATTATTTCTCAACAACAGCGATTGCATCAACAGGGCAGGATTTTGCGCACTTGCCGCATGCGATACATTTTGAAGGATGTTCAGCACCTTTACGCATAACCAGAACACCGAAAGGACAAACTTCCGCACATTTGCCGCAGCCGACGCATTTCTTCTTGTCGATTGTGAAAACGCCCTTTGCATTCTTGGTGATTGCTTCCTGTTCACAGGATTTTGCACACTTACCGCACTGTACACAGACAGTCGTCTTTACTGCGCCGTTTTTCTCTCCGATACGGATGCATGATAAATCCGGATCATATTCTTTGTAGAATGTTTCTGAACAGACAACTTCACACTGTCTGCATGCCATACACGCTTCCTGGTCTACAACTTTTAATTTCTTCATTTTTACCCCTTTCCGTAAATCAATACGTACCCTCTTTTTTGACAGTTAATTCAGCAGTATGATAATGCAAATTATAGAAGTTGCACAAAATACGTCGAATACTGCCTGTGTGTTCATTTTAACAAGATGTAAAAGTAATGTCAATCTTTTTGCAATTTCTTCTGACATTCTTCACATAATCCGAACAGACTGGAGCCGCTGCATTGCAGAATAAAGCGGTGATGCTCCTGCAGATGATGGCGGATTTCATCCATAAACTGGCAGTCCAGATGAATCACCTTGCCGCATGCAGTACATTTCACATGGAGATGCTCCTCACAACAATTGCCTTCCCCCACATACTGAAAGCCGGCACACTCTCCTTTATCCGCTGTATATTTCAGAATCCGGCGTTCCTCCAGCAGTTTATCCAGAAAACGGTAGATGGTTGTAATATTGACATTAACTCCCTGTTCTTTCATATACTGATGGATGTCATTGACATAAACGGTGCGATCCCGGTTTTCCTTCATATAGGCAAGCATCATATCCCGGTTTTTCGTCCGATAACCGGCCACTCTGCTCATAATCACATCTCCTTATCAGCGTTTTTTTTATCAGAAGTTCTCTTATCATCCGCTTTTTCATCAACAGTTTTTCTGCCTGCCGTTCTTCTGTCGATTACCTTTTTCAGTGCCGCGATATAAGCCGGTGTTGTTCCGCAGCAGCCGCCCACAACCGATGCGCCGGCATCCAGCAGTTTTTCCATGTAATAAGCAAATTTTTCCTCATCCATGCTGTAGACAACCTCACCCGTATCAGAAATGTCCGGCATACCGGCATTGAGCTTGGCGATTACGGGAATTGAAAGGCGTTCACTCATGTTTCTCACAACAGCCAGCGCCTGGTCGGGTCCCATGGAACAGTTGATTCCCGCTGCTGCCGCACCCATGGTCTCTGCACTGGCCACAGCATCCACCACATTGCCTCCGAAAGGCAGCGTGCCGTCCCCTTCCACCGTAAAGCTGCAGCAGACTGCCGTATCCGTTACCGATGCAGCCGCATCCAGCAGTACCAGAGCTTCCTCTTCATATAGAAGGGTTTCGCCGATGATAAAATCCACCCCTGCTTCCGTCAGCAGGCGAACCTGTTCCGCATAGGCGGCAAACAGTTCGTCATGACTGATGGGACCTCCCGGCTCCAGCATCTTTCCGCAGGTAGTCATATCGCCGGCAACCAGAATCCGGTCGCCCACCGCCCGCCGGGAAATCTTCGGAATCTCCCGGTTGAAGCGTTCCACCTGATCTGCCAGTCCCAAATTGTCCAGGCTGATCCGGTTTGCCATAAATGTGGGAGCATAAACTGCCTGACTGCCCGCTTCCATATACGCCCGCTGGAGTTTCTCAACCACCTGAGGATGTTCCAGAATCCACTGCTCTGAGCAGACGCCTCTGGGCATACCTGCCAGAATCAGATTGGAACCCATGGCTCCATCAAGTAAAAACGGTTTTTCCTGTGTTAATCTGATAAATTCTTCTCTATTCATAAAATTACCTCGCATACCGATGTTTTCATTGTATCTTTTGTCACTGACATTCCAAGTATACACATAAAAAATCTCCTGCGCAAGACCATATCCCGGGACCGGACAGAAACATACTCCGCCGGGGCGCCTCCTGACAAACAGGCAGGCGTCCGGGACGCCTGCCTGTCTTTTTTCTCTTTATGAAACTTTATCCTTTTGTATCCACACATCCCCCGCGGAAAACGGGTCCTGCTCACAGCCTTTCCGGCCTTACCTTCTTCTTAACAACTCAATATTGCGAAGCAGTTCCCTCTCTGAAATCACTCCCATGCCAAACATCCTGTAAAGTACCGAAATCACTTTTTCCTTTTCCGGCTCTGTCGCCGTCAGATTCTGTTTTACATACGCTGTCAATGATACTGTCATAATAAATCCTCCTTCCCCCAATTCACCATACAATAATCATCTTACATAAGCAGCCTCAGACCTGATGTACAACCGTTGCGGCCGCCTTTTCAGGCACGGAACGATCTTTAATACTGATAAAATTTCAAAAAATCTTCGGCATTTTCATTATATTATATAAAAAAGTCAAAGGAAAGTTTTACAAAATACACAAAATGTTAACTAACTAAAAAAAATAATTATTCCATTGCACATTCTGGTATTCCCTTATAAAATAGACCGTATCAAAGGAGTATACCATGAAAAAATTCCCGAAAGAAAAGTTAACATTTGAATATCATATATATATGGTTCAGCTGGGATGTATCGCGCTTGCAGTGATCATCTGTGCCATCGTATCGATTTCCGTGAATATCTCTTCACAGGTTAAGATCATTGCCGATAACCTTCTGACCACAGCCAACGCATTATCTGCAGGACCTAATGTTATTGATTCCGTAAAGCGCGGCTATGCAACCGAAAAGTGCGAATCTTTTCTGCAGGATCTGATAGATGATATGCCCATCGTGGACAGCATTACCCTGGTTGATAAAACGGGAACGATTATCTATAATTGTGATCCCGCCTATATCGGAAGACTGACAGGCAGCCGGGAGATGGAGCTGCTGGAAGATGATATCGATTATACGGATACCAAAAAGGATGACAGGGGTAGGCGTTACCGCATCGCCTACTCTACCATCAAAGATACCGACGACACCATCATCGGTTTTGTAGCCGTATCGACTCTGTACCGGCGTCAGTTTTCCAATATTGTGAAATCGGCTCCCATATACATTCTGGCAATGATCCTGCTGCTGGGAATCGGCATCCTGTGTGCAACAGCCTCCATGCGTTTCATACGAAATCAGCTGAAAGGCTATAATCCCGAACAGTTCTCCCGGATCTACGACGGCAATGCCAATGTACTGAATATTATTGACGAAGGCGTTATCGCCATCAACACAGATAAACGCATTACCATCATCAACAACATAGGCTGTGAGATCCTGGGGCTGCCCATCATCCCCTATGACCGGGTTCCCATACAGGACGTCATGCCGGAAAGCAAGCTGCCCCAGGTTCTTGAGACAAGACAGGCAATTTACAACGAGCACATGGTTCTTCACGGCAAAAACCTGCTGATCACCCATCTGCCCCTATATTCCAACGGGCAGCTGGTCGGCGCCGCCTCTCTGTTCCAGAATGCCAAACTGATCAATGAGATGACGGAACAGCTGGAGGATGCCAACAACATGGTGGATACCCTGCGGGCTTTCAATCATGAATTCATGAACAAGCTTCATGTTATCCTGGGCTATCTGGAGACCGATCATGTGGAAGAAGCAAAGGAATATCTTCTTCAGAGCAGTATGGGTTCCTCCCGTTCCATCAGTCAGATTTCCCGGCTGATCACCCATCAGGGGGTTGCTGCCATCATAATCGGCAAAGCCATCCGCGCAGCCGAACTGGACATCACCCTGAATCTGGTGCCTGAAAGCTGCTGCGCCCATCTGACCACCGGCATTCCTTCCAACGCGTATGTAACCATTCTGGGCAACCTGCTTCAGAATGCCATCGAAGAACTGAATTCCTGTGATCATTTTCTGAAAGAAATCCAGCTCACCGTATTCATCGATGAAGAAAGCACATACATCTCGGTTCTCGATACAGGACGGGGCATGAGCAGGGAACTGGTAAACAGAATCACGGAATGGGGCATCTCCACAAAGGGCCCCGGCCATGGAACCGGTCTGTACCTGGTTAAAAATCTGGTTGACGAATTCCACGGCTCCTTAAAGATTGAATCTGACCCCGGCGAAGGAACGGAAGCCACTGTCATGATCCGCAAAATACAGACTGAAACGGAGACTTCACTATGAAATATAAAGTAATCATCATTGAAGACGACCCTATGGTTGCCTCCATCAACAAGCAGTATGTAAGCCGAAACAACCAGCTGGAACTGGCAGGTATCTTTTCCAACGGTTCAGACGGGCTGAAATATCTGGAAGATCATATCGTTGACCTGATCATTCTTGATATGTACATGCCTGTCATGGACGGAAAGATCTTTCTGAACCACCTGCGCGCATCGGGCAATCCGGTGGACGTAATCATGGTAACCGCAGCCAGCGATATCTCCAATATCCGTTCTCTTCTGAGCTACGGGCTGGTTGACTATCTTGTGAAACCCTTTGAATATTCCCGCTTTGCGGTGGCTCTGGACAAATTCATCCAGAAGCAGAATCTGATTGAGCACAATCAGGGACTTTCCCAGCAGCAGCTGGATGAATTCCTGTCCAATGCCTCCTCCAGCCGTCATTCGGAGAAGGAGATCCTGCCCAGCAAGGGACTCCAGAGCAAAACACTGGACTCCATCCGTGCTTATCTGGAGCAGCACATCGGTGAGGGACTGACCAGCGAACAGATTGCCGATGAAGTGGGACTGTCCCGCGTCACCATACGCCGGTACATGAACTATCTGATCGAACTGAAGGAAGTATCCAGTGATGTGGACTACAATACCGGCGGACGCCCGTCCATTATCTATCACTACAATCGTGAAATACTGTAAAATGCACGTCTGCAGAGCAGACACACTCTCAGATTATAAAAATCCCGGGAAAACTCCCGGGATTTCTGTCTTTCACGTGTTCCTACAGATACTTGCGGACAATCCTTCCCACACGCATCTGGTCAGCATAGGCCAGCATCCGGTCTACCTGACGATCCTGCTGTCTGGCATACCCGGTAATCACTTCCTTAATAACCTCTTCACCCAGTTCCTCCCGGAAACGGATGCAGTCGCATACACTTTTATCCATATCATAAATCTTAAAGCTTCCGTAAGACGTATCCACCACCTTCTGATCCAGCGTATACGCATAATCGGAAAAATAGTGTCTCGATACGGGGAAAATCACTTCCATGCCCGAGCGGTCCGTCCTGCGGGTTGCAAAGGACAGATGATCCGGCTCTTTTTTCAGCAGTCCCCAGTAATAGCAGGCGCTGTCTGCACAGACAACTGCCTTGGGGTTCACCTTGCATATCTCGATCATCCGGTAATTCTCAGGTTTTTCGGCGCCCTCACCCTGATACCAGTACCAGCCTCTCGAAAATCTCTCCAGAATCCCCTTTGCCACCAGTTCATTCATCTGCGTAATTGTGATCTTCTCTCTGCGCAGATCATCAAAACTAAGATAACCGTTGTTGCGCGCAAATAAATCCGTAATCTTCTCATAAGTTCTTAATAACATAATTCACGACCATTCCCTTCGCCTTTTTTATAGCCGGACAGATAATTGCTTCACTATATTCCTGCCCTGCTGCAGACTGCCAATTAACATAATTATAGTATCTATACGAACGCATGTCAAGTCGTTTTTTCATGGTTCGAGGAGTCTCTGCTCCCGGAACATGGCTTCCCAGGCTTCCCGGAACAAAATCTCAGATTCCGGCGTACCCAGCCGCTCGGGATGCCACTGAAATCCCACTGCCGGAACATCCCTGTGGCAGATTCCTTCAATCACCCCGTCATCAGCCTGCTGTATCACCTGCAGACAGTCTCCCGGCTGCTCCACTGCCTGATGATGTGCACTGTTTACCCGCAGCTCTCTTTGCAGGTTTACATGGGGCAGAAAAGCCGGACTGATCAGAGAATCGTGCTCCCGGTCTTTTTCCAGAACTGCATCGTACGCATGATGCTCTCTTTTTCCCTCCGGCAGATCCCGATACAGGGTGCCGCCAAACAGAATATTCAGCAGCTGCATTCCCTTGCAGATTCCCATAACCGGCTTCCCCGAGGAAAGAAACGCTTCCGCCAGATAAAACTGCATCCGGTCCACCTGTGCCTCCATCCCCGTCGGGCAGCGTTCCATCTGCCCCGAATAAGCCGTGGGCAGATCGCCGCCCCCCGGGAGCAGCAGCCCGTCATACTGCTCTGCACAGGCATCGCAGAACCGTCTGTCAGCATACACGCACCGGAGCAGCCGCCCCTGCAGCCTGCGGTTGAGCACATCATAAGCCTCCGTTACAAATACCGGGTGAAATCCTGCCTTTTCCACCGCTGTCTCATAACGAAAAAAACGCCCCTGGCTGCATATTCCTATCAGAATCCGGTATGAGTCCATGATGCACACCACACCTGTTTTACTCTTCTGATATTATATGCAGCCGGAAGCATTTATTTTCCGCGTCGACCGGGCAGAGCAGCAAATACTTACCGATGCCTGTCTCTGCGATTATTTCTGATTTCTGAACTGAATGGGAGTCATGCCGTATGCTTTCTTAAACAGTCTGTTGAAATGCTCCACATTCTGGTAGCCGACGCTTTCCGCAATGGATTCCACGGTCATATTGCGGTTTTTCAGCAGCGTACGTGCTTTTCTCATACGCACCTTCTTAACAGCTTCTCCAAAGGTAATGCCGGACTTTTCCTTAATGTATTTGGAAAGGTAGGGCTTTGAAAGATAGAATTTCTCGGAAAGTTCATCCAGTGTAACAGTAAGATAATTCATCTGAATATAATTCATGATCTCCAGCAGGCGCTGATCCTTGCATGCAGATACGCTGCGCACTTCTTCCAGCTGATTCACAGCCGCAACCAGCGCATTGATGGAGGCCACAATGATATCCTCATGAATGCCCACGCCCCAGTGAAGCTTATCGTGACTGCTGACGCCCACATAAGTTACCGCTTTGGAGGACGAACCTCTGGAAAGGGAATGCTCCTCGTAAACAGTCAGTTCATAGCTGATGCCGAAATACTGTTTGATGGCATTGCTGACGGAACTGAGACGTCCGTTGCCATTGGCCGTTACAACTCTTTCGTCATTGCCCTGCTGAATCGTTACCTCTGCCAGGATACCGTCATCCAGCTGCTTGAAGTGATGCTCCCTGATCTGGAAAACTTCCCCGTTATGAATATATTTGTCCTCGAAAATCTGATAAATCAGATCCGGTGTAAGCTCTTTGTGCTCCTTGTCGGATACATCCTTGATCATATATCCTACTTCTTCCTTCATCTTCTCAGGCAGGGCAAGACCGAAGTTCTGCTTCAGAATATAAGCCACACCACCCTTGCCTGACTGGCTGTTGATACGGATGACATCGGAGTCGTAGGTTCTGCCCACATCCTGAGGATCGATGGGAAGATACGGTACGTTCCATTTATACAGATCTTTGTCCTGTCTCCAGCTCATGCCCTTGGCAATGGCATCCTGATGAGATCCGGAGAATGCGGTAAATACCAGCTGACCTCCGTAGGGCTGGCGTTCGTGAACAACCATACCGGTCAGTCTCTCATACACCTGTCTGATTTCGCTGATATTGGAGAAGTCCAGTTCCGGATCAACACCGTGGGAGAACATATTCATGGCAAGCGTTACGATATCCACATTGCCGGTTCTCTCACCATTGCCGAACAATGTGCCTTCGATACGGTCAGCACCGGCAAGGATACCCAGCTCCGCATCACTGACGCCGCATCCGCGGTCGTTGTGGGGATGAAGGCTCAGGATTACATTGTCACGATACTTCATATTCTTACTCATATACTCCACCTGGCTGGCAAATACGTGAGGCATGGAAAGCTGAACGGTACTGGGCAGATTGATGATCACCTTGTTGTCCGGTGCAGGCTGCCATACATCCAGCACGGCATTAACCACTTCCAGTGCATAGTCCATCTCTGTACCGGTAAAACTTTCCGGGCTGTATTCGAAAGCAAAATTGCCGTCGGTTTCATCGGCCAGCTTCTTCAGAAGAGCGGCACCGTCTATGGCGATCTGCTTCACTTCTTCTCTGCTCTTTTTAAATACCTGCTCTCTCTGGGCTACAGAAGTGGAATTGTATACATGGATCACGGCTCTGGGCGCACCCTTTACTGCCTCAAATGTTTTCTTGATAATGTGTTCTCTGGCCTGAGTCAGTACCTGAATCGTCACATCATCAGGAATCATATTCCGCTCAATGAGGGCACGGAGGAAATTGTACTCGGTCTCCGATGCAGCAGGAAAACCCACTTCGATCTCCTTGAAGCCTACTTTCACAAGAAGTTCAAAAAACTCCAGTTTCTCATCCAGGCTCATGGGCTCGATCAGTGCCTGGTTGCCGTCACGAAGGTCAACACTGCACCATATGGGAGCTTTATCAATATAATCTTTTTTTACCCAGTCGTAGCATTCCACCGGGGGTAAAAAATACTGTCTTTCATATTTATCGCAGTTTCTCATATCCTATCCTCCTGAAGTCCTGAATCCATATAGGAACACCTTTGCAGATGACACAGGACAAATTTAACCTTAGCTTGAAAATGTACTGATATAGTATCATATTGTAGAGATAAATAAAAGATGCGTTTTTAATCATTTTTATTGATTAAAAGTAATATTTTCACGTACAATACAAAAAGATTCTTCAATTCTTTTGTTTTTGATTAACCTTTTTTCAGATTTGTCCGCACAGCAGAAACATTTGTCTTTATGAAGTGATTTTCACATAAAAAAGCTGCACTGACCGGTAAAGTCAGTCCAGCTTTTTGTATCTGATGTATTTTGTATTTATTATGTCCGGATTATTATCCGATACATTTATCTGTTGTCCTGCCGTATGGCCGGTAAGGAATTTCATGCCGTACAGACCGGTTTATTCGGCTTTTGTCGTCTCCGCAGCTGTGGTTTCAGCCTCTGTGGCTTCAGCTTCCGTTGTCTGTGCCTCTGCAGTTTCAGCTTCTGTGGTTTCCCCTTCTGCTGTACCATTCTCTGCAGAACCTTCTTCCTGAGATGCATCCTCTGTGGAATCTTCTGTTTCGGATTCCAGATTGAGAACCGGCGTATCCGCGATATTCAGACTTTTGACCACATCTTCATTCACCTTAAACTTCTCTTTGGACAGTTCCTTGTACACTTCCGAAAAATGCTCGCTTTTTTCTGTTTCTACAGCACTTTCGTATGCTTCAGCAGTAGCTTCCTCATCATTCTCGGAATCGCAGACCATAACATACCAGCCGGTGCCTTCTTCATAAGCCATGGCAGATTCGCCTTTTTTCAGAGCAACAGCCTTTTTGCCGAATTCCGATGACTGTTCTTCATTGACACCAAAATTGGTTGTGGATACATCAATGCCGGCTTCCTTGCCCACATCCTCCAGAGAAGTGCCTTTCTCAACCTTCTTCAGAGCAGCTTTGGCATCAGCCTCTTTATATCCTGTCTCTTTAGCTTCGGTTTCTGCTTCGGCAGCAGTTTCCGTCTCGGCGGCAGTATCCGCTTCAGCCGATTCCTCTTCCTTCTGTTCGGTGAAGAGCAGATAACTGATGGCATTCTGACGATTGTCTTCCTCGGTTGTTTTGATCTCGGTTTCATCGATGATCGCCTTGTATACCTTATTGGCCAGAGCATTCTTCGTCATCAGGTCTGTAAGCATCTTCTCATCAGAACCTGCAATCTCCATGAATTCCTTATTGCTGTCGTTATCGATCAGTTCACTGACTCTCTTTGAAATCAGTTCTTTATCCGCATCAGTCAGCTCAACCTTGTAGTCTTCTGCATGAGCACAGAGTACTCTGGTCTGATAAATAGAGGACAGAACTTCCTTGCGCAGTGCATCTTCCGCTCCCTCGTTCTCCCAGATGTTGCTGCTGCCGTACATGCTGCCGTAGTATTCGTACATCAGCTGGCTGTTCCGTAAATAGTAGTTTACCTCATCCAGATAAATATCTTCATCTCCGTAGGCTGCTGCCACTACTGTGGAATAATCATCTGATAAATCCGACTTTCTTACGGTCGTGCAGCCGGTAGCCATACCCAGCGTCAGCACTGCTGCCAGTGAGCCGGCCAGAAATCTCTTCTTAAAGCTCATATTGCCCTCCTGTGTCCCCATACCGGGGCTCATATCATAACCATATATCCATATTCTGAAAAACTGTTCACAGTCAATAAAAAATCCGCGCATCCGGCTTCGAGATGCCACCATAAGCGTTACCCATACAGCCAGCTCAACCCAGGCTGCCTCACGGCACACAGAAGCTCCCGCTTAGTGCTGCTCCATTCCTGACCTGACACGGTTCACGGGTTTCTGTTGCGCAAGACCCAGATCTCAACGCCGCTTATACAGGGCAGACCCTACAATGGACAACCCTCGGCTCGGATATCACCCCTGCTATAGCGGATTGCAGGTACAGGGCACCGCTAACTCCCCGGCTGCGCGGAAACTTTATAACAAAATCACGCAGTGCATCTGCCTTTCAGATGTCTAAAAGCACCTGTTTCCAAGCCAATGCACCAGTTCAGTATACATGGTATCAACTTTTTTGTCAACCCCTCATGTTTCCTGCAGATCGTCTTTCTTTTTCTCTTTTTTTTCCTCTTTCAGACGCTTCCGCAGATCTTTGAAAAATGTTTTCAGCAGAAGAGAGCATTCCTCTCCCCGGATTCCTTCCGTAATCTCCACCTGATGATTGAACTCCGGCATCTGCAGAAGATTCAGGATGGATCCCGCACAGCCCGCTTTCGGGTTGCGGCATCCCATAACCACCCGGGGAATCCGCGCCTGCACAATGGCGCCGGAGCACATCTGACAGGGCTCCAGCGTCACGTAAAGAGTACACTCCTCCAGTCTCCAGTCGCCGATCACACGGCTCGCTTTCCTGATCGCGGTGATTTCCGCATGGGACAGCGTACTTTTATCCGTGTTGCGCCGGTTATATCCTCTTCCGATAATCTGATCTTCATGCACGATCACACAGCCAATGGGCACCTCACCCAGCCTGGCTGCCCGCCTGGCCTGGCGGATTGCCTCCTTCATGTATTTTTCATCTGCCTCCCTCTGCTGTTCCATCTGCAGGCGGAGCAGTTCTTCCTTTCTTGCTTTTTCCTCCATCCGATGCTGCTGTGATCCGGCCATGCTGCAACGCCCTTCCTTTCTGTTGTCATTTAACGACTGCTGCTGTATACTCTGTGTTATAGTTTGTATCATTAGTATCACAGCGTCAAATTCATTTGATGCTTCCATCATTATATTACGAGGTATGATTTATGAACATATATGGTTTGCAGAAAACTTCTCTTCTCGATTATCCTGAACATCTGTCCGCTATCCTGTTTACCGGCGGCTGCAATTTCAGCTGCCCCTACTGCCAGAATTCGGAACTTCTTCACCCTCTCAGCTCTGTTCCTCTGGACAATGAAAATATTTTCTCATTTCTCCGAAAAAGGGCCGGCATCCTGGAGGGTGTGGTCATCACCGGAGGAGAGCCTTCTCTGGCCTCCGATCTGACCGGTTTTATCCGCCGTATCCGTGATCTGGGATTGAAAATAAAGCTGGATACCAACGGAACACATCCCGAACAGATACGCAATCTGCTGGATCAGCAGCTGCTGGACTACATCGCCATGGATGTGAAAGCATCCCCCGAACATTACTGCCGGGCAGCCGGTGTATCAGCCGTACCCATGGAAGAAATCCGCCGATCCATCGATCTGATCATGAACAGCGGTCTTCCTTATGAATTCCGCACCACAGTTGTAAAAGAACTTCATGACCTTCCTCATTTTCATCAGCTGGGACAGCTGATTTCAGGCGCCCGTCTGTGCTGTCTGCAGACCTTTTGCGACGGCGATACCGTCAACGTAC
>JALFLM010000049.1 GCA_022774705.1 Lachnospiraceae bacterium | reverse complement strand
CTTCACGGATTGCCTCCAGCATCAACCAGTTATGAAGCATCGCAATGGACTTCTCAAACATGGGATCATCCATCGGATTGGGCTGCGATGCACCATTGGGGCAATTCTTGCAGTCCATGCTGCACACTGCGTTGTTCTGATTCTTCTTAAAGTTCATCATCATAAAAATCTCCTTCTTATCGTTCCATATCTCGTTGTTTACTTCGCTGCCACTTTTCCAGCAGCCGGATATTCGTGTCCTGCATCTGCTTCGGCGTATAGGATTTCGGGAAATACTTCCGAAGAACCTCGTTTTTAATCGTCACATGGTCAAGCTCATCCTTTTTGATTTCATTCATCACTTCACACATGACATCCAAGGTGCAGCCGCCCTCCTGCGAGAGCTTTTTCAGCCGCTGTGCCTGCGACAGAGATGGGGATGCTTGTGCATAGTCCATTGCCTCCAGAAATTCTTTCTGTTCAGATGGTTTCAGATAAGAAAGCTCTACTGCCGGATTGAAGGCGATTTTCTTCTCATCCACCATATCCAGAATTTCGGGAAGCAGATTGGTAAGGCGGATATAGCGAAAAATTTGATTTTTGCTTGTACCAAGCTCTTCCGCCATTTCCTCACTCGACAGTTTTCCAAAATTATTCCCAAGTTGGGAATCGTTTTCTTTCGGTGGCCTTCCTGCCTGATGCTTCATCGCTTCCAACTTCATCTTGTAGGAAAACGCTCTCTCACTGGGAAGGATATTTTCCCGCTGCAAGTTGCTGTCCACCATAAAAATGATTGCTGCATCATCGTCCATTTCCTTGACGATGACCGGCACTGTTTCCAAGCCTGCCAGCTGTGCTGCATGAAGCCTGCGGTGTCCCGAAAGAATTTCGTACCCACCTTCCGGGTCAGGCCGGACTATCAACGGTGATACCACACCAATCTGCTTGATGCTCTCCACGGTCTGTTCCATCAGCTCATCGTCCAGCACCTTAAAGGGATGACCTTCAAAGGGATGCAGGTCAGAAAGCGGCATCTCCGTCCGCTGCTCCTTAGCCGCAGCGTCGGCAGCTGAGCCACTGCGGTTTTCTGTTGCAATACTGGTTTTTGCTTTTGCCATTCAGCTTCTTAACCTCCTTCCAACGGTGATAGATGTCATTCTTGCCTGCGAAAAACGCCTTTTTTGCCTTACACTTCATAGATCAAGTACCTCCTTAACGACTTGCTGTTTTTCTTTTCCAATACTCTTTCTGCGGTCCTCTCCGCTGATTCGCACCGGCGTACACATTTCCAAAATCCTGCTGTAAATCCGGGCGTATGCCACATCCTGCGGATTGCGGATTTCTGCAATCTTCAGATTGGTTGTGATAATGACCGGAAGCCCGGACTTATACCGTTCATCAATAATGGCGTAGACCTGCTCCAGTGCATATTCGGTGCTGCGCTCAATTCCCAGATCATCCAGAATCAGCAAGGAATAGTTGGAAAACGAAGCAATATACCGGTATCGCTCTTCCGAATACATGGCTCCCATCTGGTTCAGAATTTTGGAGAAGTTCGTCATCAAAACCGGAATCCCCTGTTCCAGCAGCGCATTGGCAATACATGCCGCCACAAAGGACTTTCCAGTTCCGACATCTCCCCATAACAAAAGGCCAAGGTTTTCAGCCTTGACCTTTTTCCACTGCTCCACATAGCGTTTTGCCATCTGGATATCCTTATTATCTTCTGCAACTGCAAAATTCCATTCCAGAAGATGCTTTTCCTGAATCCCCGTTGCTTTCAGCTGCCTGATTTTACGCTGCCGCTCCACCAGCTCATCCTGGCGTTTCTTTTCCGCCATCGCTTCCTGCTGGCATCTGCAAAGGCAGGGAACAATCTTGTCTCTGCCCCAGAGCTTTACCCTGCACTGCACCGGCGTGTGGCAGTTTCGGCAATACAGCAGTCCGTCCTCGCCCTGGTATTCCTGCTCTCCGGGTTCTTTCGGCGTAAAGAGCGAATCCAACGCCGCATTCAAAACTTCAGGCACCATGTCGCTCATAGGCTGTCTCCTTCCTCAAATGTGTAGTCTGCCGGGTTATACTTTGGCTTTTCTCTCTTTGCCCAGCTCCGGATTGTGGCAAGGTGATTTTTGTAGCTTCTGCCGGTAGAGGCCATATACTCAGAAAGCCGTTCCACCCGCATCAGATAATCTCCTGGGAACTCCTGCCGGAGCTTGCTGTATTCCGTGTCAGAGAGAAGGACATTTTCATACGAGCCATACCGGTGCTGGGTTTCCTTCTTCTCTCTTTTATTGATTGTTTCAGTACTTGTTCTATTAGTACTTAATTGCGCGGGATTTTCCGTAACCGGTGTGTCCGTATCCGGATTTACCGTATACGGCTTTTCCGTACACGGTGATTCCGAACACGGCTTT
>JALFLM010000178.1 GCA_022774705.1 Lachnospiraceae bacterium | reverse complement strand
AGTGCGTTGAATATCTGTAACCATATCCAGATAACAATCCTCAGATGAAGATTCCGTTTTTATGAACAGTGGTTTAATGAATCTGTAAAAAATATTAAAAAAAAGCGATAACTTATTAAATTTCAATAAGTTATCGTTTTTTTTATTTATTCATGTTATAATAAAAAGTGGATTATTGAGTATAAGCGGAAGGGGGGATGGAAGATGATAAATAACGATAAAGTAAGACTTATGACAAAGATTCAGCTGTTTGAGAATCATGAACAGGATGCGCTGAAGGCCGACAGATTTTTCCAGAGGGATTATCTGGGACTTCATATGATCCGGTCTTTATTGGCATACATTGTATTGTTCATACTGGTTCTGGCAGTGGTTTTTCTGTACAACTGGGAAGAACTGCTGACAGGTATTGACCTGACTGCTCTGATTCATGTGGGCAGGTGGATCATTTTAAGCTTTTTTCTGTTGCTGATTCCTTCCATGATCGTATCATACATTGTGTACTGGTTTCAGTACCGGAGATACAGAAGAAAAGTAAGAGATTATGTTATGAATTTAAAGCAGCTGAATACTTATTATAAAGAAGAAACTAATCAGACGGCTGAATAAAGAATAAGGCAGCGGTACGGCGGATATCCTGTGTATCAGATATTCTGAAAATGAAAAGCACAGGTGCCGCCGGACAGATGCAAAGTAAGTAAGAAAGGCAGGATTTACTGTGGAATCTCCAATTACAGCAATTTATGAATTCAGAGAAAAAATGAGGCAGATATATGCCAGGCATTCGTGGCCGATCCGGGCTCTTTTGAAGTTTGCGGCAGCTTTTCTGATGCTGGCATCCATCAATCAGAAGGCCGGGTATATGACTTCGCTGGTTTCATTACCGGCTACGATTGTGATCGCAGCAGTCTGCTGTGTGCTTCCCTGGGGGATGATCACAGGAATCATGTGTGTGCTCCTGCTGACCCATTTTATGGAAGTATCGTTTATTGTAGCTTTGGTAGCTTTGATTATTATGATCAGTATGGTATTGATCAATCTTATTTTTTCACCGGGCTGGCAGTCGGCAGTGTTTTTTGTGCCGATGCTGTTTTTTCTTAAGATTCCGTTTCTGATGCCTCTGGTTCTGGGGCTGCTTGCGCCGGTTTCATCACTGGTTCCCATGCTGTTCGGCATTGTTCTGTATTATCTGATGGATTATGTCAGCAGTACTGCCGGAGTACTGGCTGATGCTACAGAGGCGGCAGGAATGTCGTCACGTTTTATCCAGCTGATCGATGGTCTGAAGAACAACCGGTCTTTGCTGATCGTGGCGGCAGCATTTACAATTACGCTTATTCTGGTTTATGTGGTACGGAGACTGTCCGTGGATTATGCGTGGGCAATCGCTGTGGCAGCAGGCATGGTGACCAATCTGGTGCTGGTGATTTTCGGAGTCGCCTCTGCAGCTGAATCCGACCCGACAGTGATGACGGCATCATATGTGATTATCAGTTCCACTGTATCCGGCCTGATTGCGTTTGCCCTGCAGTTTATGGTATTTGCTGTTGATTACAAGCGCACGGATTATGCCCGGTTTGAAGATGATGAATACTATTACTATGTGAAAGTGGTTCCAAAGGTAAGGGTTGCCGAAAAAGATTATGACAAGATAAATATTCTGGGAGACGATACAGGAAAAGACGGCGGGGAGCAGATATCCGAATAATGTTTCCCGATAAAGAAAGTGTGGGAGCATGCGGTTTATAGCAGAATTTATTTATAATCGCTTTAATGTAATGATTCCGTATATCCGGTTCATTGATATACTGCAGATTCTTCTGCTTACGATAGTTTTATATAATGTGATTCTGTGGCTGAGAAATACCAAGGCATGGAATCTTCTGAAAGGTATTATTATTTTACTGCTGTTTTATGTTGTGGCGGCTGTATTCAATATGACCGTAATCGTATGGCTGGTCAATAACTGTCTGAGTGTGGTGATCATGGTTTTCGTGATCGTGTTTCAGCCGGAATTCCGTCAGGCGCTGGAGCGTCTGGGAAGCAACATGGGCAGCGGTAACGGAAGCGGTTTTCTGGCCCGGCTGATTCCCATCGATATCGGAGATCACAGCGAAAAGAATCAGTTTACCAAACAGACGGTTATGGAGATCCTGAATGCAGTATTTGCGATGGCTTCCGTCAAGACAGGGGCATTGATCGTTATTCAGAATACCATGCCCATTGTACATTATGTACAGCGGTGGGGAACCGATATCGATGCCGTTGTGGGAAGTGAGCTGCTGATCAATATTTTTGAAAAGGATACTCCTCTTCATGACGGTGCCGTTGTGATTATCGGAAACCGTATTGCTTCCGCCAAGTGTTTTCTTCCGCTTAATGAGATGGAGGGAATCAGTTCCAGGCTGGGTACCAGGCATCATGCAGCGGCGGGCATCAGTGAGATTACAGACAGTGTGACCGTTATTGTTTCTGAACAGACGGGACGGGTTTCTGTAGCACGGGATGGCAGGATCAAAACCAATCTGGACAGAAAAAGTCTGGAAAAAGAACTGCTGACCCTGTGTACAGATGAAAAAACACAGACTTCTGCCAAAAGTGTCTGGAAAAGGAACAGGCAGAAACAACAATAACAGGAGGGCTTGGAATGTCCAAAAATATGACAGGCAAGTGGGTATTGCTGGTTGTTGCGTTTATCGTGTCCTGTCTCATATGGTATATGGTTATTACAAATGATGATCCACGGGTTAATATATCACTGGGCAATATTGAAGTGGAGCTGTTGAATGGTGACAAACTGCATGACAGGGGACTGGCCTATTATGTGGAGGAAAATGCGGCAATAGGGGTTCGCGTCAACGTTGTCCAGGAAAGAGGATGGCTGGTGAAAGCGGATGATATCCGGCTTACAGCGGATCTGTCAGGGATTAAGGAAACAATGTCTGTAATCCCGGTGAAAGCGAAGGTGGTCGGCAATCAGTCGATTATCGGCAATAATTATAAGCTGTCCGCCAACAGCATTACCGTGCGGACAGAACAGATGGAAGAGAAGGAGATTCCTGTTGTGATTCGAACAGAAGGTGATCCCGAAGACAACTGTGTTGCCGGAGTCTGTGTACCGGAAGATGAGACTGTGAAAGTGCGTGTACCGGAATCTGCTTATGATCTGGTGGATTCTGCAGGTGCCGTGGTGGATATCAGCGGACGATCCACAGACTATGAGGGAGAAGTGAAGCTGTTGTTTTATGATGAAAACGGTAAGGAAATCAACTGTGATGAGCAGCAGATTCTGCCTGAAAAAGATAAAACAGGTGTGAAAATCCCCGTTGGTGTTACGAAAAAAATAGAAATAGCACCCCTTACGGGAAGCGGTGTATGCAGTGACGGATACCGCTGTACCGGCATTGAAGCGGATAAAGAGACTGTTACGGTGATCGGACCGGAAAAAGATCTGGACTCACTGGAGACAATTTCCATACCTTCAGGTCAGATCAACCTGAACGGGAAACAGGAATCTTTTGAAGAGACAGTCAGTCTGAGCGACTATCTGCCGGAAGGCGTAACCTTATTTGATCCGGATGAGGACAGACTGCAGATTTCCGTTACCATTGAAAAGCTGGAAAAGAAGACGTTTACCGTATCTTCTTCCAATATACAGATCAAACATCTTTCACCATCTCTGAAAGCAATCATTCGTTCGGGACAGATATCGGTTGTCCTTCAGGCACTTCCGGAGGAACTGGAGAAACTGAAAACGGATCAGATTAAGCTGACGCTGGATCTGAACGGATTGATGGCGGGCACCTATCAGATAGAAGCGGATTGTTCCATCAGTGATACGGAAGAGAATTATGAGATTGTTTCTTTAGAGAAAGCTACGGTTGTCATATCCGGTTCCTGAATGCAGCAGGGAGCGGATACATAGAAATAACACGGAGAAAATGACAGGGAGGAAAAACAGATGCTGAGCGGTATGGGCGTAGCCGGTCGTATTGTAATGGGCACAGTGATCCGGCTTGAGAGTGAGCAGCTTTCAGACATGGAAAAGTATCTGGAAAATACGAATGAAAAGAGTATTCTGATAACACCGGAGCTTTCGGTAAAGGATGTTATCAGGCTGGGAAATTATCCGATTGTCGGATTTGTGACGGAAAAAGGCGGATTCAATTCGCATCTGGCGATTCTGGCACGAAAGATGGAACTTACGGCAGTAATCGGTGTCCCGGGATGTATGGATTTTATAGAAAGCGGGGACACGGTACTTCTGGATGGAATCAAAGGGAATCTGGTGGTAAATCCCAGAAGCAGCACCATTGAACATTATATGAAGATCAAACAGAAACTGGAGAACGACCAGAGCCGGATCAATTCCTATGCAGAGATGGAGACGATGACTCTTGATGGATACAAACTGGCTCTGATGGGCAACGTTGACGATGTGGAGGATGTGGAACGGGTGGTACAGAGCGGCGGCGAAGGCGTGGGTCTGTTTCGTACAGAGAATCTGTTTGCCCGGAGGGAAAATCTTCCTACGGAAGACGAACAGTTTGAAATCTATTTGCAGGCTGCTAAAACCATGGGCGGCAAAACGATCGTTGTCAGAACGCTGGATGCAGGCGGAGATCATCGGATCCACTATCTGGATCAGGAAAAGGAAGAAAATCCTTTCCTGGGCTGCAGAGGGATCCGGTTTAGTCTGAAACGGCCGGATATTTTCAAAACTCAGTGCCGCGCCATTCTGCGCGCCAGCGCATACGGCAGATTCAGGATTATTCTTCCCATGCTGTGTTCCCTGGCAGAATTCCGCAGGGCGAAAAATGTGATTTCGCTGATCAAGGAAGAACTGGATACATTGAAGATTCCCTATGACAGGGATATTCAGCTGGGTGTTATGGTGGAGACGCCGGCAGCTGCGTGGATGGCGGATATGTTTGCCCGGGAAGCTGATTTTATCAGTATCGGTACCAATGATCTGACGCAGTATACTGTTGCGGCGGACAGGGGCAACAAACAGATTGCCTATTTGTACTCCAATTACCATCCTGCTGTTCTGAGGAGCATCCGTTATACGATTCAGTGCTGCAAAAAAGAAGGAATTACAGTATCGATCTGCGGTGAGGCAGCCAGTGACAGTAAGCTTCTGCCTCTGTTTCTGCTGTTCGGAGTGGACGAACTCAGTGTAAGTCCGTCTTTGATTCTGAAGACACGTCAGCAGATCAATCAACTGAACCGCGAAAAACTGAGAGGGATTCTGGAGGCCCTGGACAATCTGGGAAGCATTGAGGAGACAGAAAGCTGTATTGATGCTTTTTTGGCGTTATCGTAAAAAAACATTGGCAAGAAGTTATATTTATGCTATAATGACTTATTGCAGTATAATTTAGAATGCAATGATTCTGTTTCTGGTAATCGAGCTGCTTTTTTCCCACGAAAGCGTACGAAATGAGACGAAACAGTGCAATTTAAGGAGGATACACACGATGAGTGTAACAGTTGAAACTTTAGAAAAAAACATGGCAAAGCTGACAATTACTGTATCAGCAGATGAAATCGAAAAAGCTATGCAGGCTGTATATCAGAAAAACAGAAGCAGATACAGCGTGCCCGGTTTCAGAAAAGGCAAAGTGTCCCGTTCTGTACTGGAAAGAATGTACGGCAAGGGCCTGTTCTATGAAGATGCAGTGAATTCCGTAATGCCTGAAGCATACGAAAAAGCAGTTGAAGAAAGCGGACTGGATATCGTTTCCGAGCCTGACATCAAGTTTGTTGAAACCGATCCCGAAAAAGATCTGGTGTTTACAGCAGAAGTAGCAGTTAAGCCTGAAGTTGTTCTGGGTGAATACAGGGGCGTAGAAGTTCCCAAAGCAGATCTGACTGTTACAGAGGATGAAGTTCTGGCTATTATTAAGAAAGAACAGGAGAAAAATGCTGTTAATGTCAATGTGGAAGGCCGTGCCGTACAGTCCGGCGATATCGCTACCATCGATTTCGAAGGTTTTGTTGACGGTGCAGCTTTTGAAGGCGGCAAAGGCGAAGACTATCCTTTGACAATCGGTTCCAATACTTTCATCCCCGGATTTGAAGATCAGATCATCGGTCATGAAATCGGAACAGAATTTGATGTTAATGTAACATTCCCTGAAGATTATCAGGCAGAAGAATTAAAGGGCAAAGCAGCCGTATTTAAAGTAACAGTTAAGAAGATCGAAGAAAAACAGCTGCCTGAACTGGATGATGAATTTGCAGCAGAAGTTTCCGAATTCGAAACCATGGCTGAATATAAAGCACATGTTGAAAAAGCTGAAACAGAAAGAAAGGAAGCTGCAGCAGAACAGGCTAAGGAAGAAGCTGCTATTCAGAAAGCAGTTGACAATGCACAGATGGATATTCCGGATGCAATGGTAGCAACAGAAGCCAACAACATGATCAGAGAATTTGCAAGCAATCTGGAACGTCAGGGTCTGAAGCTGGATCAGTATCTTGAATACTTCGGTCAGACTCAGGACGGCATGAGAGAACAGATGAAGCCCAACGCTTTAAAGAGAATCCAGACAAGACTGGTGCTGGAAGCAATCGCAAAGGCAGAAGCTTTTGAAATCTCTGAAGATGAAATCAACGCTGAAATCAAGTCCATGGCAGAACAGTACCAGATGGAAGAAGATCAGGTTAAGACCATGGTTAACATGGAATATCTGAAAGAGGATATTTCCTATAAAAAGGCAAGCCAGTTACTGGTTGATGAAGCTAAGGAAGTTTAATTGATACTATAAAAGGGGGGTCTTTGGATGCCGGTTATTCCTTACGTAGTTGAAACCACCAGAAATGGTGAAAGATCCAGTGATATTTATTCAAGACTGCTAAAAGAAAGAATCATTTTTCTGGATTCCCAGGTGACAGATGAGTCTGCAAGTATTATTGTGGCGCAGCTGCTGTATCTGGAGTCAGAAGATCTTACGAAAGATATCAGTCTGTATATTAACAGTCCGGGCGGTTCGGTTACTGCCGGTATGGCTATTTACGATACGATGCAGTACATCAAGTGCGATGTTTCCACAATCTGTATCGGTATGGCTGCCAGCATGGGCGCATTTCTGCTTTCCGGCGGAGCAAAAGGCAAACGCTTTGCACTGCCCAATGCGGAGATCATGATTCACCAGCCTTCCGGCGGAGCACAGGGTCAGGCAACTGATATTAAGATCGTTGCAGATCGTATTATCGAAACACGTAAAAAACTGAATGAAATACTGGCTGCTAATACGGGTCAGCCTCTTTCTGTGATTGAAGTGGATACGGAAAGAGATCATTACATGTCTGCTGAAGAAGCAAAACAGTACGGATTAATCGATGCTGTTCTTGAGAGAAGATAAGATACCGATTCCCGCAAGTTAACGATGCTGCCGGTGGCCGTTACGGGCGCCGGCAGGTTTTTGTGGATGAATTCAGATAGTAGCGGAGCGGGATTCCGCGCGAAAACCGGTATATACAGGTATACGGCTTATTTACCTGCTGTTCTGACTTTATTTATTTCAAGATTTGAATTAGAAAGCGCGGTGCTATTATGGCAAACAGATATGAAGAAAAGATAAGATGTTCTTTCTGCGGCAAACCGCAGGAAAAAGTGAGAAAATTATTTGCTTCCGGTTCCCAGAGGGGAATTTACATCTGTAATCAGTGTATTGAAGACTGTGCAGAACTGCTTGACAGTGAATACATGGATTACATGGAGGAGAATCATACCATTGAAGGTGGTCTGAATCTTCTGAAACCCAAAGAAATCAAACGTTACCTTGACGATTATGTAATCGGACAGGATGAGGCCAAAAAAGTGCTTGCAGTGTCCGTTTACAATCATTATAAAAGAATCAGTGCCGAACCGTCCGACGATGAAGTTGAAATTCAGAAAAGCAATATTCTGATGCTTGGTCCCACCGGCTCTGGCAAAACGTTTCTTGCCCAGACACTGGCAAAACTGCTTAACGTACCCTTTGCTATTGCTGATGCGACGACGCTGACCGAAGCCGGCTATGTGGGTGAGGATGTTGAGAACATTCTGCTGAAACTGATTCAGGCGGCTGATTACGATATCAGCAGAGCAGAATACGGCATTGTTTATATCGATGAGATTGATAAGATTACCAAAAAGTCTGAAAACGTATCTATTACCCGTGATGTATCCGGTGAGGGCGTACAGCAGGCTTTACTGAAGATACTGGAAGGAACGGTGGCAAGTGTTCCTCCCCAGGGAGGCAGAAAGCATCCCCATCAGGATATGTATCAGATTGATACCACCAATATTCTGTTTATCTGCGGCGGTGCATTTGACGGTCTGGAGAAGATTATTGAGAGCCGCATGGGAAGCAATTCCATCGGTTTCAATGCCGAGGTTCATGAGAAGAATAATGCTGATTCCATTCAGCTGCTGAAAGAAGTACTTCCTCAGGATCTGACGAAATTCGGTTTGATTCCGGAGTTTGTAGGACGTGTTCCTGTTGTGGTAACACTGGATCTGCTGGACAGGGAAGCTTTGAAAAAGATTTTAACGGAGCCTAAGAACGCGATTACAAAGCAGTACAAAAAGCTGTTTGAGATGGACGGTGTGGCTCTGGAATTTGATCCGGATGCAATCGAGGAGATTGCGGTTCGTTCCCAGGAGCGGAAAACGGGTGCAAGAGGTTTGCGTGCAATTATGGAAAAAGTCATGCAGGATGTTATGTATGAGATTCCGTCCGATGATAATATCGGAAGATGCCGCATTACCAGAGAAGTTGTAGAGGGAAAGGGAGAACCGGAGCTTACTTATCGTACGGATGAAGTGAATATGGCTTCTGGTTCCACAAGCGCATAAACATGAGAGAAGGGGGAATAGCATGAAAGTCCCTGTTATTGCATTAAGAGGTCTGGCAGTTCTTCCGGGGATGGTAGTTCATTTTGACGCCAGCCGGCAGATGTCGATTGAAGCTGCGCAGAAAGCGATGGCTTCAGGACAGAAGGTTCTTCTGGTTCTTCAGAAGGACATTGCTGTTGAAAATCCGGGTTTTGAAGATCTTTATACGATGGGAACACTGGCCCGCGTAAAACAGCTCATCAAGATGCAGGGGAATGTTCTGCGTATCATGGTAGAAGGACTTGAGCGCGTAGAACTGATGAGTCTGGATACTGACGGAGATTACCTGACCGGGGAGATGGAGTTCAGACCGAGAGGAGATATTAACAGAGAACTGGATTACAATCAGCAGGAGGCGATGCTTCGCATCCTGAAAGAAGATCTGGAGAGATACGGTGCAGACAGCTCATTGGGAAAACAGGCGATTCCTCATTTGATTGAATGCAGAACACTGAAGGATCTGCTGGAACAGGTTGTAATCACATTTCCGTTTACTGTTGAAGCAAGACAGCAGATTCTGGAAATTTCGGGATATGAAGATCTGTATATGTTTGTTCTGAAGCTGATTCGCGAAGAAACTGTGATCAATCAGATCAAAAAAGAGTTTCAGATGAAAGTGAAGGAACATATCGATAAATCGCAGAAGGAATACATCCTGCGGGAGCAGATGAAGGTCATCCGTGAAGAACTGGGGGAGGATGTCAATAATTCTGACGATGCTGATGAGTATTCCAGACGTGCTGCGAAGCTGAAAGCGCCTAAAGAGGTTAAAGATGTACTGACCAAGGAAATCAACCGCTTCCGCCTGATTCCCAATGGAAGTCAGGAAGGTACCGTTTCCCGCAATTATATTGAAGCACTTCTTGATCTCCCGTGGAATAAGGTGAGCCGCGACAATAATGATACGCTGCGTGCACGCAGGATTCTGGATGAAGATCATTACGGTATGGAAGAAATCAAAAAGCGCGTGGTGGAATATCTGGCTGTCCGGGCTGTGACAAAGAAAGGGGATGCTCCGATCATCTGTCTGGCAGGCCCGCCCGGAACCGGTAAGACATCCATTGCCCGTTCCGTTGCCCGTGCTCTGAATAAAAAATATGTCCGCGTATGTCTGGGCGGCGTTCGTGATGAAGCTGAGATCCGCGGACACCGCAGAACCTATATCGGTTCCATGCCCGGCCGGATTGCGGAAGCACTGAAGCAGGCCGGGACTTCCAATCCTCTGATTCTGCTGGATGAGATTGATAAGGTCAGCAGTGATTATAAGGGCGATACCTCTGCAGCATTGCTGGAAGTTCTGGACAGTGAGCAGAACAGCCGCTTCAGAGACCATTTTATTGAGGTGCCCATCGACCTTTCTCAGGTACTGTTTATTGCGACGGCCAATGACCCGTCCAGCATTCCCAGACCGCTGTATGATCGTATGGAGGTCATTGATGTGAGCAGCTATACGGAAAATGAAAAGTATCATATTGCAACAGAACATCTGATTAAAAAGCAGATGGAAAAGAATGGTCTGAAGGAAGGGCAGATGACAATCACCGATGCTGCGCTGAAGAAGATTATTCACAATTACACAAGAGAAGCGGGCGTTCGTAATCTGGAGCGCCGGATCGCAGATATCTGCCGCAAAGCGGTATGTGAGATTCTGGAAGAAGGAAAGACCTGCGTAACCGTGGATGAACAGGATCTGAATCATTATCTTGGACTGGAGAAGGTTAATTTTGAGTCGGTCAATGAAGAAGATGAAGTAGGCATTGTCCGCGGGCTGGCCTGGACCAGCGTGGGCGGTGATACGCTTCAGATCGAGGTTAATATGATTCCGGGAAGCGGCAAGCTGCAGCTGACCGGTCAGCTGGGAGATGTGATGAAGGAGTCCGCCCAGATTGCACTGACATATGTGAAGTCTGTAGCAGGAGAGTATGGTATCAGCAAGGAATATTTTGATGAACACGATATCCATGTACATATTCCCGAAGGTGCGGTACCCAAGGATGGCCCCAGCGCCGGAATTACCATGACTACGGCAATTCTTTCCGCCGTAACAGGAAGAAAGGTACATGCGGACCTTGCCATGACCGGAGAGGTTACTCTGAGAGGACGTGTACTTCCCATCGGCGGTCTGAAGGAAAAGCTTCTGGCAGCCAAGATGGCAGGTATCCACAATGTCCTTGTTCCTGTGAAAAACACACCCAATGTGGGTGAACTGGCCAGTGAGATTACAGACGGCCTCAATATCACCTATGTGGGCAATATGAATGAAGTTATTGACAATGCCTTTGTGACACAGTAAATACAGACAAAAAACAGCAAAGCCTCACTGATATTTTTGTATCAGAGGGGCTTTTTTCGTCGTGCAGAGATTTTAATTTGTAACAAATGGCGAAATAAAAACAGTAACGATTTCCGGCAATTCAACGGTATCCAGAACATTTCAATTGAAGTTCATGCCATACAATGTAAAAATCAATCCAGCCATTTAATTGTGCCGCAGCCGATTTTCTCACCGGAATTGCCGGATGGCTGTGTCTGGAAATCATCGGGACTGCGGTGGATAATCACAGATTTTCCAATAACTTCAGGCAGGCTGAAGCGTTCATCATAGAAAACGCACCAGGCATAGCTGTGATTTGCCAGCAGAGGAACAAGATCTCCGGCATGCTGAGGATGGAGTGTATCACCGGGATTATAGTGCATGCCGGTTTTATCGAAAGGCGGGGTGCAGTCGCCGTATTCGTGTATGTGCATGGCAAAGAAGAAACTGTCATTTGAAACCGGCTCAGTTCCTGTATTTGAAGTTTCTTCAGTCACATCTGAAACCTGCCTGCCGGTTACAGCAGGCAGTCCCCAGACTTCTGCCTGAATCAGCAGTCCGGCATAGGGGGATTGATAAAAACTGACGGTACCAGTGAGTGAAGGGTAATCGGGACTGCCTGTAATCTGTGCAGCAGCGTCGGGAGAAGTTCGGTAAAGCTCTTTGATGAAATGAAACGAAGGTGTAATCTGTCTCATGATAACCTCGAATATCTGTCATCAATACAAAATACGTGGAAAAGAGGCGGAGGTGTGTTGAAAACAGGATATTTTCCTGCTGTTCTGGAAAACAGAAACATTAGCAGAAGAACGTGCGATGAATGCAGAGATAAAAGCATTCGTTGCACGTTCTTGATATGTCTTCCGATATGGAACAATTGAAAATTCTGTTTCAGATTTTAATGCAGAGTATATTTTTATTCCATGGTATCCAGCATTTCCTGAATTTTTGCTCTGACACCGGCACCGAGAAATTTCTTTTCATCCCGGCTTAACTGTTTGGGGTAGATCGGTTCGCCGAACTGAATCTGAATGTGGGAAGGACGGATAAACGGCACATGCTTTTCAAAAACATCATCTGTTCCCTTAAAAGCGACAGGAATAATGGCGCAGCCGGATTTCTCTGCGATTTTCATACTGCCTTCTTTGAATTCCAGCATCTCTTCTGTCTGGCTTCGTGTTCCTTCCGGGAAAATCCAGATGGAGGTTCCGTTTTTCACCAGATCAATGGCTGCCAGAATCGTCTTCAGACCTTCCTTTACATTCTGGCGATCCAGGAACAGGCAGGAAATCAGCCGCATCCAGGAAGCAAGCAGGGGAATCTTTTCCATCTCTTTCTTGGCAACAAAACCGCAGCAGCCATCTGTGAAGGCATACCCTGAAACAACGTCAAAATAGCTGCGGTGATTTCCTGCGTACAGAACCGGTTCATCAGGGATATTTTCCTTTCCGGTCACGGTCACAGAGCATCCGGAAATTTTCAGAAGAACCCTGAAAATCCAGCGTACCATACTGCTGGCAATCCGGTCGTTTCTCTCTTTATGCTTATCATTGGTACATTTGAGAAATAACATAACGGGGATTGTCAGAATCAGATAAAGAACAATAAACAGAGCAACAATAACAGTTCTTATCATAATATGAGTCTCCTGTAAAAATATGTTTGTAACGATTCAGCAGAGAATGACAAATTCCTGCGGAATCAGCTGAAAACAGTTCAGCATCTGCCGGACTGTTACCTTGTTTCAGTATATCATAAAAAGCAAATAAAAAACAGCATTTTCAGTTTTTCATTGACATCTCTCCAACCAGCCGATATAATTTATTAACAGGAAGAGCGTGCTCTTCCGGGTGGGCTAACACTTTAATCTGATTTCCTGTCAGCCGGACGGCTGACCGTTGGCGGGCAACACTAAAACCCGATGATTTACCAGTTATTCTGGTCGTTGGCAGACAACACTAAAATTAGCCGTTGAAAGAGAGCAGTGATACAGTAGTGTCCCTGCTCTTTTTTGTGTCTCCAGTGTATGCCAAAGTATGGTTACTTTCAGAACAAACCTCGAAAACTAAAAACAAGAACAAAAGTTCGAAAAAACTCATAAAGTAGTTGAACTCCTCAGAAAAATGTGCTAAAATATAACGCAAACATATGTTCTTAAAAGTATACAAGGGGTGAGACATGTGAAATATACAATCGAGCAGGCCAGAAAGATTGTGCTGAACTGTGCAAAGCTTTACAGAAGCAGGCTGCTGAATCGAAACCTTCTGATTATCTACAGGGACAGAAGTGATCATACTCTTCATGATATAGAGATTACATTTTATGAGAGGAATTACCAGCATCTGACAGGGCTGGAACTGGTGGATGCACAGGGGCATGTCATTCGGGGGCAGTCGGTCAATTTTTACAGAAAGTGTGCGGAGAACCGTCTGAGTACGAAAGAAATCCGGTTCAGAGCAGATGGGACAGCACAGCTGAAACTGACAGCTCTGCCGTTTCTGATGGATTTGACGAAGATTACGAGGATTGCCGGGGATTACAATTGGAGGCAGCCTTATCTGAAAGTGGACAAGGTGCTGGGAGGAGTGAATTTCTGCCTGGGACTGAGCAGATCGGGAGGCACTTATGTGCCATCCTCAGCTTTATTGAAGGATATTAAAAAATTATCGGATAACACATCACAGGTTCTGGCAATTCTGGAGAAAAACTGTGGTGAAAAGTTCTACACAAAGCTTCGTTATACAGCCAGAGGAGTAGATTTCAGCAGCCTTTGTCTGCCTGATGAGATTGCAGCCGGAATTTTGCTGCCCGATTCGGAGCATACAGTGAAAAAAGATGAAGAAAAAAGGACAGGTCTTTTATTTGAGGATGAGGAATCCTCTTGACAATTATTTCATGAATCGCTATAATTGGGCATAGTTCATAAGATGGATGGAATCTGTGTATGTGTGCTATGGATTTGTACATGGTGTGAATCCGGATTATGAAAGTGCAAAAAGCGTTGACAGAGACAGTGCAGATGAGCAGGGAACTGACAGCGAGCCGGGACTGGTGGAAGCCGGCGGGTTTTCAATCTGCAGAATCACTCCCGAGCTGCAGGCCGAGAAAGCAGGACACAGCAGATTGTGTGATGCGTAAGCCGTGCCGGAGTCCCACCGTTAAAGGGAACAAACTTGTTTGAGTTGGTGGTATAGCGAAGATTTTTATGACTTCGTCCAGTTTGGGCGGAGTCTTTTTATTATGACGGGAAATGCATTCAGCAATGTATTTTCGGTTGTAATTATCAATTCCATTATGTCACCTGTCTGATTATGCCGCTGCGTGCGGTAATGGAGGTAAGAAGCATGTTGTATCAGAAAGTTTCGACTGATCTGAAATTTGTTGAGAGAGAAAAAGAAGTCTTAAAATTCTGGGATGACAATAAGATTTTCCAGAAGAGTATCGATTCCCGTAAGGAAGGACCGACCTATACGTTTTATGATGGCCCGCCCACAGCCAATGGCAAACCTCATATCGGCCATGTAGAAACCCGCGTTATCAAGGATATGATCCCCAGATACCATGCCATGAAAGGCGCTATGGTACCGAGAAAGGCCGGATGGGATACCCATGGTCTGCCGGTTGAGCTGGAAGTTGAGAAGATGCTGGGTCTGGACGGCAAGGAACAGATCGAGGAATATGGTCTGGAGCCGTTCATTAAGCACTGTAAGGAAAGCGTGTGGAAATACAAGGGAATGTGGGAAGAATTTTCCGACATCGTTGGTTTCTGGGCAGATATGGAACATCCCTATGTTACCTATGAGAATGATTATATCGAATCCGAATGGTGGTCACTGAAGCAGATCTGGGAAAAGGGACTGCTGTACAAGGGTTTTAAGATTGTGCCTTACTGCCCCCGCTGCGGTACGCCTCTGTCCAGCCACGAAGTAGCACAGGGCTACAAACTGGTAAAAGAGCGTTCTGCTGTTGTACGTTTCAAGGTGATCGGCGAAGATGCTTACTTCCTGGCATGGACCACGACCCCCTGGACGCTGCCCTCCAACGTGGCTCTCTGTGTGAATCCTTCCGAGACTTACTGCAAGGTAAAAGCTGCTGACGGATATACCTACTATATGGCAGAAGCGCTGCTTGACAAGGTACTGGGCCGTCTGGCGGAAGATGGAAAGCCTGCATACGAAGTTCTGGAGAAATATGTCGGTAAAGATCTGGAGTACAAGGAGTACGAACCCTTATTCGAGTGCGCTGCAAGAGAAGCTGAAAAACAGAAATTAAAAGCACATTACGTAACCTGTGATGATTATGTAACCATGTCGGATGGTACCGGTATTGTTCATATCGCACCTGCGTTCGGTGAGGATGATGCCAATGTGGGCCGTCACTATAACCTGCCTTTTGTACAGATGGTTGACGGCAAGGGTGAGATGACCGGGGAGACTGATTATGCCGGTATGTTTGTCAAGGACGCGGATCCGGTAATCCTGAAGGATCTGGATAAGGCAGGCAAGTTGTTTGACGCACCGAAATTCGAGCATGACTACCCGTTCTGCTGGAGATGTGATACCCCTCTGATCTACTATGCAAGAGACAGCTGGTTTATCCGCATGACAGCTGTAAAGGACCAGCTGATCCGCAACAACAATACGATCAACTGGGTTCCCGAATCCATCGGCAAGGGACGTTTCGGCGACTGGCTGGAGAATGTTCAGGACTGGGGTCTGAGCCGTAACCGTTACTGGGGAACTCCTCTGAATATCTGGGAATGTGAATGTGGCAAAAGACATGCCATCGGCAGCATCGCGGAACTGAAAGAGATGTCCGACAACTGTCCCGACGAGATTGAACTGCACCGCCCCTATATCGATGCGGTTACCATTAAGTGTCCTGACTGCGGCAGGGAGATGCACCGTGTACCGGAGGTAATCGACTGCTGGTATGACAGTGGTTCCATGCCCTTTGCACAGCATCATTATCCTTTTGAGAATGAAGATCTGTTCAAGGCACAGTTCCCTGCAGATTTTATTTCCGAAGCTGTTGACCAGACCCGTGGATGGTTCTATTCTCTGCTGGCTATCTCTACGCTGATTTTTGATCAGGCTCCTTTTAAGAACGTCATCGTCATGGGTCATGTTCAGGATAAGGACGGACAAAAGATGTCCAAATCAAAAGGCAATGCGGTAGATCCTATGGAAGCGCTGCAGATGCACGGCGCCGATGCGATCCGCTGGTATTTTTATACAAGCTCCGCACCCTGGCTTCCCAAGCGTTTCCACGACGCAGCAGTTACAGAGGGACAGAGAAAGTTCATGGGCACTCTGTGGAATACGTATGCATTCTTCGTACTGTATGCCAATATTGATGAGTTTGATGCTGCAAAATATACTTTGGATTATGAGAAACTGTCCGTTATGGATAAATGGCTGCTGTCCAAGCTGAATCTGGTTGTAAAAGGCGTGGATGATAATCTTGCTGCTTACAAGATCCCTGAAGCGGCAAGACTGCTGGAAGAATTTGTGGATGACATGAGTAACTGGTATGTAAGACGAAGCAGAGAACGTTTCTGGGCAAAAGGTATGCCTCAGGACAAGATCAACGCTTACATGACTCTGTACACAGCGCTTGTTACGATTTCCAAAGCGGCAGCTCCCATGATTCCGTTTATGACGGAACAGATTTACAGAAATCTTGTCTGCTCACTGGATAAAAACGCTCCTGTCAGTGTACATCTGTGTGATTTCCCCGAGGTTCAGGAGGAGTATATCGATACAGAACTGGAAGAGTATATGGAGACTGTTCTGAAGGTGGTTGTTATGGGCCGCGCGTGCCGCAACGGTGCCAATATCAAGAACAGGCAGCCCATCGGACAGATGTTTGTCAAGAGTGAAGTGGTACTGCCCGAATTCTATCAGTCGATTATCGCTGATGAACTGAATGTGAAAAAGATCACATTTACTGATGATGTAAGAAACTTTACTTCCTACAGCTTCAAGCCGCAGATGCGTACCGTAGGTCCGAAATACGGCAAACTGCTGGGTAAGATCAAAGGCATCCTGACCAATCTGGATGGCAATAAGGCAATGGATGAACTGAATGAATCCGGCGCATTGAAATTCGATGTGGATGGTACCGAAGTGGTTCTCACAAAGGATGATCTGCTGATTGATACAGCGCAGATCCCCGGCTTTGTTTCCGAGCAGGATAAGAATATTACAGTTGTACTGGATACCAACCTGACACCGGAACTGAAAAAGGAAGGTCTGCTCCGCGAAGTGGCAAGTAAGATCCAGACCATGCGTAAGGAAGCAGATTTCCAGCTGACTGACCATATCATCATCTATGCGGAAGGCAATGAAGAGATGGAAGCACTGCTGACAGAGCATGCTGAAGAAGTCAAGAGCTATGTTCTGGCAGACAGTATCGTAACCGGCTCCATGGACGGCTACAGCAAGGAATGGAGCATCAACGGTCATAAGGTTACTCTGGGAGTAAAAGTTAACGCATAAAACAGAAATGGAGATTTGTATGGAAAAATTAGATAAAAAGACATTTAAAAAGGACATTAAGGACTTTCTGAAGAATTTTTACCGTAAAACTATTGAAGATGCAGATAATCATCAGCTGTTCAATGCGGTTGCCTATGCATTGAAGGAATATATTGTGGAAGACTGGATTGCAGCCCACAAGGCATACGATGAGCAGGACGCGAAGATGGTCTATTATCTGTCCATGGAGTTCCTGATGGGACGTGCTCTGGGCAACAATATCATTAATCTTCAGGCTTCCAGCGTGGTAAAGGAAGCTCTGGAGGAGCTGGGGCTCGATCTCAATGAGATTGAAGATGCAGAGAGAGATTACGCACTGGGCAACGGCGGCCTGGGCCGCCTTGCTGCCTGCTTCCTGGATTCTCTGGCAACTCTGGGATATCCGGCATACGGCTGTGGTATCCGTTACAAATACGGTATGTTCAAACAGGAGATCCGTGACGGTTATCAGAAGGAAGTACCGGATAACTGGCTGAAATACGGCAATCCGTTCGAAATCCGCCGTGACGAATATGCCAAGGAAGTTAAATTTGGCGGCTATGTTACAGTGAAAAAGGATGAAAACGGACGTGATCACTATGTACAGGAAGGCTATCAGGCAGTTCGTGCTGTTCCCTATGATCTTCCCATTGTGGGCTACGGCAATCATGTGGTCAATACCCTGCGTATCTGGGATGCGGAGCCTGTCAATACGTTTGACCTGGAGAATTTCGGCCGCGGTGATTACCGCAAAGCCGTGGAGGCGGAAAATCTGGCAAAAAATATCGTAGAAGTTCTTTATCCCTGTGATGACCATTACGCAGGCAAGGAACTGCGTCTGAAACAGCAGTATTTCTTTATTTCCGCATCTGTTCAGACGGCCATTAAGAAATATCTGAGAAATCCGAAGCATACGGACCTTCATAAGTTCTATGAGAAAGCATGCTTCCAGCTGAATGATACCCATCCTACGGTGGCTGTACCGGAACTGATGCGTATCCTGATGGATGAATACTATTTTACATGGGATGAGGCATGGGACGTAACTACAAAGACCTGTGCATACACCAACCATACGATCATGGCAGAAGCACTGGAAAAATGGCCCATCGAGCTGTTCTCCCGCCTGCTGCCCCGTATTTATCAGATCGTAGAGGAAATCAACCGCCGTTTCTGCAACCAGATCTGGGCTATGTATCCCGACTGTGCACAGGAAAAGATCAAAAAGATGGCGATTATATATGATGGACAGGTTAAGATGGCCAATATGGCAATTGTTGCCGGCTTTTCTGTAAACGGTGTTGCCAGACTGCACACGGAGATCCTGAAGAATCAGGAACTGAAGGATTTCTATGAGATGTTCCCTGAAAAATTCAATAATAAGACGAACGGCATCACACAGCGTCGTTTCCTGCTTCACGGCAATCCTCTGCTGGCTGACTGGGTAACCGGTAAGATCGGCGACGGCTGGATTACCGATCTGTCTCAGATGAAGAAACTGGAAGTATTTGCTACAGATCCGAGAAGTAAGGCCGAATTCATGCAGATCAAATACCTGAACAAGGTTCGTCTGGCAAAATACATCAAGGAGCACAACGGAATTGAAGTGAATCCCCGTTCCATCTTTGATGTACAGGTAAAACGTCTTCATGAATACAAACGTCAGCTGCTGAATATTCTGCATGTTATGTATCTGTACAATCAGTTAAAGAGCAATCCGGAGATGGATTTCTATCCCCGTACCTTTATTTTCGGTGCCAAGGCGGCAGCCGGTTATAAGATTGCCAAGCTGACCATTAAGCTGATCAACAGCGTGGCGGATGTAATCAATAATGACAGGAGTATCGATGGTAAGATCAAGGTGGTATTTATTGAGGATTACCGCGTATCCAATGCAGAATGGATCTTTGCTGCGTCGGATGTCAGTGAACAGATTTCCACGGCCAGCAAGGAAGCTTCCGGTACCGGCAACATGAAGTTTATGTTAAACGGTGCGCTGACACTGGGAACCATGGACGGTGCCAATGTGGAGATCGTAGAAGAAGTGGGCGAGGAAAATGCATTTATCTTCGGTATGTCAGCTGATGAAGTCATCAATTATGAGAAAAACGGCGGCTACAATCCCATGGATATCTTCAACAATGATATGGAGATCCGCCGCGTGCTCATGCAGCTGATCAACGGGTATTATGCACCCGATGATCCGGAACGTTTCCGTGACCTGTATAATTCCCTGCTGAATACACTCAGTACATCCAAAGCAGATACCTACTTTATCCTGAAGGATTTCCGCTCCTATGCAGAGGCACAGAAGAAGGTGGAAGCTGCCTACAGAAACACAGACTGGTGGGCAGAAGCAGCTATCCGCAATGTTGCAAATGTAGGCAAGTTCTCATCCGACCGTACGATTCAGGAGTATGTGGACGATATCTGGCATCTGGATAAGATTCAGGTTGAGATTTAAAGTTTATTTTTCCGGGGGCAGGTGATTGGTCCACGGGACGCACAGCGCCGGTGATACGAAGTCCTTCTGCGGGCTGAAAATGCCCGCTTCAGGACTTGCATCACTGGCGCTGGGTTGAAATAGGGGTTTGTTTTTTGGGAATGGTGGGGTATAATGGTTTTGAGTTAGTTTGTGGCGGTGGTCCGTTTTTCTGTTTATAGCAAAAAAATAGTGCAAAACAGGGTGAGGGCTGCGGCGGAAAGGAGTTTTTTATGGCTAAGGTGATTGCTTATATGGCGAATGGTCTGGAGGAAGTGGAGTGTCTGGCGGTTGTGGATGTGCTGCGCCGGGCTGGTATTGAGGTTGTTATGACTTCGATTCATGACCGGAAGAAGATTGAGGGTTCGCATCATATTTTTATTGGTGCGGATGCTCTGGCGAAGGATGTGGATGCTTCTGAGGCAGATCTGATCTTTCTGCCCGGAGGAATGCCGGGTACACGGTATCTTGGCGAATGCGGGATCGTTACCGATGCGGTGAAACAGGCGGTGTCAGATGGAAGAAGGGTGGCAGCCATCTGTGCAGCCCCCAGTGTACTGGGTGAGCTGCATCTGCTGGAAGGCAGGAAGGCTACCTGTTATCCCGGTTTTGAAGATAAGCTGTACGGTGCACAGCATATATCGGACGGTGTTGTTACAGATGGGAACATCACCACCTGCAGAGGGCTGGGATATGCTGTTGCGCTTGGTCTGGAATTGGTTAAGCTGCTGATCAGTGAGGAGAAATCCCTGGAGATCAAAGCTGCTATTCAGAGAGACTGATTTTACTTTTGGGGTACAATATCGCCTACTCCGTTTGCGATGACTATGGGCCGGTAGGGAAACTGATTGATGTTTTCCATGTTGGTGACACCTGAGAGAACCAGAAGTGTGTCGAGACCGCTTTCAATTCCAGCTATCATGTCGGTATCCATGCGGTCTCCGATCATCACTGCGTCATCCGAGTGAACACCCAGCATCCGCAGCCCTGTCCGCATCATAAGCGGATTGGGTTTGCCTACAAAATAGGCTGATTTGCCGGTGGCCAGTTCGATAGGGGCAATCAGGGAGCGGCAGGCAGGAACGGTACCGAACTCGGTGGGACCGGTCAGATCAGAATTGGTACCGATCAGTTTTGCACCTTTTTCCACCAGACGCACAGCTTTCACAATGGTTTCATAACCGTAAGTACCGGATTCTCCCACTACTACGTAATCAGGATTTACGTCATTATAGGCAATTCCTGCTTCGTACATGGCATTGAAAAGGCCATGCTCTCCAACCATAAAAGCACTGCAGCCCGGCATCTGACTGCTCAGAAAAGCAGCCGTGGCCATGGCGCTGGTATAAAAATGATGTTCATCAATATCAAGACCCATTCGTTTCAGTTTCAGCTGAAGTTCTCTGGGAGAAGAGTGATTGGCATTCGTTAAAAAAAGAAAATGCTTATTGTTCTCGTAGAGCCAGTTTACAAATTCCGTAACACCCGGCAGAAGACGGTTGCCGTGGTAGATCACACCGTCCATATCACAGATAAATCCGCTTTTTTCACGTATGATTTCCATAAATTAATTCTCCTGTAATTGTTATAGTTTGTTGCTGCTCAGCATCAGATAGATATTGTACCGCATAGATGCAGAAACAAATCAATATAATATCAGAATACCCCTTTTTTATGAAAATCATTATAAATACACGTAAATAAGATGTAAAAAAGCAGCTGTTCAGAATTGATATCGGAACAGCTGCGGAAAAATAGTTTCAGAATTTATTCTTCATTTATTCTTCCATGAAATTGTCCAGAACTTCATACAGTTCATCACGTCCCATCTTCGTTTCAGCGGAGAACAGGATCAGTTTATCTTCAGGACGCAGCCCCAGCCCTTTTCTGAGAATGGAGGTCTGCTTCTGGTACTGGCTTCGTTTCAGTTTATCCGCTTTTGTGGCAATGATAATGGGATAAAATCCGTTGTGTACAATCCAGTCATACATGTTTTTATCATTGGCGGAGGGCTCGTGGCGGCAGTCAATCAGCAGGAAAACGGCCTTGAGGGAAGGCGATGTGTGCAGATACTTCTCAATCATGACGCCCCATTTGGCCCGCTCCTCTTTTGAGACTTTTGCATAGCCGTAGCCGGGCAGATCCACGAAATACATAGCTTCATTGATGTTGTAGTAATTGATGGTCTGCGTCTTCCCCGGGGAAGAGGAGGTCCGGGCGTAGGATTTCCGGTTGCAGAGCGCATTGATCAGGGATGATTTCCCTACGTTTGATTTGCCGGCAAAAGCAAATTCGGGTATTGTATGAAGGGGAAGGGTGCTGGTAATACCGCACACGGTTTCAAGATTAACTGATTTAATAATCAAAATAGGATCCTCCTGTTATTTGAATAAAGATTTAACAGCAAAAGAATAGATATCCTGGCTGTTTTTACTCCAGTTGTTGCAGATGGCAATGGCCTGCTCTCTGCTGGGGACGGAAATCTCCATGGCAAACAGCAGATTGCGTCCTTCCTTTACCTGACAGCGAACCATGTATTCCTTACCGCTTTTGTAATATTCGGAAGTGATACCGGATTCATTGCGCAGTTTGACCTGATTCTCCCGGAGAAAAGTATCTATTTCGTCAATAATCGCCTGTGAAATATTGGAACCGAAATAGGAAATGGTCTCTTCTCCGGCTTCTGTAATGGTATAATGGGAGGAATTATGTAAAGATTCCGACAGGATCAGACCGGTGTCCACCAGTTCACTGATTGCCTGCTGGAATGTAAAATAATCCGTATACTCATGGTCAAGAAAGAAGCCAAGCATCTGTGAGTTGGTCAATGGAAACTGAACCTGATTCAGCATATACAGTACCATTAATTTATATAAAGTCATCGGCTCCGTCATTGGTTTCTACCTCCGTTCAACAATCTACCTCTAATACTATCAGGAATGTCTTTCGAAATCAAGAGGTACAATTTTCACAGATTTTACTTGAATCTCATAAGAAAGGTGTGTTATAATAAGCACCATGAATCACTTTATACCATAAGATTCATTTCTACAATCAATCAGCGTACAGGCTGAATCCATTCACAATTATCTCATTTAGGAGTAGTATTCATGCAAGAAAATTTATCATCACTTCCGCTTACAAAGCTGCGTGAAATGGCAAAAGAGCGCGGAGTAAAGCGTATCACATCTATCAGAAAGTCGGATCTGATTGAAATTCTGCAGAAACTGATGGAACAGGAGGAATTCTCCGCAGATTCTGCTGTTCTGCAGCAGGAACCGCAGAACACAAACAGAAAAGAAAAAGTATATCTTCACGAACAGACCGGGGGAGAAAAAGAGCAGTCGGAATCCGAAACAGCTGAAAGAAAGAACAGTGACTATTCAGAAAAAAACAGATTTGAAAACACAGTAAGAAATAATTCACGTACCGCAGCCGGCAATCATGAATCGTCCGGGGAAGGATATCAGAGAAACGGAAAATCCTATCGCGTAAACCGCAATAACGTGTCATACGATAATCGAAACAATGGCGGCAGCCGCGGTAATGATAACCGCAGCAACAGCAGCCGCAGCGTAAATGATAACCGCAATAACAGCGACAGCCGTTACGTAAATGACAACCGCAATAACAGCGACAGCCGTTACGTAAATGATAACCGCAATAACAGTGACAGCCGCAGCGTAAATGACAACCGCACTAATGAGGACAGCCGCAATCAGAATGTGAGCAGTGATAATACCGGCCGCAGACCGGCCAGAGCCGAGGAACTGGAGAGCCTTGACAGCGGACAGGTGGCTAACGGTATTCTGGAGATCAGCAATGAATACGGCTTCATCCGCAGTGAGAATTATCTGACGGGCGATAATGATGTGTATGTATCACCTTCCCAGATCCGCCGTTTCAATCTGAAGACAGGTGATATGATCGAAGGTGCGATCCGCATTTCACAGTATAATGAAAAATATCCGGCCCTTCTGTATATCACAAAGATCAACGGGGAAAATCCGGAAAACGCAGTAAAACGTCCGGCTTTCGAGAGTCTGACACCGATTTTTCCGGACAGCAGACTGACGCTGGAGACACCCGGATGCAATACGGCCATGCGTATCATGAATCTGTTTTCTCCCATTGGTAAGGGACAGCGAGGCATGATCGTGTCACCGCCCAAAGCTGGAAAAACCACGCTGCTGAAGCAGATTGCCAACGCAGTGAAGACCAATCATCCTGAGGTACATATCATCATTCTGCTGATTGATGAGCGGCCTGAGGAAGTTACCGATATCAAGGAGTATATCGAAGGACCCAACGTTGAAGTAATTTATTCCACATTTGATGAGCTGCCCGAACACCACAAGCATGTATCCGAGATGGTGCTGGAACGTGCAAAGCGCCTGGTTGAGCACGGCAACGATGTTATGATCCTGCTGGACAGCATTACCCGTCTTACCAGAGCATACAACCTGACCGTTACAGCCAGCGGGCGGACTCTGTCCGGCGGTCTTGATCCGGCGGCACTGCATTTTCCCAAGAAATTCTTTGGTGCAGCCCGCAATATGCGCAACGGCGGCAGCCTGACCATTCTGGCAACCGCACTTGTGGATACGGGAAGCCGTATGGATGACGTGGTATTTGAAGAATTCAAAGGAACAGGCAATATGGAAATCGTGCTTGACCGCAAGCTGTCGGAACGCCGGGTATTCCCTGCCATTGATCTGATGAAGTCCGGCACCCGTCGGGATGATCTGCTTCTGACACCGGAAGAACAGGAAGCAATGCAGATTGTAAGAAAAACACTGAATACGACCAGACAGGAAGAGACAACCGAACGGGTTATCAAGATGATCCAGAAAACAAGCAGCAATGCCAGTATGGTTGATCTCATCTGCAGGTTTAAATCGATTCCCAATGTTACGGATTCCGGAGAACAGTAGCCCTGTACTGAAAAATGCCCTTGCATTTCCTGAGGGAGTATGCTATAATGCGAGATGGTCTGGTCTGGTATACAGCAGGCAGACTGATTTGCAAATTATAATTATAATTTATTATGTGATGGTTGGAACCATCAGGAAAGGTTTAAGGTGTCGACATGAAAGAAGGAATCCATCCTAAGTATTATCAGGCAAAGGTTGTCTGCAACTGCGGTAATGAATTTGTAACAGGTTCTACAAAAGAAAGCATCCACGTAGAAATCTGCTCCAAGTGTCATCCTTTCTATACAGGACAGCAGAAAGCAATTGCAGCTCGTGGTCGTATCGATAAATTCAATCGTAAATACGGTACAAAATAATCTGCGTTTATACATCGGCAGAGATGACAAGTTGAGGCCTGTTGCAGGTCTCAACTTTTTTGCTTATCTGCCTGAAATACAATCGGAAAGAAAGGGTTTGGATGAAATCATCAGGGATTGGCGGTCAGGCTGTTATTGAAGGCATCATGATGAAAAATGGTGATAATTATGCTGTGGCCGTGAGAAAAGAAGATCATTCTATTGAAGTTCTAAAAGATGAATATAAACTTATGACAGGGGAGAACCGATTTCTGGCCCTGCCGTTTATCAGAGGTGTGTTTAATTTTATAGATTCCATGGTACTGGGGATAAAGACTCTGACCTGGTCAGCCAGCTTTTTTGATGAAGAAGAGGAAGAAGAAGCGAAACCCGGGTTTGTGGAGCGGCATTTTTCAAGGGAGACGGCTGAAAAGCTGCTGATGGGATTTACTGTGGCGCTTTCCATCTGCCTTGCAGTTGGGATTTTTATGGCACTCCCTGCGTTTCTGGCGGGACTTCTCGGCAAGGTGGTCCACTCTCAGCTGGTCCTGTCGGCGCTGGAGGGAGTGGTCAGACTGCTTCTGTTTATCCTGTATGTGGCGCTGATTTCCCGCATGGAGGACATCAGGCGTGTTTTCATGTACCATGGAGCGGAGCATAAGTGTATTAACTGCATTGAGCACGGACTGGAACTGAATGTGGAGAATGTCCGGGGCAGCTCCAAACAGCACAAACGCTGCGGTACCAGCTTTATGCTGTTTGTCATGCTGATCAGCATCATACTGTTCATGTTTATCCACACGGAAACCATGTGGATGCGGGTACTCAGCCGTGTTCTTCTGATTCCGGTGGTAGCCGGTATTTCCTACGAAATCCTGCGTCTTGCAGGAAACAGTGATAATTTTCTGATTAATCTGATCAGCAAACCGGGTCTGGCGCTGCAGAATATGACAACGAAGGAACCGGATGACGATATGATTGAGGTGGCGATTCAGGCTGTGGAGGCTGTTTTTGACTGGAAAAAATGGCAGAAAGAGAATCAGGTGAATCCGTCGTGACAGAGACAGCATGCAGTTACCGGCAGTGTCTTCAGGACGGACAGAGGCTGCTTGAACAGGCAGGGATCGGAGAAGCCGCCCATGATGCATGGCTGCTCTTTTCCCAGGTGTTCGGCATGAGCCGTGCCCGGTATTATATGGATATGAACCGGATCTGTGATCCGGAAAAAAAGATACAGTATGAAAAATGGCTGGAGCTGAGGGCGCAGAGAATTCCGCTTCAGCATATCACCGGCTGTGCGCCGTTTATGGGGTATGATTTTTATGTCAATAAGCATGTGCTTACCCCGCGGGCCGACACGGAAGTGCTGGTGGAAAAGACATTTGAGACGGTAAAAGAGATAGCCGGAGAAAGCGGAAGCACAGATGGGAAAATACCGGTGCGAATCCTTGATATGTGTACCGGCTCCGGCTGTATTGCCGTCAGTCTGGCATGTATGGCCGGGGAGCAGGGGATTTCCTGTGAGATCATGGCTGCAGATCTGTCATCAGAGGCTCTTTCTGTGGCGGCCCGCAACAACCGGGAGCTCTGTCAGGGACAGGTCTGTCTTGTGCAAAGTAATTTATTCGAATCGTTGCCAGACACAGCGGAATTTGATATAATCGTTTCGAATCCTCCATATATAAGAAGTGAGGAGATTGATGGTCTGATGCCGGAGGTACGGGATCATGAGCCGCGGATGGCGCTGGACGGAAAAGAAGACGGTCTGTATTTTTACCGGAAGCTGGCACGGGAGGGCAGAAGATTTCTGAAGCCTGGAGGAAGGATGTTTCTGGAGATCGGTTATGATCAGGGAGTATCGGTGCCGGAGATTCTGACGGGCTGCGGCTATCTGCAGTGTGGCGTATTCCGGGATCTGGCGGGGCTTGACCGGGTGGTTGCTGCCGTCAGACCGTAAACTGAAACAGTGCAGAAACAGAGATTTTTAATGTTTCAGCCAGAAAACATATATTCCGAAACAATAATCAGATAACAATAACCAGATAAAGATCAGAGGAGAGCGACATGTTTGATAAATTGGAAGATATACTGATCCGCTATGAGGAAATCATGCAGGAGCTGAACAGTCCCTACGTTACAGAGGACCAGAACCGGTTCCGCAAGCTGATGAAGGATCAGGCGGATCTTGCCCCCGTTGTGGAGGCCTACAGGTCATATAAGCAGGCAAAGCAGGATGCGGAAGACAGCGTATCCATGCTGGAAGAAGAAAATGACGAAGAGATGCGCCAGATGTTAAAGGAAGAACTGGCTGACGCAAAAAAGAAGATTGAGGATCTGGAACAGCAGCTGAAGATTCTGCTGCTGCCCAAAGATCCCAACGATGATAAAAACGTATTTGTGGAGATCCGTGCAGGTGCAGGCGGAGATGAAGCTGCATTATTTTCAGCAGAGCTCTACCGGATGTACTGCCGCTATGCGGAGCGCAACCGCTGGAAGACCGAGATGGTCAGCGTCAATGAGAACGGTATCGGCGGATTCAAGGAAGCTGTATTCATGATTACGGGACAGGGTGCCTATTCCAAGCTGAAATACGAAAGCGGTGTGCACCGTGTACAGCGTGTCCCCGAAACGGAATCCGGCGGACGGATCCATACCTCCACCAGTACTGTGGCAATCATGCCCGAAGCGGAAGATGTGGATGTGGAAATCGATATGAACGATATCAAGTTTGATGTATTCCGTGCATCAGGCAACGGCGGTCAGTGTGTCAACACCACCGACTCCGCTGTACGTCTGACTCATATTCCCACAGGTATCGTTATTTCCTGTCAGGATGAAAAGTCTCAGCTGAAGAACAAAGATAAAGCGCTGAAGGTACTGCGTTCCAGACTGTACGATATGGAACTTGCCAGAAAACAGAGCGAAGAGGCAGAGGCCAGAAGAAGTCAGATCGGTACCGGCGACCGTTCAGAGAAAATCAGAACCTACAACTTCCCTCAGGGCCGTGTTACGGAACATCGTATCAAGCTGACACTGTACAAGATCGATTCCATCATGGACGGTGATCTGGACGAGATCATTGACAGCCTTATCGCTGCAGATCAGGCAGCCAAGCTTACAAAGATGAGCGAAGAAAACTAAGCGACTGATACCGGGCACTTTCTGCAATCGTGAAAGGAGCTGGAAAACCTGATGGAAGATACCATGAAGGAAACCAGGAAGTATTTCGGAAAAGCAGCTCTTGTCGGCTGCTCCAACGGGCTTTTGCAGACCCGGCAGAAACAGCTGTCTCTGCTGGCGGATACGCTGCGTAAAATCGGTCTGGAGCCGGTTTTCAGTGATTATATCTTTGACAGGGACGGGGCCGGCAGCAGCGGTACCGCCAGGGAACGGGCTGCCGCTTTGATGCAGTTTTACAGGGATCCGGAGGTTTCTGTGATTTTTGATATTTCAGGAGGCGATATGGCCAATGAGATTCTGCCGTATCTGGATTTTGATGTAATTGCAGAAAGCGGAAAACGTTTCTGGGGGTACAGTGATCTGACCACGATTCTGAACAGTATCTATACAAAGACAGGTCAGCCTTCCGTGCTGTATCAGGTGAGAAATCTGGTTTCATCTCATGGTGAAAAGCAGACAGCGGATTTTCTGGAAACCGTTATGAATGAAAGACCGGATTTATATCAGTTTCCTTATGGTTTTCTGCAGGGAGACCATCTGCAGGGAATTGTGGTGGGCGGCAACATCCGCTGCCTGCTGAAGCTGGCAGGGACACCGTACTGGCCGGATATGCAGGGGAAAGTTCTGCTTCTGGAATCCCTGGGAGGAACGGTACCGCAGATGCGTACTTATCTGAGTCAGCTGGAACAGCTGGGAGTTTTCCGGCAGATCCGGGGGATCATCCTGGGAACCTTTACGAAAATGGAAGAAGGGAACTGCCGTCCTTCCATGGAAGAACTGGTGATGGAACATCTGAGAGAGACAGAACGGGAAATTCCTGTGGCAAAAACATCCCGGATCGGCCACGGAGCTGATTCTAAAGCAATTGTAATCGGCCAGGAGATCAATCTCCGGAAGATAAGCAGACTGGAGGAACACAATGAACACACTTGAAATACTGGAAGAATTACAGAAAAAGGCATTAAGAGACGAAGCGTTGAGAAACGAACTGCTGGAAACGAGAAAAGCAGACAAACCGGTAGCTGCATTCTGCCGGAAATGTCAGGAGCTGGGCTATCCCCTGTATGAAATGGATCTGATCAGTGCCGGTGAAGACTTTTACGCATCCATGCGCCGCAGCACCAACGGAGGCGGAGAGAATTCTCCCATGCTGGAAGGAGAAGATGACTTTTACGAGCTGTTTTTCTGTGCCATTCAGGGGAAATGATATCATATTTTTAACTTGACAACTTTTCCTTCCACCTTTATACTGTTACCAGAAAAGGGAGTAGCTGGCACAATATGTGTTTACACTGCCGTCAGTACGATTTTCGTGTGAAAATCCGGTTTTGTAACGAAGCAGCGAGACTTTTGTTGTATATTAATCTGCAGCAAAAGCCTCGCTTTTTGCTGTTTTCAGGATCATTTTAGGAGGAATTGATATGGAGATCTTGATTAATTTTATTCTTCTGATACTTGGATTTGTGATGCTGGTTAAGGGTGCGGACTGGTTTGTGGAAGGCGCTGCGGGGATCGCGGCGAAGTTTGGTATCCCTCAGCTGATCATTGGTCTGACCATTGTGGCTATGGGTACCAGTGCTCCGGAGGCAGCTGTCAGTATTACGGCTGCTGCGAAGGGAACTGCAGATATTACCATCGGCAATATAGTGGGAAGCAATATTATGAATATTCTGATTATTCTTGGTACAGCTTCTGTTATTACCACCATGGCTGTGGCGGAATCAACAGTGCGGTATGAGATTCCTTTTATGATTGCAATGTCCGTTCTGCTTCTGGTGCTGGGCTTCAGCGGCAATGAGATCACGTTTGTGGAAGGCATTATTCTCTGGATCGCATTTATTGCATATTTCGTATATCTGTTTATCATGGCTAAAAAGAATAAAGAAGATCAGGAGGAGATTAAAGACCGTCCCTGGTGGCAGCTGATTTTGTTTACGATCATCGGTCTGGTTCTGATTGTCTGGGGCAGTGATGTGACAGTCAATGCTGCCACGGCTATTGCAAGGATCGTGGGCTTAAGTGAGCGTATCATCGGTCTGACTATCGTTGCGCTGGGAACTTCTCTGCCGGAGCTGTTTACCTCTGTTATGGCAGCCAGAAAGCACAATGCGGATATTGCCATCGGCAACATTGTGGGCAGCAACCTGTTTAATATTCTGTTTGTTGTGGGAACCTCCGCGCTGGTTACGAATATTCCCTTTGCTCCCAATTTCCGGATCGATATGCTGATCGCCATCGGCTCAGCGATTATTCTCTGGTGGTTCTGCTTTAATGACCGGAAGCTGAAGAGAAATGAAGGTATCGTCATGCTGGCCTGCTATGCAGGATATTTTGTGTATCTGATGCTGTAAATCGGTTGTTATGCAGGGGATTTTGTGTATCTGATGCTGCAAATCAGTTATGTACAGAAAGGATGAGAGTCTGTATGACGGACAATAATTTTACAGAAGGCAGAATCTTAAGTAAACTTTTTAAATTTATGATTCCCATACTGGGGGCACTGGTTCTTCAGGCCATGTATGGTGCGGTGGATATCCTGATCGTGGGTCAGTTTGGCACCACAGCGGGGATTTCAGCCGTTTCAACAGGCAGCAATATTGTGAATCTGGTTATTTTCACTGTTACAGGGCTGGCAATGGGTATCACGGTTGTGATCGGAATGTATCTGGGCCAGAAAAAAGAACAGAGGATCGGAAAACTGATCGGCGGTGCGATTTGTTTCTTTATTGCTGCTTCTGTTGTACTTTCCGTGTGCATGCTGATTTTTGCACGACCGCTGGCCATGCTGATGCAGGCTCCCGAGGAGGCACTTGATCTGACTGTTACATATGTGCGCATCTGCGGCGGCGGTATGATCTTCGTTGTAGCCTACAATGTGATCAGCAGCGTTTTCAGAGGTCTGGGCAATTCCAGACTGCCGCTGATTTTTGTGGCAATTGCCTGTGTGGTGAATATTTTCGGTGATCTGTTCTTTGTTGCCGTACTGGGTATGAATGTGGCAGGTGCGGCAATCGCAACGATTCTGGCACAGGCGGTAAGTGTTGTACTGTCTCTTGTCATTATCCGAAGACAGGAACTGCCCTTTACCGTTACGAGACAGGATATCTGCTTTAATTCCGAGATTTTTAATTTCGTACGGGTGGGTGCTCCCATTGCGCTGCAGGAAATCCTGACTCAGCTGTCATTTCTGGCATTGTGTGCCTTCATCAACCGTCTTGGGCTGGAGGCTTCCTCCGGCTACGGTGTTGCCAATAAGATTGTGTCATTTGTCATGCTGATTCCCGGCTCGCTGATGCAGTCCATCTCCGCTTTTGTTGCGCAGAATGTGGGTGCGGGCAAAGAAAAACGGGCCAGAGATACCATGCTGTGCGGTATGACCGTGGGCGCATGCATTGGTGTAGCGGTTTGTATCGGTGTATTCTTCAGAGGGGATATTCCGGCATCACTGTTTACAAATGATGCGGTTGTAGCTGCACGGGCATTTGAGTATCTTCGAGGATTTGCGCTGGAAGCAATTGTGACTTCCATATTGTTCAGTTTCATCGGTTATTATAACGGACACGGACAGACTGTATTTGTTATGTTTCAGGGGCTGGCGCAGACCTTCCTGGTGCGTCTTCCCATGTCCTGGTTTATGAGCATTCAGTCGGACGCAAGCCTGACAAATATCGGCCTGGCAGCGCCTTCCGCAACCATATTCGGCATTCTGCTCAATGGGCTGTATTTCCTTTATTACAGCAGAAAAACAAGACAGGAAAAAGAGGTCAGAGAAAGGTAAGGCGAAAGGCCGCCGGGCCATAAGCCCGGTTACCTGTGAGAAGTGATCTGATTCCGATATTCTTTCGGGGTTTTCCCCACATATTTTCGAAATGTTTTAGTAAAATAATTGACATCCGGTATTCCGCAGGACTGTGCGATCACCTGAATCTGAAGGCTGGTCGTATTCAGGAGAAACAGCGCATGCCGGATTCTTTTTTTATTCACATATTCTGTCAGTGTAACACCCGTCTCTTTATATATCCATCAATATTCCCTATGGTTCCATGGCATCCGCCATTTCCGCAGAACCGGAGGAACGTGCCCAGCTGTCCACATGGCGTAATATTGGCGCGACTTTGAGCCTGATCGGCTACACCACGGCAACTGCTTTTGACCCGGATGTAACCCTGAATAAGAAGCGGGTGGATGAAAACTGTGCTGAGCTGTCACGCCGCCGGAAATAATCACCAAAAAGAACATAAAAATGTTTTTTGGTACAATTTTGTGGACTTTTGATAACAATGTGATATAATGGAGTCAACTGTGAAATTCATATAAAAAAATCATCTCCGACTGTCCGTGTGACAGAGCCGGAGATGATTTTTTTATGCTGCTGCCTGCTTCGTCGGAAAATCCGTTTGCATCATAGGTTTGAATCCTTTTTCCACGCAAATCGTTTGATCTTACTTCATCAGTGCTTTATGGTAAACCTTTTTGCCCTTGCGGATCTTTACGCTGTTTTTCAGCTGTTCTTCCGTAACCTGTACATCAATGGACGCTGCTTTTTCACCGTCGATGGATACACCGCCCTGCTGAACAAGGCGTCTTGCTTCACTCTTGGTTTTGCAGAGGCCGCATGCCATCATCAGATCGAGAACGCCGATGGCCCCGTCTGTCAGCTGGTCAGCCGTCAGTTCGGTTGTGGGCATGTTGGAATCGTCTCCGCCGCCTGCAAACAGTGCATGGGAAGCAGTTCTTGCCTTGTTCGCCTCTTCTTCCCCGTGAACCAGAGAAGTCAGCTCGTAAGCAAGAATCTCTTTTGCATCATTTAACTTGCTGCCTGTCCAGCTGTCCATTGCATCAATCTGCTCCAGAGGCAGGAAGGTCAGCATACGGATGCATTTGAGAACATCATCGTCACTGACATTGCGCCAGTACTGGAAGAATTCGAAAGGTGATGTCTTGTTGGGATCAAGCCATACAGCGCCGCCTACGGTTTTGCCCATCTTCTTGCCCTCGGAATTCAGCAGAAGCTGAATGGTCATGGCGTAAGCGTCCTTGTCCAGTTTCCGGCGGATCAGCTCGGTGCCGCCCAGCATGTTGGACCACTGGTCATTGCCGCCGAACTGCATGTTGCAGCCGTAGTGCTGGAACAGATGGTAGAAGTCGTAGGACTGCATGATCATATAGTTGAATTCCAGGAAGGAAAGCCCCTTTTCCATACGCTGCTTGTAGCATTCAGCGCGGAGCATGTTGTTGACGGAGAAGCAGGGACCTACTTCGCGAAGCAGATCAATATAATTCAGCTTCAGCAGCCAGTCTGCATTATTGACCATGATCGCCTTGTCTTCGCCGAATTCGATGAAGCGTTCCATCTGCTTTTTGAAGCAGTCACAGTTGTGCTGAATCGTTTCGGGCGTCATCATGGAACGCATATCGGTGCGGCCGGAAGGGTCGCCAACGTAGGCGGTGCCTCCGCCAATCAGAACCACCGGCTTATTGCCGGCCATCTGCAGACGCTTCATCAGGCACAGTGCCATAAAATGTCCTACATGCAGTGAATCTGCAGTAGGGTCAAATCCAATGTAAAAAGTAGCTTTACCATTGTTGACCAGATCTCTGATCTTTTCTTCATCCGTAACCTGTGCAATCAGGCCGCGGGCAATCAGTTCTTCATAAATCTGCATAATTTCGTCTCCTGTAATTATTGAATGTTGACAGTGTATTTGTGTTCATGTGAAAGGCCACTGTCTGAAACCGGCATCTGCCAGACTCCGGACAGCAATAAAAAAAACTCTGCTTTGATTATACAAAGCAGAGGGCATAATATGCGGTACCACCTCTGGTTCGGAGTTCCCTCACGGAAAACTCCCTCACGGAGTGCCATCACACTCCTGCGCTGTATCGGGCGCCCCCGTCAGCTCCTACTGGGCAGACAAACACTGCCGTTCAGGCTGCAGCTCCGGGATGTACTTCGAATCAGCACCGCTGCATCCTCCCACCAGCCGGATGCTCTCTGAAAGCGAAAATCTGACCTACTTCTTCCCTTCAAGGCCTTGGTTATTGAACTTGAGACATATCATAAAGGAAAAAAGAAAAAAAGTCAAGACTGAAAAAGAAAATTAATTACAGTTCATGGTTGAACGGATGGGAGAAAGAACGTGAGGCCCCATGACCGGCAGGTCCTGTACAGGGACGCGCTCTCGCTCTGCGAAAAACGCAGCGGTACTAAGCTTTTTCTGCGCTTGCGCTTGAAAAAGCAAGTGCCGGCGTTTTTCGACGGTCCCCTTTACAGGACCTGCCGGTCATGGGGCCGCCACAGGTTATCTCTGTATCCGTAATCAAACGATGAACTGTATCATTCGATCGCCTGCTGTTTGATATGCCCGATGGCGTTTTTGACAGGGGGCAGCATCAGGATGATGACGGTGGCGATCATTTCCGGTACGATGTAGGTGGCGTTGTATCCCAGTGCGTATACGATGGGGTTCATGCCTTCGGGTGTGTATTCTTTGAAGAAAATGTAACCGGATATAACGTGACAGATGTAGCGTCCGATACAGCCTGTGATATAGCCCAGCACAAGTCCGTGTTTTTTCTTATAAAACAGGCCGGCCAGTCCCAGTGCGCCGAAGGCTGCGGGATAATCCAGGATAACCTGAAGGGGTGCGTAGATATAGGGGCCGGTGATCAGCTGCAGGATACCATATGCGATGCCGGTGATGATGCCGGTTTTCGGTCCGTAGAAATAGCCGATCAGACAGATAAACATCATGCTGAACAGGGTGATGGAGCCTCCGAAAGGCAGGGAGGCGATTTTCATAAATGAAGTTACAACGGCAAGTGCCATGGCGGCGGCACAGAATACCAGCTGTCTGGTCTTCAGAGGCCGGTTCTTTTTGCGGCCGATGTTGGGTAAAACGGCCAGCAGAATGGTCAGAACAACTGCCAGAATGACATAACCTGCAGGTTGCAGAAGATATTCTGCATTCTCTGCGTCATAGATAAGAAATAATGACATAAACTCTCTCCTTCTGTAAAATGGGAACCGGAAACCTGTTTTTGCGGGCGGCCCGTATTCCTGTAGTCCCATGTATCATACATCGAAAAAGAAAGGATGTCAATTTCAGGAATAATATGTTACAATGCGGAGGGAATGTTACAGTTGGGTTTTTAGCTGGATATAGGGGAAGGGAGGGTGAGTCTCTATATCCTCAATAAAAAATGAACTGTACATGGAAGAATGACATTTTTTAAAAGAGGTTGGAATTGTTTGGATATGGGTACAGATGTTTTGAATTTTAATAAAAAATTGAAGAGAAGACGTGTTTTGTGGTTTTGTCTGATGGTGTTTGTTATGGCTGGGATTTTTGTGTTTTCGGGGCAGGATGGTGAGTCTTCGTCGGAGGTGAGTTCTCTGGCGGAGCGGGTGCTTGCTTTTTTGCGGATTGACTGGCTGGTTACGCCGGGGATGGTGCATGGGATCAGTGTTGGTGTTCGTAAGTGGGCGCATATTTATGTTTACATGGCTCTGGGAATTACCAGCTCCATGTGGCTGGGGACATGGCCCTTTGCGTTCTGGAAACGGGGCGGGATTGCGGCGCTGATCTGCTGCGTGTATTCGGCGGCGGATGAATTTCATCAGACTTTCGTGCCGGGGAGATGCGGAACCTGGAAGGACATGCTTTATGATGGTTCCGGCTGGGCAGCAGGAATTCTGCTGGTTCTTACGGCAGCAGCTGTTTATAGCCGGGTCAGAAAGCCAGGCAGGATTCACACTGATTAACCCGGGCCATGGGGATTCTGTCTGATCAGGACATGATGGAAAGATATCCGGCGCCCACCAGCGGCTGATGAAATGTTTCAAAAGAAGAGCAGATTTTGTCTGCAAAACAGACAATCCATCCTTCTATGGAAGCCGGTGGAATGGGAGTCAGAGGGAACATGTGCCGGAGAATGATGAAAGTCTCTGTATCGTTGAGCGTAAAATCTTCCCGGGCATTTTTCAGAGCTCTTGCCGGATGATGAAATCCGTGGAGGCGGTGGCCGGCATCCTTTTCATGCCAGTCATAAAGAAAGTAATCGTGAAGCAGCGCGCCGCGGATCATGGAGAGCCAGTCAATCTTTAGTTTCAGGTGTTCTGCCAGAAGGCAGCTCACATAAGCAACGGAAATGCTGTGCTGGTATACGCTGGTGATACCGTGCTGTATGTATTGTCTGCTTTCGGGAAAACGTGATGTATCATTGATTATACGTATCTGTGTAAGAAATAGTTCCTCATGTTCCTGAGATAAACGATAATTAATCTGCATAATGCCCCCCTTTAAGCAACAGATGGAATTTCTGAATACATCATTGTTTCAGAAGTGATGCAGCAATCCGGTTTTACCGGACAGTTACAGATATTATATGCAATATTGAAATCAGATGCAAGAACTTTTGCTTCCTTTGAAATTCTGCAGGGAGATGCCGGACCTGCTCAGTCTTTGCTCATTATGTGTGTTTTCAGAAAGTACTTGTGAAGTGAGGGCAGGAACGGAAAAATAGCGAAAGAATGACGAAAGAATATGAAAGGCGAGGCTATACATATGAAATTTTATTTTGCGCCGATGGAAGGCGTGACAGGGTATATTTACCGTAATGTTCATCACACTTTTTTCCCGGGAATTGATAAATATTTTACTCCCTTTGTAGTGGCGAATCGGACGTATAAATTCAAAACAAGGGAAAAGAGAGATGTGGCGCCTGATAATAATCAGGGATTGTATATTGTTCCCCAGATTATGGCCAATAAGGCAGAGGAGTTTCTCTGGGCGGCAGGGGAACTGAAGAAACTGGGGTATGAGGAAATCAATCTGAATCTGGGCTGCCCTGCGGCAACAGTGGTCAGTAAGAAAAAAGGATCCGGGTTTCTTGCATATCCCGATGAACTGGATGCATTTCTGGAGGCGGTATTTACCGGTCTGGAAGGACAGAAAATGCGTGTTTCCATTAAAACACGGCTGGGCAAAGAGCGGGTGGAAGAGGCGGACCGACTTATGGAAATCTATAACAGATATCCGCTCCATGAACTGATTATCCACCCCAGAGTTCAGAAAGATTTCTACAAAAATGAGCCGCATATGGATGCATTTGCAAAAGCGGTTCAGGACAGCAGACATCCTGTGTGTTACAACGGCAATCTGTTTTCCCGGGAAGATTATGAATGGTTTACCGGACATTTTCCGGAGATTCAGGCTGTAATGCTGGGCAGGGGGCTTATTGCTGATCCTGCTCTGGTGAGGGAACTGCAGGGAGGAGCGTGCCTTGAGAGGGAAGAACTGAACAGATTTCACAGTGCTGTTTTTGCAGCTTATCGGAATACCGATCTGGGCGAAGTAAACACGCTTTTTAAAATGAAAGAATTATGGGCTTACATGGGGCAGCTTTTTGGTGAAGAAGAACGCCTGATCCGAAAAGTACGCAAAGCCGGAAATGAAACAGATTATCTGAATGCCGTACACAATCTGTTTGTATCCAGCGAAATGAATGGAAGCTATCGTGGGTAAATGAACAAGACATTAATGTGTACAGTAAGTCAGGAAAACAGATGAATTGGTAAATGATGAATTCAACGAATGCGGAGGATATGAATTATGAATATGAAGAATATGAAGAATATGAAGAAACAGGAGAACAGTTATGCGGTGCTGTGTCTGGCTCTTGTGCTGGTTATGTCCGCTTCTCTGCTGCTGATGAGCAGTTTTGGAAATATCGCTGAAAGAATCGGGCAGATTATTATGATAGCAGCAGCCGTTGCGGTTATTGCGCTGGGATGTTATTTCCCCAGATGCGGAAAAGACAGCGTGCCGGCAATCTGCCTGCCCTGGACCATGTCGGACGTAGAAAACAGGGAAGCAACTCACAGATTTGCCGGTATGGTATGGGTGGTCTGCGGTGTACTTTCACTGCTCGGTGTGAGTTCGGGAAATTTCAATGCAGTGGTTGTATTTGTGATCTTTGCACTGCTGCTGCCTGTGCTTTATTCTTACCGCATGGACAGAAAAAAGAAGAAGCGCTGAATCATAAAAATGATGAAAAATGATACAAAACAATTTCTATAAGAGAATCATTTATTATTGGAAACCGGAAGGCATGTGTAAGATTTACCAGTTATACGGAATAATCCACAAAAATTATCACGTTGGTGTAGAAATTATTCTACATGTTTTCCACTTTTTTTATGAAATATGGGGGTTTCATATTTTGTGCAAAAAAGTTATAATATGGTTGAGATTCATGCAGATTTTTCGGAATACAGATCCATCGGCTGCTGCATGGATTTCGTTGATACGAAATGATACGACTGATTGAAGATGGAAGTGGATGGATCTGATATTATTTTAGAAAAGGAATGAGACAAATGGAAGAACAGAAAAAGACAGAAGCGGCTGAAACTGCGGTGCCTGAAGTGAAGAAGACAACCAGAAGGCGCACTGCTGCAAAGAAGACCGCCGAAGCAGGTGATACAGCAGCAAAAACTGCTGCCGGGAAGACAACAAGAAGAAAAACAGTGAAGACCGCTGCAGAGGAAACAGCGGAAAAGAAACCGGCTGCCAAAAAGACAACGACAGCAAAGACAGCGGCTGCCAAAAAGACAACGACCGCCAAAAAAACAACGGCGAAAACAACGGTTAAAAGGATAGTGGATGAACCGATTTCTCCTTTTATTACAGAAATGGACCAGTATCTGTTTGGTATGGGTACACACTATGAGATCTACAAAAAACTGGGTGCACATCTTACCGTAAAAGACGGCGCTGCCGGTGTTTATTTTGCTGTATGGGCACCGAATGCGGAATCTGTTTCCGTAGTCGGCAATTTCAACGGATGGGAGAAGGACGCAACTCCCATGACCCGTCTGGAACCCATGGGCATCTGGGAAGTATTTGTTCCTGAACTGAAGGAAGGGGAGATTTACAAATACTATATTCATACAAAGAATGGCTGGAATCTGGAGAAAGCGGATCCTTATGCTTCTTCGGCTGAGATTCGTCCCGGTACGGCTTCCCGTGTTGCACAGACCGAGAATTATAAATGGACAGATAAGACATGGATGGCTAAGAGGGAAGAATTTGATGTGGACACCTGCCCCATGTCGGTCTACGAGGTCCATCCCGGTTCCTGGAAACGCCACGCTGTCGGAGAAGATCAGAAGGACTACGAAGCATTCTACAATTACCGTGAATTCGCCCATGAACTGGTTGATTATGTGAAGGATATGGGATACACCCATGTGGAACTGATCGGTATTTCCGAACATCCTCTGGATGCTTCCTGGGGATATCAGGTAACCGGTTATTATGCGCCCACATCCCGTTACGGGACACCGGAAGACTTCATGTATTTCGTAGATTATTTACATAAAAACAAGATCGGTGTCATTGTTGACTGGGTACCGGCTCATTTTCCTAAAGATGGTTTCGGACTTGCCGAATTTGACGGAACCTGTCTGTATGAACATCAGAACCCCCTGCAGGGTGAACATCCTCACTGGGGTACCAAGATCTTTAACTACGGCCGCAACGAGGTTAAGAACTTCCTGATCGGTTCCGCGCTGAACTGGGTTGAACATTACCATGTGGACGGTCTTCGTGTGGATGCGGTTGCTTCCATGCTGTATCTTGATTTCGGACGCAGCGACGGTGAGTGGATTCCCAACCAGTACGGCGGAAAAGAGAATCTGGAAGCCATTGAATTCCTGAGACATCTGAATTCCATCGTCAAAAACCGTAATAAGGGTGTGCTGATGATCGCGGAAGAGTCTACCGCATGGCCCATGGTTACCGGAAAGCCGGAAGACGGCGGCCTGGGCTTCAGCCTGAAGTGGAACATGGGATGGATGAACGACTTCCTGGAATACCAGAAGCTGGATCCCATTTACAGAAAATATCATCACAATCAGATGACATTCTCTCTGATGTATGCATTCAGTGAGAAATTCATGCTGGTTCTCTCACATGATGAGGTTGTACATCTGAAGAAGTCCATGCTGAGCAAGATGCCCGGTGGGGACTGGCTGGAACAGATTGCCAACCTGAAAGCTGCATACGCTTACATGATCGGACATCCCGGCAAGAAGCTGCTGTTCATGGGACAGGAATTCGGTCAGTGGAATGAATGGTCGGAGGAACGTGAGCTTGACTGGTATCTGCTGGATAATGAAAAGCACCGTCAGCTGCAGAACTTTGTCCGTGCACTTCTCCATCTGTACCAGAAGAATTCCGCTATGTACGATCAGGACGGAAGCTGGGAAGGATTTGAATGGATCAATGCCGATGACGGTGACAGAAGTATCTTCAGCTTCATCCGTCATTCAAAAGATAATAAGAAGAATCTGGTATTCATCTGCAACTTCACACCTGTTGAAAGACCTGATTACTGCTTCGGTATGCCTGAGAAGAAGCGCCTGAAACTGGTTCTTGACAGTGATGAGGAACAGTTTGGCGGAAACGGTATGAAACATGCCAAAAACTATACCCCCAAAGCGGGCGAATGTGACGGCAAGCCTTACCGCGTGGAATATCCTCTGCCCGCATACGGCGTAGCTGTATTCCAGTATTAATAAGGATAAAGTGCAGCTGTTTCAGGCTGGTTCTGAACAGTGAATAAAAAACGGCGTTCTGAAATGATGATTTCAGAACGCCGTTTCAGCTTGTGAGCCCGGTGGGCGCACGCAGTATCTATTTTACTAATCTCTGATCTTGATATGTGCTTCACGAAGCTGCATTTCCGTAACTTCACCGGGAGCACCGCACATCAGATCCTGTGCATTGCCGTTCATGGGGAAGGCGATAACCTCGCGGATATTCTCCTCATTTCTCAGCAGCATGATCATGCGGTCGATGCCGGGTGCCATACCTGCGTGAGGCGGTGCACCGAACTGGAATGCATTGTACAGAGCGCCGAACTTCTGTTTCAGGTCATCCTCTGTGTAGCCTGCAATTTCGAAAGCTTTTACCATAATGTCCAGATCATGGTTGCGGACTGCACCGGAGGAAAGCTCTACACCGTTGCAGACGATATCGTACTGATAAGCCAGAATATCTTCCGGGTTCTGTGTATTCAGCGCTTCCAGACCTCCCTGAGGCATGGAGAAAGGATTGTGTGTAAAGTTCATCTTCTTTTCTTCCGGATCGTACTCGTACATGGGGAAATCATTGACGAAGCAGAAACGGAACGCATTCTTCTCCAGAAGATCGAGGCGTGCACCCAGTTCATTTCTCAGCTGGCCTGCAAAGGATGCGGCACGGGCTTCCTTGTCGGCGATGAAGAAGATGGTATCACCGGGCACAAGGCCGGCCAGATCAGCCATTTCTTTCTTCATCTCCTGAGGAATGAATTTATCGATAGGGCCCTTGTAGGACATGTCGTCCAGAACTTCCAGATAGCCCAGACCGCCCATGCCGATGGAGGTGGCGAATTTCAGAAGCTTTTCGTGGAAGCCTTTCGACATATCAGCGTGAACTTTAATGGCACGGACTGTCTTCTTGTGGAACGGCTTGAACGTACATCTCTGGAAGAAATCGGTCACGTCGATGATACGCAGCGGGTTGCGCAGATCGGGCTTATCGGTGCCGAACTCCAGCATGGCCTGTCTGTAGCTGATCACCGGATAGGGAGCAGCTGTTACGGAAGCACCTTCCGGAGCAAATTTTTCAAATGCAGCAGTCAGGACTTCTTCACCCACACGGAATACATCCTCCTGAGTGGCAAAGCTCATCTCGAAATCCAGCTGATAGAATTCACCCGGAGAACGGTCGGCACGTGCATCCTCATCGCGGAAGCAGGGTGCGATCTGGAAATATCTGTCAAATCCGGAAACCATCAGCAGCTGTTTGTACTGCTGAGGAGCCTGGGGCAATGCGTAGAATTTACCCTTGAACTTACGGGAAGGAACGATATAATCTCTTGCACCTTCGGGAGATGAGGCACAGAGAATCGGAGTCTGAATCTCCAGAAAGCCCATTTCCGTCATCTTCTGTCTCAGAAAGCTGATAACCTGAGAACGGAAAATAATATTGTCCTTCACCTTGCGGTTGCGCAGATCCAGATAACGGTATTTCAGGCGGACATCTTCGCGGATCTCCTTGGAAGTCATAATTTCAAAAGGCAGCTGATGGTAAACCTTTCCAAGCATGGTTACGCTGTGAGCCTCCAGCTCGATGGTACCGGTAGGAATCTTCGGATTGTAGGTCTCCTCGTCGCGGTGCTGGATCACACCCTCAATGGAGACGCAGTTTTCCTTTGTGATTCCGTCCAGCAGGCTGGTATCACGCATAACCACCTGCAGTACGCCGTACATATCTCTTAGATCAATAAAGGAAACACCGCCGTGGTCGCGGATATTCTCCACCCAGCCGGCAACCTTCAAAGAAGATCCGATATCCTGTTCACTGATCTGGTCCAGGGTTCTGTTGCGGTAAATGTTTGAAATCGTCATAGTGTCATTTTCTCCTCTCGTCTTGCTCTGTAAAATCATGTAGGGGATGGGCAGCTTTTTGTGTATGAGATATACCTGTATGAGCCGTGCAAAACTCAGGTTCATTCGAACCTGAGTTCGCGGGCGTTCGCCCTATAGATATCGGAAAGAACAGTTTCTTACATGCGAGCATGACGAAACTGTTCTTTCCGATATCTGCACGGCTCATTGCCATACACGAAAAAAACTGCTCATCCTGATATTGAAAATGTCAGGACGAACAGTGTAATGTCCGCGGTACCACCTGAATTACTGTTATACAGCCACTCATCGGTTTAAAACCTTGCTGTTTAACGCACAGCTGACGGTGCACCTACTGATGTTTCCCAAAGTCGGAAGTTTCGTGTTATAATGTCTGATGTCTGCTCTGTCGGAGAGCTGATGGGAAATCACGTTCAGATTACTGCTGGTAAAGTGTTATTCGCGCTGATTCACTTTGCGGAGATCGCACCGGCCTCCACTCTCTGGGAACGATAATCAGCGTTACTTCTCTTTGTCATCGCAATTTATCAGACATTATATAATAGGATTTTTAGGTTGTCAACGAAAAATTACAGTATAATCAATTCCAGGATAAATACGATAACGCAGCTGGCTACGGAGACGACAAAAAGGCTTTGTCCGAACCAGGCCAGCAGGATGGCGGTAATCAGTGCGGCCAGTGCGGACCAGGTGCTCTGAGTGGCATCCAGGATGGCCGGGAAGGTCATGACTGCCAGTGTGACGTAGGGTACATAGTATAAAAAAGAGCGTATGGTGCGGTTTTTGATTTCCCTGCGGATCAGTGTCAGCGGTAGAACACGAATCAGATAAGTGGTTGCCGCCATTACGAAAAGATAGACATATACGTTGTGTGTCACGATAAGACCTCCTTGCCGTGCGCGGTATCCTCTGCCGTTGTCTCTTTTTTTCCTTTTTCCGTTTCTTCGTCGATGGGGAAGAGAACGGCAGCAGTCAGTGAGATCACCAAAGTCAGGATGATGATGCGGATTCCGGAGGAAATCTGCGCAAATACAGGCACTTTGGAGAATATCAGACTTGCACAGAAGCTGATCACGACCAGACCGGCTACGATTCTGCTCTTTCGTGCCTGAGGAATAAACACGGCAATAAACATGCCATAAAGGCCGACTCCCAGAGCACTGACAGCCCGGAGCGGGAGCAGGTTGCCCAGAATAACACCCAGATAGGTACCGATGACCCAGCCGGGTGACGCCACGGAGATGACGCCATAGGTATAAAACGGATTCAGTTTGCCCGGCACGGAAATGGAGACACCGAAGATTTCATCGGTGACAAAAAAGCCGATGATAAGGCGGTGCAGCAGTGAAGTATCAGGCGACAGCTTCTGGCTCAGTGAGCAGGACATCAGCAGGTAGCGTGCGTTGGCTACTGCTTCCATGATACAGAGTTCCAGATAGGATGCGCCGGCGGCAATCAGTGTAAAACCGATAAATTCACCGGCAGATGCATGATTGGTCAGGCTGGCAAGCAGAGACTGCAGCGCAGTAAGCCCCGCCTTCTTTGCGGTGATCCCCAGCGTCAGAGATACTGCAAAGTATCCCAGCGCGATGGGGATGCCATCCCTCATGCCCTGGAGAAACCAGGTATGGTTTTCAGATTTCATAATAATTTCCCTCCAATCCGCCGGAGAACAGTCTCTGCCGGCGGCCCCATTATAATACGATCATGCGCTGTGCGCACTTGTTTGCACATTTGATCAGTCTGCCGAACGGATATAACGGATACGCTGATTTCTGTACTGCAGATATACCAGAGTATCCACAGCCGGCAGGTGCACTCTTAATAGTAGATAATGTGTCAGAAAAAGTCAACCGGTTGCAGGAAAAAAATGTAATTCGAAAAATGTCATTCCTGTTCAGAGCCGGTTACTGTTCAGGGGAAAAATTCTGTGGTAAAATCGGTGTAACGGCTGCGATGCGGATTTACAGTGAAGTAAGTAATTGCGGCAAAAGTATGGAAAAGAAGGAGTGAGGATTTTTTGCATAAAAATGGTATCAGAACCCTGCTTTTTTTATCAGGCATAATCTGTCTGGCGGCGGGGATTTTTCAAGGGGATTACCGGGATACCCTGGTGAAAGCGATTATGATATGTCTGGAGTGTATCGGAATTGGATAGAAAGCACAGGATACACAGACGGCGGTGGATTCAGCTGATCTCGGCGCTGATTTACAATGCCAATCTGAAAGGCTTCGGGGACGGCTCCATTTATCAGGGAAATGGGAAAGGCATCTGTGTACCGGGGCTGAA
>JALFLM010000146.1 GCA_022774705.1 Lachnospiraceae bacterium | reverse complement strand
AAAAGAAAAAAGAAGAAGCGTTGAAGGAAACGGAAAAGAACTGAAAAGCCGTGAAGAAGTGAAGAAGAGGTGGATTTATGAAGGATGGTTATATCAGAGCAGCGGCTGCCACACCGAAGATTCGTGTGGCGGATCCCGATTATAATGAACTGCAGCTGGAGAGGCAGCTGGAAGAAGCGGAAATTGCCGGGGCAAAGATCGTTGTATTTCCCGAACTTTCTCTGACAGGATATACCTGCAGGGATCTTTACTGGCAGACCCCCATGCTTGAGGGAGCCTGCAGGGCACTGGCCCGTCTGATCCGGTTTACGGAAGGCAAGGATCTGATCGCTTTTGTGGGCCTTCCGTGGGAGGAAAGCGGAAAGCTGTACAATGTGATGGCTGCCGTGTGCAACGGCGAACTTCTGGGAATGATTCCCAAATCATACATTCCCAATTACTCGGAATTTTATGAAGGGCGGTATTTTACGAAAGGAATGGAATCCCCGGTGGAAACTGAATTCACCATGGAAGACGGGACAGTTGTATCGGTTCCCTTCGGGACGGATATTCTGTTTCGCTGCAGTACAGTACCCGGTCTGGTGATCGGCGGAGAACTGTGTGAGGATGTGTGGGTTCCCAATTCTCCCAGTATCCGTCATGCTCTTGCCGGGGCAACCGTGATTGTAAACTGCTCTGCCAGTGATGAAACGACCGGAAAGGACAGCTACCGGTCCGATCTGATCAGGATGCAGTCGGCAAAACTGGTCTGTGCCTATGTCTACTGCAATGCGGGTGAGGGGGAATCCACAACGGACCTGGTATTCGGCGGTCAGAATATTATCGCGGAAAACGGTACGATTCTGGCAGATGAAGGACGTTTTCACAATGGAATCGCTTTCGGAGAAATCGACCTGGAACGTATCCGCAGCGAACGCCGGAGGATGGGAACCTTTGAATCGGAGGCAGGATGGGATCATGAAATCGTAGAATTTAAACTGTCACCGGAGCCGGTCCGTCTGCACCGGTATATTGATCCTGCACCGTTTGTTCCCTCTGTCAAACGCGACCGTGACCGCCGCTGTGATGAGATTCTTTCCATTCAGGCCCTGGGGCTGAAAACGCGGCTGGAAAAAATCGGATGCCGCTTCGCTGTAGTAGGCATTTCCGGCGGTCTTGATTCCACGCTGGCGCTGCTGGTAACGGTACGTGCCTTTGATGCACTGCAGATTCCCAGAGAAAATATTATCGCAGTTACCATGCCCTGTTTCGGAACGACAGACAGAACCTACAACAATGCCTGCAAGCTGGTGAATTCTCTGGGGGCCTCGCTGAAGGAAGTCAACATTCAGGAAGCCGTCCGGCTTCATTTCCGTGATATTGAACATGATGAATCAATCCATAATGTCACATATGAAAATGGTCAGGCCAGAGAACGGACCCAGATTCTGATGGATCTGTCCAACAAGTACAATGGTATCGTAATCGGAACCGGCGATCTGTCCGAACTGGCTCTCGGATGGGCCACCTACAACGGCGATCACATGTCCATGTATGCGGTCAACAGCTCCGTTCCCAAGACGCTGGTGCGTCATCTGGTTTCCTACTATGCGGATACCTGCGGTGACGAAGTTCTGGCAGAGGTACTGCGGGATGTGCTGGATACACCGGTCAGCCCTGAACTGCTGCCTCCTGAGGAAAACGGTGAAATTGCCCAGAAGACGGAGGATCTGGTGGGTCCCTATGAGCTTCATGATTTCTTCCTGTATCAGATGCTTCGTTTCGGATATCATCCGTCAAAAATCAACCGTATGGCAAATTATGCATTTGAAGGGGTTTATGACAGGGAAACGATTCTGAAATGGCAGAAGGTCTTTACGAAGAGATTTTTCCAGCAGCAGTTTAAACGTTCCTGCCTGCCGGACGGCCCCAAGGTGGGTTCCGTAGCCGTTTCACCCAGAGGCGACCTGCGCATGCCAAGCGATGCCAGTGTCAGAATCTGGATGAAAGAGCTGGAGGAACTGGAAGAAGAGCTGAAGAAAGAAGCAATGGAACAGGCATAGTTTTACTGCCCGGATACAGCAGCTTTCTTCAGTGCCGTGTTGACGGCTTCGGTCAGAGCTGTCTGGGTATACTGCATTTTTTCATCATAGGTCAGATACTCCGTGCTCTGGGTCGTTATGATTTTCTCGCTGAGATCTTCCATGGCAGGTTCCAGAAGGGGATAGCTGTCGGAAATCCCGTCGGGAATCTCTGACAGCCGGACCGATTCGATCTGGTCGGAGTTTACTGTGACATTTACGTTCACAGAGCTGCCGCCCAGCTTCAGAACGGCACTGTAGCAGCCGGGACAGTACAGAGCTGTACCGGGAGATCCGGCGACGGCTGCCGCATTGCTGACAGAGGAAGACGCAGGCGAAGCTGCATCGGAACTGCCGGCTTCCTGTGCAGGGCGGCCAAACATCAGATACAGCAGCACACCAAGTACAAGAACCAGAAAGATAAAAATGCCTGTGTAAATGATCGTTCGCATTTTCAGAATGACAATTCGGGTCTGTGAACTCATAGCTGGCCTCCTTGAAACAGCCTGGAAAAGGATGAGAAGCCTTTTTCAGGTTTTTTGATGTTTTAGTATATGTGAAAAAAGAGGAGACTATGCCAGAGGAATCGGGCTGTCAGATGTGAGAATTTCAGAAGCCCGGAGTAGATATTATTTATGTGATGTGATAGAATAGACACAGAAATACAGTGCAGGAAGGTATTGTAAACTTTACAGCAGATCAGGGACAAAAAGTATCCGGAATCTATTGAACAATATTCCGGAGAGATTTTGCTGGTAGGAATCAGTTATGATAAGAAGAGCAAAAAACATCAATGTATGATTGAAAATTATGAAAAGAAACAGTGACAGGGCGCTGGAACTGGGGGCATACAAACAGGGGACTGTCGGATAGACAATCCCCTGTTTGTATAACAGATGCTATGTATTATTCCTCCAGCTGGGATGTACAGTGGGGGCAGCGTGTTGCTTCGATGCTGATCTCGCTCTTGCAGTAAGGGCAGACCTTTGTGGTAGGTGCAGCAGGTGCCTCCGGTTTTTTACCGATGGAGGAGATTCCGTTCAGTGCCTTTACGATCATGAAAATGATAAATGCAGTGATCAGGAAATTGATAACGGAAGAAATGAACTTGCCGATCAGGATACCCGATCCGATGGGGATTGTCCAGCCGAATTCGGTTGAAGTTGCACCTCCGAAAAGAGCCAGGATGGGATTAATGATATCCTCGGTAAATGCGGTTACCAGACCGGAGAAAGCGCCGCCGATCAGTACACCGACAGCCAGATCCACTACATTGCCGCGCAGGGCAAATGCCTTGAATTCTTCAATGAATTTTTTCATGAGATAATTTCCTTTCTTTTGTGAATTGTCTGTATGAAACTGATTGTAACATTTTAATAGATAACTGCCAAGTCCCCTCATTGAAAAAAATGAAATTTTTTGAATGAGGGCGCAGCAATTCAGATGCTGGTGGAAATTACGCGGAAGGGGTAGATATTATTTTTATGCTGTGATAAAATAGAAACAATATGGCAGGCGTATTGTATCTGTTGACACATTTTGCGATCAGGAGTCTTTGTGGAGGGTGTGAAAATGGGAGTTTACCTTAATAGTAAAACGGTATATAATGCATACAGGAGAAAAATACATCTGTATCACAAGACAGAGGCGATTTGGAAAATCGGTCATGGCCAATATGCTGATGAAGGAGGAGGAAGATGGATAGGGCTGTGATGCCGCTTGGAATAGACAGTTTTGAAAAAGTACGTTCAGGCGGATATTATTATGTTGATAAAACCGGAGTGATAGCGGAACTTTTGCGAAAAACATTTGAAGTCAATCTGATTACCCGTCCGCGCCGTTTCGGAAAAACACTGGCAATGGATATGATGGCCAATTTCTTTGATATCCGCAAAGATACAGGGGGATTGTTTACCGGACTTGATATTGCTGACCGGACGGCGTTATGTGCTGAGTGGCAGAACCGCTGGCCAGTCATTTTTCTGACCTTCAAGGATGTGGATGACACAGGTTTTGAAAATGCATGGAAAAAGCTTATGGTGTGCATTGCTGATCTGTGCAGACAGCATACGTATCTTCTGGAAAGTGGAAAGGTTGACAGAGAGGATATTGTGCTTTTTGGAAAATATCAGTCCATGAGTGCGGATGCAGTTGAGATTCAGAATGCGCTTTATGTTCTTATGCGTATGATGCATGCATATTATGGCAAACAGGTTATCGTACTGCTCGATGAGTATGATGTACCTCTGGCAAAAGCCAATGAAAATGGTTTTTATGATGAGATGCTGAACCTGATTCGTGGATTGCTGAATAAAACACTGAAAACGAATCCGTTTCTGAAGTTTGCAGTGGTAACCGGTTGTCTCCGGATTGCCAAAGAAAGTATTTTCACCGGAACCAATAATTTTGTATCAGATACCATTTCCGGAGAGCGTTTTAACGAGTATTTTGGATTTACAGAAAAGGATGTCAGGAAACTGCTTCGGGATACGGGATTTGAAGATCATGCGGATGAGATCAAATGCTGGTATGACGGGTATCATTTCGGCAATATTGATATCTACTGTCCATGGGATGTTCTGAATCATGTAAACGCCATTCAGGACAATCCGGAAATTTCCCCGAAAAGCTACTGGGAGGACACCAGCCATAATGGGATTCTGCGTACATTTATTGAGATCGCCAATGACGGCCGGCGTCCGGAACTGGATGTTAATGATAAGTTTGAAACGCTGCTGGCAGGCGGATATGTGGAAGAGCCCATTGAAGAGAATCTGTCTTATGACACACTGCATTCTTCAGAGTCCAACCTGTGGAGTCTGCTGTATCTGACAGGTTATCTGACCCGGGTAAGCCCGGCAGAACTGCCGGAAAGGACTAACTCCGGAGATGGTAAAATTCTGTTAAAGATTCCCAATGAGGAAATCCGCAATCTTTTCCGAAAGACCGTAAAAAAGTGGTTTGAGGAGAGCGTGGCTGTAATCGACCGCAGCGAATTATTTAAAGCCATGTGGCAGGGAGATGAGCAGAAAGCAACGGAGATTATTTCCGATCTGCTGTTCAACACAATCAGTTATCATGATTATAAAGAAGATTTTTATCATGCCTTTGTTGCAGGGATATTTACCGGCGGCGGTTATATTGTGAAATCAAACCGGGAGCAGGGGTATGGGAGAACGGATATTGTGGTGCGGGACAGAAGTCATAAACGGGTGCTGATCATTGAGGCGAAACATGCTGCTGATGATAAGCATCTTGAAGCGGAGTGCCGGAATGCAGTGGCACAGATTGATTCCAGACGGTATGCCGATGAATTGAAAAAGGGATATCGGACAGTTCTGTGCTACGGGATTGCTTTTTTTGATAAACAGTGTCTTGTGAGAAGATTTGATGAGAGGCATGAATGAGTACAATTTTACCGCAAACAGGGAATATAAAATGCCCTGCCGGCTGTATGCCGGCGGGGTATTTTGCAGCAAAAAATGACCGTTTTATTGCGATTTCGGCAAATTGATGGTAGACTGAAAAGCTGAAAGAAAGCGGCGCGGTCCGGTTCCGGCCGGGCCGTTTCCGCTATTATAGTGTTTCAGGAGTTCACATATGAGAAAAAATTATACTTACACCATTTATGCCTGCTATATCGGATACGTGGTGCAGGCGATCATCAACAATCTGGCCCCTCTGCTTTTTCTGACTTTTAACCGGAGTTTTCATATTTCCATGGAGCAGATCGGGCTGCTGATCAGTATCAATTTCGGTGTTCAGATTCTGGTGGACTGGGTTGCTGCCAGATATGTGGATAAAGTGGGATACCGCTTTTCCATTGTGCTGGCTCACGTCTGCAGCGTGATCGGACTGATCAGTCTGGGGGTTCTGCCTTTTGTGATCAATCCCTACTGCGGATTGGTGCTTGCCATGGTATGCAATGCCATCGGAGGCGGACTGATTGAGGTTCTGGTCAGTCCCATTGTGGAGGCTGCTCCGTCATCCAGTGCAAAGGAAGCAGCCATGAGCCTGCTGCATTCTTTTTACTGCTGGGGCCATGTGGCTGTGGTACTGCTTTCCACTCTGGGATTCCGGGTGTTCGGAATGGACCGGTGGTACATGCTTCCCATTCTGTGGAGTATCGTACCGGCACTGAATATCATCCTGTTCTCCCGGGTTCCCATCAGAACCCTTGTGGAGGAGGATGAAAAGCTTCCGGCGAAAAAGCTGTTGTCCATGAAGATGTTCTGGCTGTTCTTTGCGCTGATGATCTGTGCCGGCGCATCGGAGCAGGCCATGTCCCAGTGGGCTTCCATGTTTGCGGAAGAAGGCCTGAAGCAGTCGAAGACAGTAGGTGATCTGCTGGGACCCTGCATGTTTGCGGTACTTATGGGCTGTTCCCGTATGTTTTACGGAAAATTCGGAGAAAAGATCAATCTGCGGAAGTTCATGCTGGCAAGCGGCAGTCTCTGTGTCATCAGCTATCTGCTGGCCATCTTTATGAAAAATCCTCTGCTGGCCCTTCTGGGCTGCGGACTCTGCGGCCTGTCTGTAGGTATCATGTGGCCTGGAACCTTCAGTATCTCCGCCGGATTGTGTCCCCAGGGCGGCACGCTCATGTTTGCTCTGCTTGCACTGGCCGGTGATGTGGGATGTGCCTCAGGACCGGCGGTGGTCAGCTTTGTTTCTGGATTTTTCCCGGAATACGGAATCAAGGCCGGACTTCTGGCTGCTATCATATTTCCGGCAGTTATGATTGCTCTGCTGGTATGGAACAAGAGGACGATCAGATAATACATGATCAGATAAGACAGATAATAGGAAGATGCTCATGAAAAAAGCCATATCGCAATGCCGGTTATGACCGGGAATGCGGTATGGCTTTTTATATAAGCATTTCATATAAGCAGTGAATCCGCTTCCGCGTGATTCTTTTTATATCCGGGGGCGGGTTCTCTACTCTTTTCCGTTAAAGCAGTAAGTACACAGCTTGCAGGGCTCCAGTCCGATGGAAGCTACCAGGTCGTCCAGTCGATGGTAGTTCAGTGTGGTGAAGTTCAGTTCCTTCCGGATGGCTTCCAGCATCTCCTCATAGTTTTTGCTGCACGGATTGGCGTAATCGTCCAGCATTTCCTCTGCTTTATCTCCTTCTCTTGCCAGAATCACGCGGCGGGTGATCAGATCCAGATCGGATTTGGAACGGGAGAAATTCAGATATTTGCATCCGAACAGCAGCGGAGGGCAGGCAGGACGTACGTGAACTTCCTTTGCACCGCTCTGGTACAGGAATTCCGTGGTTTCCCGCAGCTGGGTTCCGCGGACGATGGAGTCGTCGATGAGCAGCAGCTTCTTGCCTTCAATCAGCTCCTTCACAGGAATCAGCTTCATGCGGGCAATCAGATTTCTCTGGCTCTGGTTCTGAGGCATGAAAGACCTGGGCCATGTGGGTGTGTATTTGATGAAGGGACGGGCAAACGGAATGCCGGATTCATTGGCATAGCCGACTGCGTGGGCGATGCCGGAATCGGGTACGCCGGCTACCAGATCGGGATGCACATGCTCCTTGTCCTTGTCATGCTTTGCCAGCATGCTGCCGCAGCGGTAGCGCATGGTTTCCACATTGATGCCTTCGTAGGAGGATGTGGGATAGCCGTAGTAGGTCCACAGGAAAGAGCAGATTTTCATCTCCTTGCCGGGCGCAGCCAGGGTTTCCACGCCTTCGGGGGTAATATAGGCGATTTCGGCAGGACCCAGTTCCCTGAAATCGGTGTAGCCCAGATTGATATAGGCAAAGCTTTCAAAGGATACGCAGAAGGCATCATCCTTTTTGCCGATTACAACAGGAGTTCTGCCCCGGCGGTCTCGGGCTGCATAAATTCCCTCAGTGGTCATCAGCAGGACTGTCATGGAGCCGTCAATTGCTTCCTGCACATACTGAAGTCCCTCCACGATGGAATTGCGCTGATTGATCAGGGCAGCAACCAGTTCCGTAGCGTTGATCTGTCCGCCGCTCATCTCCAGAAAATGGGTATGTCCCCGTTCGTAGGTGCTTTTCACCAGCTCTTCCGTGTTGTTGATCTTGCCAACGGTTGTGATGGCAAAGCTGCCGAGGTGGGACTGCACCAGCAGGGGCTGAGGCTCGTTGTCAGAAATACATCCGATGCCCAGATTTCCTTCCAGTTCTTCCACATCCCGTTCAAATTTTGTACGGAACGGTGAATTTTCAATGTTATGAATGGCACGGTTAAAGCCGTGAGGGCCGTGAACGGCCATACCGCCTCTGCGGGTTCCCAGATGTGAATGATAGTCAATGCCGTAAAATAAATCCAGCGTACAGCTGGATCTGGAAGCAACGCCAAAAAATCCTCCCATAAATATCTCCTCACATTATGTATTTTTTGGTTACAGTTCAGAGCCGGGAAATGTTATAAAGACCGGTTCGGAATCATTACCGACTCTGAAAGTTCCACATACAGTTTAATATAATTTGTCGGATTGCGCAACCGGGAAATGAAAGTGCTTAAATTATCGATTTTCAATAATTATTATTGACAAACAATAATTTTGATCATATACTGAAAATACAATCATTCAGGCGAGGTGATAGTTTTGAAGAATTATTTTGAAAAAATGGATTCCGGTGTAATCAGGCTGGTTTGTGTTTATGCAGTGGAAGCTGTGGTCTGTCTGCTGGTATCAATGATGTTTTTCAGGGCGGATGCAGGAAACAGTGTGGATACAGGCGATATTACGGATACATGGAACCTGCTGGCGTTTCCCTGGGCACAGATCGGCATGATGCTGCGCAGGCTGTCGATGAGCGGTGCTGCGGGCAATGTGCTGGCGTGGATTTTATATATTCTGATTTCCCTGATTCCGGCAGCGCTGTGGATGGGAACCAGACACAGGAAAAGAGCGGAAAAAGCAGGGATTTCGGACATGAACCGGGAAAGCAGCGCAGCTGGGAAAGCAGACATTTTCCTGCCGGTGTTTTCCCTGATGGTCTTCGGACTGCTGTATCTGGCGGTCAACCCGGCATATCTGTTCCGGCTTACCGGGGCGTCTGCGGCGCAGACTACTTCTTCCGTGCTGATGGCATCCTGTGCGCTGGCTGTAGATTCTCTGCTGATTCTGTATCTGGTGGTCCGGCTGCTTCGTTCATGGAAGACTATGGAAAGCCGGAAGCTGATCCGGAATCTGCGGTATTTTTTCTATCTGTTCGGATTTTTGATGGTGATCCTTGTATTTGCCGGGGGACCTGCTGATTTTATAAGCGCGCTGCAGAAAGTGCAGGAGGGCAATACCGCAGATGTGGGAGCGGTAACCCGTTTCCTGGTGGCAATGAAAACTCTGGCAGCCTGTCTGCCCGATGTGACGCAGCTGCTTCTTTCTGTTTTGGCTGTTTCTCTGCTGGGGGCCATGGAAGAAGACATTTACGGGGAAAAAACGGTA
>JALFLM010000130.1 GCA_022774705.1 Lachnospiraceae bacterium | reverse complement strand
TTATAGTACTCCTGTTTCGTTTCCAAGTGTAGTATACACTATTTTCCTTGTAAAAGAATGCCAATTATAAAAAACATGTTAGCAACTTCGTACATCTTTTATCAAAAATAATCAGTCATTTTCATTCATGCGTTTATTCTGGTTTTTTTAAAAAATCTGTCCGGCTGTGTACAGTAACATATTTACAAAATCGGGGAATTGTGTGTATAATGTAACCTGAATAATTCCAATTTTGCAGCAGGGAGGAGATTCTGATGGCAGGTGAAGAAAAAGTATGCAGCAGCGAAAATGCGTGCGGCAGCGGCAATATGAAAAAGAACAACGGCGGTAATGCGGAAAATACCAACGAGGCAAAGGAAGAAAAGGTCAGTAGAAACTTTATAGAACAGGCAATCGACAAGGACCTGGCAGAAGGTGTTTATGACCATGTGCAGACCAGATTTCCTCCGGAACCCAACGGATATCTGCATATCGGACATGCCAAATCCATTATCCTGAATTACGGACTGGCGAAAGAATACAATGGAAAGTTCAATATGCGTTTCGATGACACCAATCCTACGAAAGAGGATGTGGAATTTGTTGAATCGATTAAAGAAGATATCAAATGGCTGGGAGCAGACTGGGAAGACAGACTGTTCTTTGCATCCGATTATTTTGATACCATGTACGAATGTGCACTGAAGCTGATAAAAAAAGGCAAGGCTTATGTGTGTGATCTGTCTGCTGATGAGATCCGTGAATATCGCGGGACTCTGAAAGAACCCGGCAAAAACAGTCCTTACCGGGACAGAAGCGCAGAAGAGAATCTGAAGCTTTTTGAAGGCATGAAAAACGGTGAGTGTAAGGACGGTGAGCGTGTGCTCCGTGCTAAGATCGATATGGCATCTCCCAACATTAATATGCGAGATCCCATCATTTACCGTGTTGCTCATGTGACACATCACAATACAGGTGATAAATGGTGCATTTATCCTATGTATGATTTTGCTCATCCCATTGAAGATGCCATTGAGCATGTGACACATTCCATCTGTACCCTGGAGTTTGAGGACCACAGACCGCTTTATGACTGGGTTGTAAGAGAATGCGAATTCGAAAATCCTCCGAGACAGATCGAATTTGCCAAGATGTATCTGAACAATGTGGTAACCGGCAAGCGTTATATCAAAAAGCTGGTTCAGGAGGGTATTGCCGATGGCTGGGATGATCCCCGCCTTGTGTCCATCAGCGGTCTGCGCCGTCGTGGTTTTACGCCGGAATCCATCCGTAAGTTTGTGGAGATGGCCGGTATTTCCAAAGCGCATTCCACCTGTGAATATTCCATGCTGGAGTATTGTCTGAGGGACGATTTGAAGCCGAAGGCAAACCGGGTCATGGCAGTTCTCGATCCTCTGAAGGTGGTAATCGACAACTATCCTGAAGGACAGGTTGAGTATCTGGAGGTTCCCAACAATACGGAGAATCCCGATCTGGGAACACGCATGGTTCCCTTCTCCAGAGAAATCTATATTGAACGGGACGATTTTATGGAAGTGCCCATTAAGAAATACTACCGCATGTTCCCGGGCAACGAAGTACGTCTTATGAATGCTTATTTTGTAACCTGCAACAGCTTTGTTAAGGATGAAGATGGCAATATTACGGAGCTTCACTGCACCTATGATCCTGAATCACGCGGCGGCAACAGCCCGGATGGAAGGAAGGTAAGAGGCACGATCCACTGGGTGGCAGCTCCTACAGCAGTGAAAGCAATCTGGCGCAAATTTGACAATATTGCAGACGCAAGCTCCGGTTCCATCTATGATGAGAACGGAGATCTGATCGTGAATCCCGATTCAAAACTGGAATACGAATGTCTGGTGGAGCCTTCCCTGAAAGAGGCAAAGGCATTTGATAAATTCCAGTTCGTCAGAAAAGGATACTTCTGTGTGGACTACAAGGATACCACACCGGATATGCTGGTATTCAACCGGATCGTATCCATGAAATCTTCTTTTAAGCTTCCGAAATAATAAATAGACTTTGAACAGACGTAAAAAGGATACGCAGTCTGCAGAGCATATGATACGGCTCTGACGGATACGTATCCTTTTTGATTGTCACAGGTCAGTTTCGGTTCCGGTGGTGCTCCTTGATCTTTTCTGCGATAAACCAGAAAAAAACCACCAGAGCGAGAAAACCTCCGTAAACGATTACTGTGGGATAATCCCCAAGGCGGATGCCGCTGACGGTCGGGATGACGGCATAAACTGCCAGTGCAAGAAAAATACCGGCGGCGATGGTTGTAAAATCGCCCTGGGATGTATCCAGTTCATGATGACCGCCGCACTGATCGCAGGCTTCTTTCAGCTCTTCGGATTTTTCGTGTATTGTTTCATCAGGTGCGGAATCGAGATGTTTGCTGCTCAAAAATACCCCTCCTTTATCTCGGTATCACTATTCTAACTGTTTTTATACAAATCATCAAGGGACAAATAGAAGACTCTGCTTGAAAGGCAGGGGAATTTCCTATATAATGGCTTTGTAAAATCTGAAATGGAGGAATCCTGTATGTTTATTACACGTGAAGCGGATTACGGAATCCGTACGGTACGGGCTTTATCATCCGGACAGAAGATGAATATTACCGCAATCTGCGAGCAGGAAAGTGTTCCGCGTCAGTTTGCATATAAGATTCTGAAGGAACTGAGCAAAGCGGGAATTGTTTCGATTATCCGCGGAGTGAACGGCGGTTACATATTGAAAGCGGATCCGGCAGAACTCACTCTGTATGATATCATATCCGTTGTTGATCAGGATCTGTTTCTGAATAAATGTCTGGAGCCGGAGTACGATTGTGAACGGGATAAAGATCTCAGTCCCTGTAAAGTTCATCGGGAACTGTCAAGGATCCAGAATATACTGGAGGAAGAGCTGAAAAGAACGCCGGTCAGTGAACTGATTTAGGAAAGAGAGTGGGGATCATTCACCGGAGAATGGCGAATAAAAACAGAATATTCAGGGCATGCTAAACGGAGAATCTGACAATCAGTTCAGGTTCTCCATTTTGATTATTTTAGAATCCGGAGGAGACACAACAATGTGGGGATTTATTTTAGCCATGGTTTCCGGTGCTCTGATGAGCATACAGGGAGTGTTCAATACAGAAGTAACAAAGCAGAGCGGTATCTGGAGCGCAGCAGGGTTCGTACAGTTTACAGCGTTTCTCTACTGTGTGGCTGCCTGGTTTCTGACAGGGCGGGAAAAAGGAATCAGTGCGGTCTTTCAGACGGAACCGAAATATATGCTGTTAGGCGGTATTATGGGAGCGCTGATCACATACACAGTCATCCGCAGCATGGATAATCTGGGGCCGGCCATGGCAGTTATGGTCATCGTCATCACACAGCTGCTGACAGCCTATCTGATCGAAATATTCGGGCTGTTCGGAGTAGAAAAAGCAGGATTTGAATGGAAAAAAGCGGTGGGCGCAGCCATCGCCATTGCAGGAATCTGGCTTTTTAAGAAGTAAGGGTTACAGTATTTTATAATCTGGATTTTTGTATGGGGGCATGTTAGAATAAAACTAAACTTTGCAATCTGTCCGGGGCCGGGTGTTTTGATGCCGGTTTCGGGCAGGTGCTGGACATATGGGGAGGATGAATGAATAATGAGCTTATTGACAATTATTATGCCGGTGTATAATGCGGAGGATACGCTTCCGGCGGCGCTTCAGGGAATTCTGAATCAGACTTACAGGAATCTGGAGATTCTTCTGGTGGATGATGGATCTGCAAAAGGTGTGGAATCGCTGGTTCGCGAGCTGGCAGGTGATGACAGCCGGATACAGATTATTACGCAGAAGCATGCCGGTTCGGGGGCTGCGCGGAATGCGGCGCTTCAGGTTGCTTCCGGCAGCTATGTGTATTTTGCGGATGCAGATGATGTGATGGCGCCGGATGCTGCCGGAATCATGGTGAACAGGATGACCGATCCGGGAACAGATCTTCTGACATTCGGGTACCGTCAGATCAGTCGGAAAACGGGAGATGTCAAAGAAGTGACAGCAGAAGAGGGACGTTTTTCCGGGGAACAGATCCGGTCGGATTACACCAGCTGGACATCGGAATCTTCCTGCAAGGTGATGGGTTCCTGCTGGAATAAATGTTTCCGTATGGATCTGATCAAGGAATACGGAGTTGTTTTTCCGGATCTGCAGCGCAATGAAGAAGAAGTCTTCATTATGCGGTACATAGAGCATGTGCAGGATGTGTACAACATCCCTGATATTTTATATGATTTTTATCCCATCGATCTGAAACGGGCCTGGAAACGGCTGCCGGATAATTTCTGTGAGGAAGTGGAATTGTTCAGGCAGGAACGTCTGGCATTTGCCCGCAGATGGAGCTGTGATACGCAGAAAACACGGGAGTTCGTTGCCCGGGAGTACTGGGGAAAGATGATGCTGGGGCTGAAACTGTGTTTCAATCCGGAGAAAAAAGCCGGTTACGGAGAGTTTTCAAGACGGGTGGGCATGTTGATGACAGGACTTTCAGATACGGGAAGCATTCCGGCTTCCGTTTCCGGCAGTACCCTGTATAAATTGATGAAAAAAGGAGGGATTCCCATCGTATGGCTGCTGGTAAAAAAGAACAGCAAAGGCTGATCAGACACAGGGCGGCTGGTCAGAAACTGGTTAGTCAGAAACTGGTTGGTCAAAAACTGATAAAATCAAAGATCCGTCTGATCGCGCTGGATCTGGACGGAACGACTCTTGACCGGGAGGGCAATCTGACTCGGGAGAACCGTCTGGCTCTTGAGGAGGCAGCCGGGAAAGGGATATATGTGGTGGTAGCCAGCGGACGGGCTCTGTCTACTCTGCCGAAGGAAGTGATGGAGCTGGCCTGTGTCAGTTATGCGATTACATCCAACGGTGCGGCTATCTGTTCCATGCCCGATCAGGTACTTTTACGCAGATATCTGATTCCCGGGGAAGCTGTGGACCGGGTTGTTGCCCTGGCGGACGCGTATTTTGCGGAATATACAGGGGGTCAGCGTCTTAATTATGAAGTATTTGTTGACGGGACGGCGTATGCACAGGCAGATTATGTAGCAGATGCCATGAAATTCGGCGGAACAGAAAATGAAAAAAAGTATGTTCTGGAATCGCGCAGGCCTGTGGAGGATATTCATGCATTTATCCGGCAGCATCGCCGGGAACTGGACAGCATGGATCTGATTATTCATGATCCGGAGAAGAAAGAACTGATGTGGGAACTGCTGAAGCAGCAGGTTCCCGGCATCTATATCACCTCCTCCGTACCCCGTCTGCTGGAGATTTCCGGCAAAGAATGCGGTAAATGGTCGGGAATCCGTCATCTGCTGGAGATTCTGGGACTTTCACCGGAGGAAGTGATCACGTTCGGAGATGCCAGGAATGATCTTGATATGATTCAGGGGGCGGGTATCGGTGTAGCCATGAGCAATGCCCATCCCGCCCTGAAGGAAAATGCCGATTATATTACAGACAGCAATGATGAATCGGGTGTGGCCCGGGCACTGCGGGAACTGGGCATCATCTGATGAGCGGTTCCCGGCCCAGGCAGCTGATCCGGTCTGTTCGGCGCTTCTACCAGTCTGCGCCTTTGACCTCCATCCACAGGTCGTTCATTTTTGCATCACCGTCGGAACCGAGTGTATGGAAGACGGTGCATTTTTTCAGGATTTTTTCGTCAGGAAATACGGCGGGATTGGACAGCAGTTCCTTGTCGATGAGTTCCTGGGCACCGGTGTTGGGGGGGGAATAGGTGATGTACTCAAAGTTTTTCAGCGCAATTTCGGGCTCATTAAGGAAATTGATCCATGCTTCTGCATTTTCTTTGTTTTCTGCGTTGGCGGGGATCACCCAGGAGTCGATGAAGAAGTTGGAACCTTCCTCCGGCAGTGCATAGGCCAGATCGGGATTTTCCTCCTGCATGGCCAGAACTTCACCGGAATAGCACATGGCCAGGGAGGCGGAGCCGCAGATCATCAGATCCTTGATCTGATCCATAACATAGCTCTGAACCAGAGGCTTCTGCTTGATGAGCATGTCTGTGGCCGTATTCAGTGCCGTGTCATCCATTGAGTTGATATCCTGATTCAGCAGGCGCAGGGGAGCAACAAATGCATCCCGGACACTGTTGTACATCAGAATCTCATCGTCATATTTTTCATCCCACAGTATGTTCCAGCTGGTTACGGGCTCATGGACTTTGGTGGTATTGTAGACAATGCCCAGTGTGCCGTAGGTGTAGGGGACGGAATATTTATTTTCGGGATCGAAATCCCGGGAGCCTTCCATGACGGTTTCATCGATGTACTTCATGTTGGGGATGTTGTCAAAATTGATTTCCTGCAGCAGGTTGTTCTGAATCATTTTCTCAATCATGTAGTCAGAAGGACAGACCGCATCGTAGGCGATTCCACCGGTTTCGATGATGGGGTACATAGTCTCATTGGTATCGAAAGTATCATAGATCACGTTGATGCCGGTCTTTTCCTCAAACAGCTCGATGACATCCTCGTCAATATATTCTCCCCAGTTGTATATTTTAACCTGACCGTTGATGCCGGGCTTTGTATCCCGGGTTTCGGTTTCCGCATCATCGGAAGAACCGCCGCAGCCGGCCAGGGAAACGGTCAGAATGGTCAGTACAAGACCGAAGGTGATGATTTTTTTCATAATAAACTCTCCTGTTTTTTGCCTTTTCCTTTGGGCAGATTCATGATGACCAGCAGAATCAGTACGGCGGTAAATACGAGAGCGGACAGGGCATACAGCGTGGGTTTGATACCCTTGCGAAGCTCCGAATAAACCAGTGTGGAGATGGTGTTGATGCCGGCACCCTTTGTAAAATGAGTGATGATAAAGTCATCGAGGGACATGGTAAATGCCAGCAGAAATCCTGACAGAATACCGGGCATAATGTCGGGCAGCACCACTTTTACGAAGGCGTATGCAGGGCTTGCTCCCAGATCCAGAGCCGCTTCATAGGTACTGGGCTCCAGCTGTTTGATACGGGGCATGACACTCAGGATCACGTAGGGAATATTAAAGGTAATATGTGCCAGAATGACCGTTTTCATACTAAGTGTTACGCCAAAGGCCAGAAAACACAGCATCAGAGAAATGCCGGTTACAATATCCGCATTCAGCATGGGAATATTGGTGATTCCCATGACAATGGTGCGGGGCAGCTTTTTCATGCTGCTGATGCCCAGGCAGGCTGCCGTGCCGATCAGGGTGGCGATGGAGGCGGAAACGAGAGCGATGATCAGAGTATTCTGCAGGGCAGACATGATAATCTGGCTGGAAAACAGATCCTCGTACCATTTCAGGCTGAATCCTCCCCAGGTGGACATATATTTCGATTCATTAAAAGAAAGAACAATCAGTGCTGCAATCGGCAGATACAGAAAAATAAAAATTACAGCAAGGTAGGCTTTTTCCAGAAAATTTTTCATCAGAATGCAGTACCGTTCCCTTCCTTATCATATTTGGCAATCAGGAACATGCTGATCAGGATGAAGATCATCAGAATCAGGGAGAGGCCGGAGCCCAGATTCCAGTTTGCCGTAAATGTGAATTCCTGCTCGATAACATTGCCGATGAGCAGGATCATACCGCCGCCCAGAACATCGGAAATGACGAAGGTGGTCAGAGCGGGTACGAAAACCATGGTGATGCCGCTGATAATGCCGGGCACGCTCAGAGGCAGTATAATATGGACAAATGTCTGCAGCCAGCCGGCTCCCAGATCGTGTGCCGCCTCAATAACGTCGTCACTTATTTTCACCATGACGTTGTACAGCGGAAGAACCATAAAGGGCAGATAATTGTAAACCATACCGAATACGATGGCTCCGTTGGTGTTGATCAGCTTCGCCGGCGGCAGTCCCAGTACGGATAACAGCGTATTGATCAGGCCCGTGCGGCTGAGAATGACCTGCCAGGCCATGGTGCGCAGCAGGAAATTCATCCACATGGGCAGGATAAAGATAAAAATCAGCAGACCGCTGCGTCCGCCGTGACTCATTTTCTTCAGAATCATGGCAAGGGGATAGGCAAGCAGCAGACAGATGGCAGTACAGATCAGCGACAGCTTCAGGGAACGAAACAGCGCATTCATACGGGTGGGCTGCATGATTGCCAGCACATTATTCAGCGTAAAGGCGCCGGAAGCATCGGTCAGTCCGTAATATACGATGAGAATGAGCGGAATGACGGTAAAACCGATCATCCAGATCAGATAAGGCCCTGCGGCAAGCTGTTTACGCATCGGCACTCACCGCCTTTTCATCTGCAGACTCGGGTTTCTTCATAATCTGAATATTTTCAGGTTTTACCTGAATTCCCACTTCTGATCCCACGGGATAGCAGAGGGTGGACTGAACAAGCCATTCAAAACCGCCTGCCATCACTTCCATTTCATAATGAACACCCTTGAAAATCAGACTGGTCACGCGGCCGGACAGAAATCCGTTGGACGGATCGGTGGAAAGCTCCACATCTTCAGGGCGGATTACCACGTCAACGGGCTGGTCTGTACCGAAACCGCTGTCTACACAGGGGATTCTGCAGCCGCAGATCTCCACCAGCAGGTCCTTTATCATAATGCCGTCGATAATATTGCTGTCACCGATGAAATCGGCCACGAAAGCATTCTCCGGCTCATTGTAAATGTTCTGGGGCGTTCCCATCTGCTGGATATAACCCTGGTTCATGACAACGATGGTATCGGACATGGTCAGGGACTCCTCCTGATCGTGGGTAACATAGACGAAGGTGATGCCAAGTTCATTTTTCAGACGGATCAGTTCATACTGCATGTCCTGGCGCAGCTTCAGATCCAGCGCACCCAGAGGCTCGTCCAGCAGAAGCACACGGGGCTCATTGACAATGGCACGGGCAATGGCGATACGCTGCTGCTGTCCGCCGGAAAGGGAGGTCACATCGCGCTTTTCGTAACCATCCAGGTTCACCAGCTTCAGAGCATAGCGGATCTTGTCACGGATATAATCTCTTGATTTACCCTTGATCTTCAGACCGAAAGCAATATTTTCTTCAATATTCATATGCGGGAACAGTGCGTATTTCTGAAAAACCGTATTCAGCTGGCGTTTATTGGGCGGGAGATTGGTAATATCTTCCCCGTCAAAAAATACCTGGCCGCTGTCAGGTTTTGTAAAACCGCCAAGAATCCGCAGTGTGGTAGTCTTACCGCAGCCGCTGGGCCCCAGCAGGGTAACAAATTCATTTTCTTTGATATCAAGATTCAGATCGTCCAGAACAACAGAGCCGTCAAATGATTTGGAAATGTTGCGGAGACGGATGAGAGGCTCCTGCATGTCAATATCCTCCTGTGTATAAAAATATGATTTTAAAAACTGGGAGGCGAGCTGACCCAGATCAGCGTCGCACCGGTTTTGGAAGTAATGTAATGCTTTTTATCCGGATTAAAATAAAAGGATTCCCCTTTTTTAACCCGGTAGGAATGGCTTCCGTTATGCAGGGTCAGACTGCCGGACAGCACATAGCCGAACTCCTCACCTTCATGAGGGTTATCCGGCAGACTGGATCCGCCCGCCTTCAGAGTCATGAGAACAGGCTCCATCATATTCTTCTGAGCATTGGGTATGATCCACTGAATGGTGTTGTTCAGTTCCTGATCCTGCTTTTCAAAATAATCAGTGCGGGAAAAAACAACCTGTTCTTCCCGGGTTTCGTTAAAGAAATCTGCAAGATTGGTGCCGAGGCACTGCAGAATATCATACAGTGTGGCAATGGATGGAGAAGTCTGATCCCGTTCCACCTGGGAAATAAAGCTTTTCGAAAGCTCGGCGCGGTTGGCCAGCTCCTCCTGTGTCAACCCCTTCTGAACACGAAGGTCCTTGATCTTACTGCCAATATTCATAAAAAAACGGTCCTTGCGGACTGTCCCCCCTTTCAGACAAATAAAAGTATACTTAACATAAAATCCAGTAATACCGTAGTTCAGTAATACTGAATTTAAAATCCAGATGAATTATACCACAGACACAAAGGTTGTCAAGTAAGAAGTTTTGGTATCTTTCGGTTTTTCAGGTGGGAACTTTTGGGGGATATGAGGCTTCGCTGCCATATAGCGGCCTTCCCGTGTACAGTTTGCCGCTTTATTGCGGATATTATGGGGGGAGGAGATACCACCCCCTTCCGCCTCACCCCCTCTCTTCCCCCTAAATATCCAGCTAAAGTCAAAACTGTAACAACTATTAAAACTTTTTGAAAAAAATGAAAATTTCCTGTTGACAAATCTCCGCAAATCATATATACTATGAAACGTGTCAGGGAGATGAGCAAAGGCGAAGCGCCGGAGCAAATCTCAGACAGGTCTGCAGATGTGGCGGAATTGGCATACGCGCATGATTCAGGTTCATGTCCGGGTTAACTGGGTGCGGGTTCAAGTCCCGCCATCTGCATAAGAGAGAGCTTCAAACGAAAGTTTGAAGCTCTTTTCACGTTTGCACAGGAATTTTATAAAGTTCACTACCCCTCAATTAGTGGCAGTTACCCCTGCAAATATAAAAATTAAAAAAATTTCAAAAAGTTGTTGACAAATTCCTTTTTATATCGTAAAATACAAAAGTCGCAAGTGAGTAACACCTGCGAAACACAATATCGAACGCAGTCGTGGCGGAATTGGCATACGCGCTAGACTAAGGATCTAGTGAGCATTGCGCTCGTGCGGGTTCAAGTCCCGCCGACTGCACTGAAAAAGGCATTATCATCGATTCGGTGATAATGCCTTTTTTGATTTGCACTGCCCAAAAATCAAGTGCAATTATTACCGAAAATACAGGCTCCCCCCAGTACATTTTTCTACATTGCATCTTTTTCAATACCGTTTTCACGGTATTATACGAAAACAGATAAAGTACTCTGCAGAGATTGTCGGTAAATTAACGAAATTATTGTTAAATATTGAACATAGTCAAAAGAAATGCTAGAATAAGGGCACGATGGGGCGGATCACAGACTATAGTGGTTTGTCCCATTTGTGGCACAAATCAGATCGAAAAGTTTAAAAAGGAGGAATGGCGATGGCTTTAGATCAGGTTCAGACAACCTGTCCATACTGCGGAGCAGGCTGTCAGATTATGTTTCATGTGGACAGAGAGAAAAATCAGATTGTGGAGGCAGTTCCGGCTATGGGACGCACCAACGAGGGAACACTCTGCCTGAAAGGACATTATGGCTGGGATTATCTCAATGATCCGCAGCTTCTGACGAAACGTCTGAGAAATCCCATGATCCGCAAAGGCGGCAAAAAATCTCCGCTGGTGGAGGTATCATGGGAAGAAGCGATTTCCTACGTAGCTGAAAAACTGACGGAAATCAAAGAGAAATACGGTCCTGACGCGATTATGGGAACCGGTTCTGCAAGAGGGGCAGGTAATGAGGCCAATTACCTGATGCAGAAATTTATGCGTGCATGCGTCGGAACCAACAATGTGGATCATTGTGCACGTATATGACATGCGCCTTCAGTAGCGGGTCTACTGTATTCATTAGGTTCGGGCGCAATGTCCATGGGTATCCCGGAAATCGAGGATGCATCCTGTCTTTTATGCTTCGGCTATAACGGAGCAGATTCACATCCGATTGTTGCAAGACGGATAGTACGCGGCAAACAGAAAGGAATGAAAATCATCTGTGTGGATCCCCGTGTTACGGAAACGGCACGGATTTCAGATATTCACATGCAGCTGAAGGGCGGTTCCAACCTGGCCCTTGTTAATGCCATGGCGAACGTGATCTGGAATGAAGGTATGACAGATGATGCCTTTATAACAGAACATACGAAGGGATTTGACGATTTCCTGAAGGTGATTGAAAAATATACACCGGAATATGCGGAGAAAATCTGTCAGGTTCCTGCAGAAACCATACGGCAGGCGGCCAGAATGTATGCAAAAAGCAGACCGGCTATGATTCTGTACGGTATGGGAGTCTGTCAGTTCTCACAGGCCGTGGATGTGGTTAAGGGTCTTGCAAATCTGGCTTTAATGACCGGCAATTTCGGCGGTCCCTCCATGGGTATCGGTCCTGTGCGTGGACAGAATAACGTACAGGGAGCCTGTGATATGGGCGCTTTGCCGAATTCCTATCCTGGTTATCAGAGCGTAACGGATCCTGCGGCTCGCAAAAAGTTTGAAGAGGCCTGGGGAGTAGCGCTGCCAGATAAGGTGGGCTGTCCGATTACACATGTACCCCACAGAATTCTTCACGAAACAGATGAAAAAAAGAAAATCCATGCCTATTACATTTTCGGGGAAGATCCCGCTCAGTCTGATCCGGATCTGGCGGAAGTTAGAGAAGCTCTCGATAAATGTGATTTTGTGGTGATGCAGGATATCTATATGAATAAAACGGGGCTTCATGCCGACGTGATTCTTCCGGCGACTGCCTGGGGCGAGCATGACGGTGTCTATACCTGCGCTGACCGCGGTTTTCAGAGAATCCGCAAGGCGGTGGAGCCGAAGGGAAATGTAAAACCTGACTGGCAGATTATTTCCGAAATTTCCACAGCCATGGGATATCCTATGCATTACAACAACACGGAGGAAATCTGGAATGAGATGATTGATCTCTGTCCTGATTTTGCCGGTGCCACCTACGAAAAAATGGAAAAATACGGTTCCGTTCAGTGGCCCTGCCGTGATAAATCCATGGAGGACAGGGGAACACCGTACCTTCATAAAAACGGTATTTTTGCGACGAAGGATCACAGAGCTCTGTTTTACGGTACCGACTGGCATCCGCCTCTGGAAATGGAAAACGACGAATATCCCATGACGCTTTCCACTGTCCGCGAGGTAGGACATTATTCTGTTCGAACCATGACAGGAAACTGTCGTATGCTGAGAAATCTGGAGGACGAGCCCGGCTGGGTTCAGATGAATCCTCAGGACTGCAGGCGGCTTCATCTGTCAAAGGGTGAGCTGGTTAAGATCCTGTCAAAACGTGGGTACTGTATCACACGGTGTCTGCCAACAGAGCGGGTAAAACCCGGTGCGACCTATATGACATATCAGTGGTGGGTAGGTGCCTGCAATGAGCTGACCACCGCTTATCTGGATCCCATCAGCAACACACCGGAATACAAATATTGTGCCTGCCGTGTGGAAAAGATAGATGATCAGGATTGGGCGGAACGTCATGTGAAAGAGCTGTATGCGGAAATCAGAACGCAGTTGGGAATTTCAGCAGAGAAGGAGGCGAGGTCATGAATTGTTTTGTAAAAGGAAATCCGGATCTCTGTATCGGATGCCGGACCTGTATGATCGGCTGTGTTGTCGCTCATGAAGGAAAACATATTTTTCAGGTGGATCCCGACTCCTGTTCCTTCAATCCCCGGCTCCATGTAGTGAAAACAGCATCCTTAAGCGTGCCGGTTCAGTGCAAACATTGTGAAAATCCGGCCTGTATGGCGGTCTGCGGCGAGGGCGCCATTTACCGGAAGGATGGACGGGTGCTGATCAGTGAGGAAACATGCATCGGCTGTAAAGCCTGCATGGAAGCCTGCCCCTTTGGTGCGATCACTATGGATACGGCGGCAGGGAAACTTCAGGCAGACGGCAGTGAGCGGAAAGTTGCCGTAAAATGCGATCTCTGCAGCAATCTGCCCGGCGGACCGGCCTGTGTGCGGGTCTGCCCGACGCAGGCGCTGGAACTGGTAACGAGGGATGATCTGGAAAATTCTGCCGGACAGAAGCGTGCGCGGGCTGCACGGGCTGCTTTGTCACTTCAGCAGAAGAATCAGAAATGCGAGGTGTGAAATGGAAAAGAAAATCGGTTTTTTTGTCATCGGTGACAGTACGAAATGCACCGGGTGCAGAGCCTGTGAACTGGCCTGCTTTACCGTTCATGATCAGAAGGAAAATCATGTGGGAAAGACAGCGGGAACTGTTTCGATTCCCGTGGTTTACCGGCTCTTTCTCACTTCATTTGAGGAAGGATGCATGCCGGTGCAGTGCAGGCACTGCGAGGACGCTCCCTGTCTGAATGCATGTCTGCAGAAAGCCATCAGCCGGGTGGATCATCAGGTGATCGTTCATCCGGAAAAATGTATCGGCTGTAAGGATTGCATGCAGGCCTGCCCCTTCGGAGCCATTGCTCTGCTGCCGTACTGCAGAGACGGACATACGGTGGCTCAGGCGGGGGCGCAGGAAGCCCGGATTTTCGCTTCCAAATGTGATCTCTGTCAGGACCGGCCGGAGGGACCTGCCTGCGTGCAGGTCTGTCCTCATCAGGCCCTTCGTCTGGTTGACCCTGAGAAGGAAAGAGAAGAAAAAAATATCAGAGCGGCACAGACGCTGTATCTGACCAGAAACAGTCGGGAAGGAGGATGCAGATGATGATCGTTTCCATTGATCCTGAATTATGTACCGGATGCCGTGAATGTGCGCAGGTCTGCCCGGCTTTTGCCATCGAAGGAGAACAGGGAAAGCCCCAGACCATCAATGCGGACCGCTGCGTTATGTGCGGCCAGTGCGTACAGAAATGTAAATCCTGCGTTTCACTTGTGATGCATGGAAAGGATGCCTATGACCGGGTGCGCAGAAAAAGAAATCTCCCCGTGAATACGACAGAACCGCTGTTTGCTGCCCATGCTGTGTGCAATCTGGACAAGGTGAAGGCGGCTTTGGCGGATCCGGAGAGATTTACCATTGTCCAGTGCGCGCCGGCGGTCCGGGTGGCAATCGGAGAAGATTTCAGGGAAAAGGCAGGGGCGCTGACACCCGGAAAGCTGTCGGCGGCTTTACATAAACTCGGATTTGACCGGGTATATGATACGAATTTTGCAGCGGATGTGACTATCATGGAGGAAGGAACCGAGCTGATCAGCCGTGTGAAGGATGGCGGCGTACTTCCCATGTTTACTTCCTGCTGCCCGGCGTGGGTAAGATTTCTGGAAAATACATATCCTGAATTGACAGACCATCTGTCATCGGCAAAAAGCCCCCAGCAGATCGGCGGCGCCATTTTCAAAACCTACGGTGCACAGCTGGAAAATCTGGATGGAAGCCGGATCTGCAGCATTTCGGTTATGCCCTGCACCTGTAAGGAATATGAATGTGAGCGTCCGGAAATGAAAGACAGTGGTTACCGTGATGTGGATGTGGCGATTACCACCCGTGATCTGGCAGCTCTGATAAAAGATGCGGGAATCGACTGGGATACACTGGAGGAAGAGCCTTTTGATGCTCCTCTGGGAATCTATTCGGGAGCAGGAACCATATTCGGCATCACGGGCGGTGTGATGGAGGCTGCCATCCGTACCGGTTATGAGCTGGTAACGGGAGAAGCTATTCCGAAGGTGGAAGTGACACAGGTACGCAGTACGGAAGGTTTCCGCCGGGCTGAGATCCGGATGGGAGATCTGACGCTGAAGGTGGGTGTTGTGGCCGGTCTGAAAAATGTAATTCCGGTACTGGAGGCGGTAAAGGCAGGCACGCTTGATCTGCATTTTATTGAAGTCATGACATGTCCTGCGGGATGTGTGAGTGGAGGCGGCCAGCCAAAGCTTCTGATGGATACGGATCTGGAACAGACGCTGCAGGCAAGAAGAGGAGCACTGCTTGATCATGATGTGGAACTTCCATACAGAAAGTCCCATGAAAATCCTGCCGTGAAACAGCTGTATGAAGAGTTTCTGGAAAAACCGGGAAGCCGTCCGGCCCATCATCTGCTCCATACGTCGTATCGATCATAGAGCGTTGGTGCTGCCTGAGAAAGCGGGATATGCCGGAAGCGGACAAGAGATCATTCGTACGGAAAAGATAAAAACACCGGAGGTTTGAAAATGAAGCATGTAATCATCGGAACAGCCGGCCACGTGGATCATGGGAAAACCTGTCTGATCAAAGCGCTGACAGGAACTGATACAGACCGGCTGCAGGAAGAGAAAAAAAGGGGGATTACCATTGAACTTGGGGTTGCCTGTCTGGATTTTCCGGGCGGGCAGCGGGCAGGAATCGTGGATGTTCCGGGGCATGAAAAATTTGTTAAAAATATGCTTGCAGGTGCGGGAGGGATGGATCTTGCCATGCTGGTGGTGGCTGCAGACGAAGGAGTCATGCCTCAGACAGTAGAACATCTGGATATTCTGTCTATTCTGGGGATTTCGGGCGGTGTTGTTGTGATTACGAAGACCGATCTGGTGGAACCGGATTTTCTGGAACTGGTTATTGATGATGTTGCAGCACTGGTGAAAGATACTTTTCTGGAAAACAGCCCCATACTTCCGGTGTCTGCATGTACCGGAGAAGGTCTGGAACAGTTGAAAATAACGCTTCAGGCTTTATGTGATTCCCTTCCGGAACGCAGAGACAGCGGAGTGTTCCGTATGCCCATTGACCGGATTTTCAGCCTGAAAGGATACGGAACCATCGTAACCGGTACACTCTGGGAGGGATGTATGAAAAAGGATCAGGAAGCGGTCCTTTATCCGGAGGGCGAGCAGGTCCGCATCCGTACCCTGCAGGTACATTCCCGCGACCGGCAGGAAGCATTCGCCGGGGAGCGGGCGGCGGCAAATCTGCCCGGAAGAAAAAAAGAATCCATCAGCAGAGGCGACATTCTTGCAACGCCGGGAAGTCTGTGTCCGACGGATATGGTAGATGTAAAGCTGACGCTTCTGAAACATTCGGAAAGAACGGTAAAAAGTGGAAGCAGAGTGCACATTTATACAGGCACAAAGGAAGTACTGGGGAAAGTGCTTCTGGCAGACCGGACAGAGCTGAAGGCAGGTGAGACCTGTTATGCCCAGCTTCGTCTGGAGGAAAAAACCGCCGTGAAAAAAGGTGATTCCTTTGTTATCCGCTTTTATTCTCCGGCAGTCACTGTGGGAGGCGGCAGAATTCTTGATCCCTGTGCCCGCCGGCACAGAAAAAAAGATCCGCAGGTGATGCATGGTTACGAAATCCGGGAAAAGGGAACGCCGGAACAGCAGCTGGAGCTTGCTGTTTTTGAGCAGAGGGGAGAATTCAGGACACTTGAGGAACTGTCTGTTCGCTGCGGACTTCCTTTTCCTGAGATTGGGAATTATGCGGAGAAGCTGGAAAAACAGGGAAGCATGATCTGCCTGAAAGGCCCGGGTCACGGGCAGGTCTGCCATGAACAGATTTATATTCATAAGGAAGAATTTGAAATTTACTGTAAGAAAGCAGTAGAGACTCTGAAAGTTTTCCATAAAGAATATCCCCTGAAGGAAGGGATGGGCAGGGAGGAACTGCGGAACAGGCTGAACACCGGCTCTTTGCCTGCAGTCAGCGATGCGCTGCTCAGACTGATGGTCCGCAGAAATGTGATCCAAGAGAACAGCGGATATTACTGCTGTCCGGGATTCCATGTGGTTATGGAAGAGGAAACCGACGGCATGGCTGAAGAAATTGCTGCTTTTTATCGAAAAAGCGGCTTTGCGCCGCCGATTACGGAAGGTTATCTGAAAGATCACGCCGGATCAAAAAAATTCCGGTCCGTCTATTATTCCCTTATTAGCCGGAAAATCCTGATCCGCCTTAATGAGCAGTACTGCATACACAGTGACTATTACCGGAAAGGGAAGGAAATTTTCTGTCATATGACAGAAAGCAGCAGATCTCCCGTTATGCTGGGAGCTTATCGGGACGAACTGGGAAGTTCCCGGAAGATAGCTGTTGCTTTGCTGGAACATTACGACAAAACCGGATTTACCAGAAAGGAGGAAGGGGGAAGAGTGCTCAGGTAAAAAAGATTCATAAGAAATAATGAAAAATAATAAAAAAACGCTTGACATTTTCCTGAATATCAGATATACTATCAAGCGTGCCAAGGAGATAAGCAAAAGCGAAGCGAAGCGCAGGAGCGAGTCTCAAGCAGGTCTGCAGATGTGGCGGAATTGGCATACGCGCATGATTCAGGTTCATGTCCGGGTTAACTGGGTGCGGGTTCAAGTCCCGCCATCTGCATAAGAGAGAGCTTCAGACGAAAGTCTGAAGCTCTTTTCTGTTTCGAAAAGCCGCTGATTAACGAGCGAAAATGTATGTTGATTCACAGCAGCATCGGTAATTTTTGCTGTACGATTTTTTGCTTCTGCTATAAGTGATGGGTTGTAAATGATACTATAAGTGATGGGTTTGTGACTGAATTGTGAAGATTTTCTAAAAAAATGATTCCAGCGGTTGTGTTTTCAAAAAAAAGATAGTATGATTATATGACAGACAGGATTCAGTTTATGAATAAACTGCTGATTCTGGTGCTTTTCCGGCGGAAGGATTATTTCTGTGGCAACGGAGCTGACCCCTCTGTTCCGGTAAAGATATGTAACAAACAGTCAGATTTGCCTGCCGGATAAAAGCTACAAGCGCATAGAAAGGATGTTTTTTATGGATTTAATGACCGATTGTGAACAGATTGTAATGAAAAGTGTCTGGGATGCTGGTAAAGATGTTTCTCTGCAGGAAATTATGAAAGATTTGGAAACCAGATTTCATAAAGTATGGAAGAGACAGACAATCAGTACTTTTTTACTTCATCTGATCGAGAAGGGATATTTACGTTCTTATCGTCAGGGAAGAGTGTTTTATTATGTACCTCTGGTAAAGGAAGAAGATTACAAGAACGAACAGACGAAGATGTTTCTGGATTTCTGGTTTGAAGGTTCCCCTTCCGATATGATTGCTTCCTTATCCGATCAGAAGGAACTGTCAAAAGAAGAGGTTGAGAAGATCAAAGAACTTGCAGCAAAACTGGATTAATCCGGTTGTTCTGTGATTTGTAAAAAAGAGATGAAAACATGTATTGGGAAGAGCTGATATCGACGGGTATCAGCTCTTTTTTATTGCAAAACATTCTGATAACTGGTATGATATAACCATGAGTTTTCGGAAATAGTGATTCATGAACAACAGGAAAAATCCCGCTCAGGCGGTTAATATTAAGAGGTGAAGCAAATGAAAAATATTCTCTTTGTTACATCGGAGGCAGTTCCGTTTATTAAAACGGGAGGACTGGCAGATGTTGCCGGTTCTCTTCCCAGGTATTTTAATAGGGAAAAGTATGATGTACGTGTAATTCTACCCAGGTATCTTTGCATGAAGCCGGCTTATCTGGAAAAACTGACTTATGTGAGCCATTTTTATATGTATTATAATGGGAAAAACCGTTACGTGGGTATTCTGACAACGGTTGTGGATGGTATTACATTTTATTTTATTGACAATGAAGAATATTTCAGTGGTGAAAAGCCCTATGGTGACTGGTTCTGGGATCTGCAGAAGTTCTGTTTCTTCTGCCGGGCGGCTCTGTCCGCACTGCCGGTTGTCGGCTTCAAGCCGGATATTGTACACTGTCATGACTGGCAGAGCGGCCTGATTCCGGTTCTGCTGAAGGACAGCTTCCGCGGCGGTGAGTTTTTCAGGGATATCAGGTCGATCATGACGATCCACAACCTGAAATTCCAGGGTGTGTGGAATGTGCCGGTGATCAAGCAGTTTACCGGTCTGTCGGATTATTATTTCACATCGGATAAACTGGAAGCCTACAATGACGGCAATCTGTTAAAGGGCGGCCTCGTTTATGCAGATAAGATTACGACGGTAAGTGAGACATATGCGGAAGAAATCAAGACGGAATTTTACGGAGAAGGTCTGGATGGGCTGATCCGGGCAAGAACCAATGATCTGGTGGGTATTGTCAACGGCATCGATTATACGGATTTCAATCCTGAGACCGATCCTCATATCAGGAAGAATTATAATGTGGATAATTTCAGAAAAGAGAAATACAAGAACAAGCTGCAGCTGCAGTCAGAAGTCGGGCTTCCTTCAGATAAGAGCAAATTTGTGATCGGTATCGTTTCCCGTCTGACAGACCAGAAAGGCTTTGATCTGATTTCCTGCGTTATGGAATCTCTGTGTCAGGAGGATATGCAGATTGTTGTTCTGGGAACCGGTGATGCCAGATACGAAAGCATGTTCCGGTTCTATACGGATAAATATCCGGACAGAGTATCCGCCAATATTTATTATTCGGAAGAACTGTCGCATAAGATTTATGCAGGCTGTGATGCGTTCCTGATGCCGTCCCTGTTTGAACCCTGCGGTCTGAGCCAGCTGATGAGTCTGCGCTACGGTACAGTACCCATCGTTCGTGAGACAGGCGGTCTGAAAGATACCGTAGAGCCCTACAATGAATTTTCAAAAACAGGTACAGGATTCTCTTTTGCCAATTATAACGCACATGAGATGCTTCGGATTGTGGAATATGCGAAACGTATCTTCTTCAATAACAAAAAAGACTGGAATATGATTGTGGAACGGGGCATGAAACAGGATTATTCATGGTCAAGTTCGGCAAGAAAGTATGAAGAACTGTATGATACCCTGTTAAAATAAAACAGGATTTCCTCCACATAAGATACGATCTGTAATTGGACAGGCCGCCGGAATTGTGATGCTCCGGCAGCCTATCTGTTTTATAACAGGCAATTGTTTTATAACAGGCAATTGTCGTATAACAGTTTATTCCGGCAGCGTGAATTCGTATCCTTCGCTGCGGGCATAATCTATAAAATCTCCCAGGATGTCCGCATTGGCGGCAGATACGGCATGAAGCAGATAAATGGAACCGGGATGAAGACGATCCTGCAGCTTTTTCAGTGCCTGACTCTGATCCGGCTGCTGATTGGGATCCCAGTCCGCATAAGCGAAGCTCCAGAAAAGGGAGCGATAACCGTATTTTTCTGCCACAGCCAGGGACTGTTCGCTGAAAATACCGGCCGGATAGCGGAAAAGAGTCATTTCATAGTTATAGTTTTCCTTTACATACCGGTGAAGCTTCTCCAGATCGGCAGTCTGCTCCTCCACGGAAAGGGAGGGCATGCCTTTTGCCGGGTGGGCCCATGAGTGATTGCCGATCATATGTCCGTCAGCAATCATTTGTTTGATCAGTTCGGGATTTTCCCTGGCGTACTGACCGGTGATAAAGAAAACAGCGGGACATTTCTTTTCGCGCAGAGTATTCAGAATCTGTTCCGTATAGCCGTTTTCATATCCTTCATCGAAGGTCAGCCAGATTACCTTCTCGTCGGGACCGATGAAATCAGCCTGAAAAGAAGCATATTTTTTCTGAAAATCCAGGGAAGAAACCGGTTGGTTCCGTGAGTTGAACTGAACTCCCTGTCCCCAGTTCTGAATTGTATTATCAAGAGACGACAGATCACGGGAGGAAGCTGCAAATACCGGAACAGACAGACACAAAATCAGAGCAGACATCCCCAGACGACGGGCAGTCCGCGAAAAAACCAGATGTTTAAATAAACTCATAAACAAACTCCTTTCTGAACAGTAATAGTTTTATCTTCCCGGGGGAAATTATGTGCGGGATTCATTCACTTTTTCTGTAATTTATGGTATTTTATTATAGGACAGGTTATTTGTCGATGAATTGAGAAGATAATACACCGGGAGGAAGTCAATGAATAAACGGAATATGGTCCGCCTCGTGGTTCTGGCCGCTTTGCTGATGGCGTGTCTGGCAGGCTGCGGCGGGCAGAAATACATCGGAATACAGACGCTGCTGACTCTGGAGCAGGATAATACAGGAAACCGCCAGATCAGAATGTCTATCGGTAAAAGCGATTTTGAAACCTTTTTTGACGGGAAGATCGATGAGCTGAATAAACAGCTGGAAGCAGTATGCCCTCCTGAACTGGAGTGGAGTTTTTCGGAGGACGGGGATCAGTACGGCTATACTTTTACCCTGCATTTTTCTTCTTTAAAGGACTACGCGGAAAAAGTGAAGAATATCATCGGAAAAAAGGCTTCCATTGTTATGGAGCAGCCCGATTCCGTATTTGCATCGGGGCTTTTGTACCAGGAGGATTTTGACAGTCTTGAGCTTCTGGGCTGGCTTGGAGATTTTCTGGAAAAGGAAGGATATCTGAGCGAGGGAAAGAGCGCGGGACTTTTTTCTGAAACTTCGGTGAAGATTTCGTTTAAAGGGACAGATTACGAGGTGCAGCCGGGTAAGATCAATGTGGATACGCTGGTCAGGACGCCGGTTGAGCGGATTGATATTCTGAGTCATTACAGACAGAATAAACACTGCGACCGGCAGGTTGTTTTCACATTTTCTGCTGCATCCATGAATAAAAACGGTACCGCGATCAGGGAATATATGCAGAAAAACCGGCCGGAAGGAGCGGAATCTGTCTGGACAGTGAAGAATGAAAACAGTCTGTGCACGGTTAGTGTTTCCGATTGTACAGCAAAGCAGCTGGATTCTTTTATGAAAAAGCTGTTTGACAGGTCGGACAGCTTTATCAGTGTTCAGCCTCAGCAGCGGGCCGGCATTTTTGCTTCGGCTGCCGACTGGAGCGAGCTGATTGATGTCAATGCCTTTTCGTACAATCAGAATGAAAAGGTGGCGGTGGGATATTATATACAATGGGAAGATGGGATGGATGTTTCAATCCGTCATCAGAATGAGGATAAACCGATCGAACTGATCGAATCGGAGATGTACGGAGGATATCAGAAGGTTCTGGAAGAAGAGATGCTTCAGGAAAGTCTTATTACTGAGGTATCAACCACTTATGTGATCGAGGATGTGGAAATTGACACGGAGTTTCACGACACGGACAATCTGTCCCGAAGTATTACGCTGGTTTTCCAGGTAAAACCCGATCAGGAGGATCAGGAAAATATCCGAAAACGGATTGCGGGAAAAACTGAGGGAATTGCCGGGGTTACAAACGGAGCACAGCGGGAAGACGGCCGTGCATCTATTGTGATTGAACAGACCGGCTCCATTGACGATGTAAACGCGGGCTTTCAGGCCATTTTTGATGTGCAGGGACAACTGTCTCATGAACTCAGCGGAGAACTGATGGAATTTCAGCATGATGGAAGATTTGTGGATCTGATGGATTTTACCGGTTTCCTGGAGAATGATCCTTTGCTGACTACTTTGACGTATCATCTGAAGATGCCCTGGGGAGAGCAGATTCTTGAGGATACCATTTCCTCCACGGTGGATCTGAAACAGGGAACACAGGATGTGAAAAATGGAGAATATACCGGCAGTGTTAAGGGCGCCTATCTTTCTTTGACATTAAACAGCCGGAAATGGAACACGGATGGTATCATGCTGTTCCTTCTGCTCATGGGTCTGGTGCTGATTGCTGCCGCAGTTATTTTCTTTGCGGATTTTCTCAGTAAGGTATATGAGTATGTAAAAAACAAAATGAGATCGTTCAACGGTTCATTTGGAAAGAATGACGATATGATGGAAGATTTTCCGGAGGAGGGTGGAACGGAGAATTCTCTCTCGGCGTTGAAAAACAAATGGAAAAAGGGGCGGACAGATAAAAAATCTCCTCCCGGTCCGGCCAGGAAATGGAAACTGCCTCCTCTGGTGGAATATGAAGAAGTACGTTTTGAAGATATGGAAGAAAATGGAAAAGAACCAGGGGGAGAGAAATATCCTGAGGAAGAAAACGCTTTTAATCCGGAATCGCTGGTGGAAAAGGTCTCGGAAGTTCCCATGGAAACTCCGGAAACCGGAGCGTGGGACAGAGATCCGGATGAATACGGAAGCAAAGACAGAAACGGGGAAGGTACAGGATTTTGATACGCAGCTCTGTAAAATAAAATTCTGATACGGATTGTGGTTTGACAATTTTCACGCGAAATGGTATAGTATTTTCTGTGAAAGATCACAGGCGGATATGGCGGAATTGGCAGACGCGACAGTTTTAGGTGCTGTTTTCGCAGGGAGTGCAGGTTCGAGTCCTGTTATCCGCAGAAAAAGGTGCAGAAATCATTGAGATATGGTTTCTGCACCTTTTATTTACAAATAAAATCATGCTCTGCTGAACAGCTGCACAAAATTCCGTTATTTCAGTCTTTTAAGAAGTTCCAGGGTAAATTCCCATACACGCTGTACGGAAGAAATACTCAGGCGTTCTCTTGTGGTATGGATATCGAACATATCCGGTCCGTAGGACACACAGTCAAGGCCGGGAAGCTTGCTGGAGAAAATACCGCATTCCACTCCGGCATGGATGGCTTCCAGTCGGCAGTCTTTTTGGTACATATCTCTGTAAACTTCAGCGACCAGATCGCGGAGAGGAGAATCCTGTCTGTATTCCCAGGCGGGGTAATCACCGCTGAAAGAGCAGGTACCGCCGGTGAATTCGGTCAGGAATACCAGCTTGTCCACAAGCGCTTCTTTGGCGGAGCTGACGGAGCTTCGGATGGAGAAGCTGCAGTGAAGTTCTGTTTCGGTCATGTAAAGGATACCCGGATTCAGAGAAGTTTCAACCAGTCCGGGGATATTGGAACTCATGCGCTGAACGCCGCAGGGATAGTTCATCAGCAGGAAGGTAACCAGCCCTGTGGAACGGGTATCCAGCATATGAGAGATTTCTTCGGGACCGCGTTTAAAGGTGATCTTCAGGCCGGGATCGGTAACGGCATATTCATTCTGCAGTTCGGCTTCCAGCCTGCGGATGGTTTCTTCAAAGGCTTCGCAGTCTCTGGAAGTGACATAAAGCCGGAGATCGGTTTCGATGGGGATGGCATTATCCTTCAGACCGCCTTTGATATCACTGATCCAGAACTCGGTCTGATTGTCAAGGGCGTACAGCAGCCGGCCTGCCAGAATATTGGAGTTGGCTCCCCACCTGTTGATTTCTGTGCCGGAATGACCGCCGGAAAGACCGGAAATTGTCACATCATATCGTACCGCCATATCAACCATATGCTTTACAGGGGTGATGCAGTCCACTCGAATGCCGCCTGCACAGCTGATGAGAAAGCTTCCTTCCTCTTCGCTGTCCAGATTCAGCATAATGCGTCCTTTCAGCGGGGCTGCATCGAGGGCAGTGGCTCCCAGAAGTCCGATTTCTTCGCCGGATGTAAGAACCGCTTCGATGGGCGGGTGGGAGATGGAGTCGGAAGCCAGAATGGCCAGGACATAAGCCACAGCAATTCCGTCATCGCCGCCCAGCGTAGTACCGCGGGCAGTTATGAAATCACCATCCACAACAGGCTGGATGCCTTCTTTTTCCATATCGATGGTGCAATCCTTATCTTTTTCGCAGACCATGTCCAGATGTCCCTGAATGATAACCGGGGCGGAATTTTCATATCCGGCTGTACCGTCCTTGAATATAATAATATTGTCTGCCGGATCCTGAATATAACGAAGTCCATGTTCATCGGCAAAAGCGGCACAGTAGTCGCTGATGGCTTTTGTATTGCCCGAACCATGGGGAATGCTGCAGATTTTATCAAAATAGCAGAATACTTCTGCAGGCTTCAGATTTGTCAGTTCATTCATAATATCCTCCAGTCTGCACCGTATCCGGTGCATCATTGTAATTAGTACTATACCACTGTTTGGAAAAGCAGGCAAGGAAGAGTACATTTAATTTTTCATGGCTGCTCATACGTACAGCAGTATATCAGCAGAAATGTGAGAAAATTGTTAGAAAAAACAGGAGGAAATTGTTAAAAAAGTCTTTCATTTATATTGCAGAATCAATATAATAAGTATTGGATGTTGGGCAACAAACAATGTAATCAAAATGCAAAGGAGTTATCTGTGAATGAAACAATTCAGAAAAACAGTTAAAAATGTAGTTGTATATCTGCTGTCGGCGGCAATGCTGCTGACGGTCATTCCCCAGACTGCTGTACTGGCAGCACAGACAGGGGAGACAGCCGGACAGCAGACCGGAGATGATAATACAGCAAAGGTGTCCGAAACGGCCTCTGCGTCGAAGAAACTGACACCGGAAGAGATGTATGAAATCGACGGAGGCGATGCGGAATACTGGAAATATTTTGATGCGGAAGGAAACCGGATCATGGGTGAAGATGTACAGACATATTCCGGCACCGGTTCATCAGGGACCACGTTAAAAAGTCCTTACAATGGTGTAACGTACGATGTTTTATCAGGCTATGAGGTTTCTCATGCAATTGATGTTTCAAAATGGAATGAGACCATCAACTGGAATAAAGTCAGACAAAGCGGTGTGGATTCGGTTATGATTCGCTGTGCTTATCGAACGTATGATTATGGAAGATTGAAAGATGATCCTTATTTTGAAACCAACATTAAAGGTGCGCTGGCGGCAGGCCTGAAAGTGGGTATATATATTTTTTCTCAGGCAATCACCAATGGGGAAGCGGTGGAAGAAGCTGAAAAATGTCTGACACTCTGCGAAAAATATATGGACAGGCTGGATCTGCCTATTGTTATGGATGTAGAATATGCCGGGTCTGGCAGCTATCTGTATAAAGCAAATCTGTCCAGGGCGAAACAGACGGAAATCTGCAAAACATTCTGCGATACGATAAAAGCTGCCGGTTATCAGGCCATGATCTATGCCAATAAGTCCATGCTGACCGATGAGATGTATCCGTCTCAGCTGACTGCTGCCGGTTATCAGGTGTGGCTTGCCCGCTACAATACAAGTGCCGGTTACTCTGCCTCACCGTATGTTCTGTGGCAGTATTCTGAAAACGGGAAAGTTTCAGGTATTACAGGGAAAGCTGACGTGAACTTTTTATATATCTTACCGCAGGAGGATACGGCGCCGCAGTGGGACGGGGGATCAAAACAGGAGGACAACCAGGTGAAATTATCCTGGAAAATGGTCGCCGGAGCGGAAGGATATGAGATTGAAAGAAGCACCGACCGGAAATCATGGTCCCTCATCGCTGCACCGGATGGAGCGGCATCACTTTGCTGTATTGATGGTACAACGATTCCTGATGAGACATATTATTACCGGATCCGTACATATTATACAAAAAACGGAGAGAAACAGTACGGCAGATGGTCAGATACGGTTTCCGTCTGTACCGGGCTGATGACACCTTCTCTGAAAAGTGCGCAGGCGGTGTCTGGCGGGAGTGTTAAGGTTACCTGGTCCGCTGTTCCCGGAGCGGATACCTATCTGGTTTACCGCAGAGAACAGGGCGGAAGCTGGGATCCGGAAACTCCTGTGAAAAAAACTGCCTCTTTAAGCTTTACGGATAAAACCGTTGAGGCGGGAAAAACTTATTATTATACGGTGAAAGCGTCGTGTACTCTGGATGGAGAAGTACATTACAGCAAGTACAGTACAAAGGGAATCGGGGTCAAAGTGGTTCCGGGCACACCGAAACTGACTTCAATTGCGGCCCCGGACTATAAGAGTCTGAAAATCAGCTGGAACGCGGTAACGGGCGCGGATGGTTATCGGGTATACCGGAAAACAGCCGAAGGAACGTGGAAAATTGTCGGTGATCATCTGACCGGTAACCAGTATACGGACAACAGTGTGGATACTGGTACAGAGTATACTTATACAGTAAGTGCTTTCTTTCTGAAGGATGATCAGATTATTGAGGGAACCTGTGATGAGAAGGGAATCTCCGGAAAAGCGCTGCTGGATGCACCGGTGATCAAGGGTACATCCTCTGTGAACTATAACAGTGTAAAGATTTCCTGGGGAAAAGTAGAAGGAGCGGATGGTTACCGACTGTACCGGAGAATACAGGGCGGAAGCTGGATCGTGGTTGCGGATAATCTGAAAACCACATCCTGTACCGATACCGGGGCGGACACCGGAACCCGGTATTATTATACTGTGCGTGCGTACCGCATGGTAAATGGTCACAGGGTCCTGGGAGCTATCCCTGCTTCTGTTCTCGGGAAGGCGGTACCGGCAACTCCGAAACCTGGTACTGTAACTTCTGTTAATTACAGAAATCTGAAAATAACCTGGACCGGAGTGTCCGGCGCCAGCGGTTACCGGATTTACCGGAAGGAATCCGGAGGCGGGTGGAAATATCTGGCGGATGTGAAATCCACAGCCAGCAGCTTTACCGATGGATATAAAATTATTACCGGGAAAAAGTATACTTACACGGTTAAGGCATACCGTACCGTAAACGGAAGCCGCATTTACGGAAACTACAATACAACAGGTATGTCAGGTAAAGCGATTCCGTCTACACCTTCCGTTACTCTGAAATCTACACAGAAAGGGAAAGTGAACATCAGCTGGAGCAGAATCAGCGGTGCCACCGGTTATGCCATTTACCGTAAGTCTTCCGCTGCCGGAAAATGGACTTATATCCGTTCTGTTTCTGGCAGCACCACTTCCTGTACCGTCTCTGCCTCCAGTAAAAAGACATATTATTATACGGTACGGGCTTACAGAAAAGTGGGCAGCAGCAATGTATACAGCAACTGTAAGAACGGAATTAAAATTACTGTGAAATAATCACTTCTGTTCAGAGCCGGCCTCGAAAACACTATATGTTTCCCTGGCATGGCGTAATATGATATGTTCAGGAAAGATTCTGAATGAGGGCTTCGAAGCCGGAGATATCCGCAGGAAATGCTGTATCGCCGGTGAGAAGCCCTTTTTTCTGCAGGACCTGGCAGACCTCCAGAAGAATCGGTTTTTTCAGATTGGCCTGTTTCAGGATTTCCTCCTGCCGGAAAATCTGTGCAGGACTTCCGTCGGCGATGATTCTGCCGTTGCTAAAGACCAGAACACGTTCTGCCCAGCGGTAGGCAAAATTCACATCGTGGGTAGACACCAGCAGCGTGGTATCTTCTGACTCCAGTCTGCCCAGTACTTCTTCAAACATATCGGAATTGACCGGATCAAGAGAAGCGGTGGGTTCATCGAAGATGATTACTTCCGGTTTCATGGCAATAATGTCGGCAATACTGACTCTTTTTTTCTCACCTCCGCTGAGATAGTGTGCAGGGCGGCTTTTAAATTCGGAAATATTCATATATTCCAGTGCTTCATCGACTCTGCGGGAAACTTCTTCTCTGGAAAGTCCCATGTTCATGGGCCCGAAGGAAACCTCGGCCATAACGGTAGAGGCGATGATCTGGTTGTCGGCATCCTGAAATACGATTCCCACCTTTTTTCGAAGCTCATTCAGGTCTTTGTTTTTTCGTCCGATGGGTTTGCCGTGGAAAAAGATCCTGCCCTCCGTGCTGGTCAGAACGCCGTTCAGATTCAGGAAAAAAGTGGATTTACCGGCACCGTTGGAACCGATTACAGCAATTTTTTCCCCTTTTCTGATGGAGACATTGATATCGTTCAGAGCGGCCTTGTCACCATCGTAAAGGTAGCTCAGATGTTCGGTGCGGATGATTTCTTCTGTGTGCATAATTATTTTCTCCCTGTTTTCAGTGATAGTAGATTTTCAGTACAGTGAGCAGAATGATCAGAGCTGCGAAATAGAGCACAGCATAAAGCACCGTTTTTCTGCTCAGCGGTTTCTCTTCTGATAAAAAATTCAGCTGTCCGTCGTAGCAGCGTGCCAGCAGTGCATCATAATAGTGATTGGCCCTTTTCATGGACACGATAAACAGATTGCTGCCGATACTGCCAAATGTCCGCAGAGAGGTGCGGGCGTCCACATATCCCAGGCGCGACCGGGCGGAGATGGACATTTTCTGCTGAACCTCCAGCAGAATGAAGATGAACCGGTAGATCATGTTCATGAGCTCCGTAATCAGGGAAGGCAGTCGGCACTGCTGCAGAACGCAGATGATTTCATTGACCGGTGTGGACAGCGACATGAAATACATACAACTGACGGCGGAAAATACCTTGCAGAAAAGGCAGAAGGCCTTCCACAGGGCAGCCCGGGATGTATAAACATAAAAAAAGAACAGGTGCAGGTGGTACTCACCGGCAGGAGAAAGAGAAAAGTCCAGAGCAATGGTCAGAACGGTTACAACAGCAAAAAGCAGAGGGATTGCCAGCAGCGATATATAGCTGTGCCCCGATACCCCTCCCTTTATAACGGTAAGGTAGCACATGCTGGCAAACACCAGCAGGGAAATAGCCAGATTGTCCGCTGCCAGCAGAAAGATCAGTGCCAGCACGGAAAAAGCCACCTTGAATCCCGGGTTTACATGGCTCAGACCGGACTGAAAAGCCAGCTGATCAATGGACAGGGAATCGTGGCTGTGACCAGGTTTATGTCTGTGGCTATGACCAGGTTTATGTCTGTGACTGCGATCATGCGGGGCTTTATGACTGTGCATATGAGAATCTGTATGTCTATGACTGCAGGGGGAAATATTCATGGTATTCATGGGGATGTTTGTCCTTTCAGATAATTAAATGAAAAAGACTGATGCTCTGTGAAGCAGCATCAGTCTTTCGGTTACATCATGAAAAAACGTTCAGGATTCCAGCCTGGAACGTTCGTAATAACGTCCGAAGAAGAAAAAGAAGACACCGCTTCCGATGGCAACCTGCAGACAGAACAGCAGGGATTCCACTTCTCCGGGAAGTTCCATGCCCAGAACGGATTCAATCACAGGTGAGAACCAGGGTTCCACGTCTTCACCTGCCAGTTCGGAGATCGCTTCGCTTCCGGCATCATCGGAGCCTCCGAATTCAGCGGTATTGCCGTACATAACAAGAGGAACAACTGCGATTACGGCACAGAGAAGCAGCAATAAAACAGCCAGTTTACCTTTACTCATGAGATACCTCCTTTTTAGCCATAAATCCCAGATTGATCAGATCACCTGCTGCAAAACTTTCCAGTCCCATGATAACCACAACGGTAATCAGTCCTTCAATCACTGCCAGCGGAATCTGGGTTACCGCGAAAATGCTGAGAAATTCGGTCATGGAAGCGGCAAAACCGCCTTCGGCTGCCGGATAGGCCAGTGACAGTTCAAAAGAGGTTACACAGTATGTAAACAGATCTCCCAGAGCGGCTGCCAGAAATACACTGACGTATCTGGGAACGGGAGCCTTTTTCAGAAGTTTGTAGATCAGCCAGGAAAGCAGAGGTCCTGCAATGGCCATGGAAAAAATATTGGCTCCCAGAGTGGTCAGTCCGCCGTGTGCCAGCAGGATCGCCTGAAACAGCAGGACGATTGTTCCGATGATTGCCGTAACACAGGGTCCGAAAAGGATGGCGCAGAGGCCGGTACCTGTCATATGGGAGCAGCTTCCGGTTACGGAAGGGATTTTCAGGGCGGACAGGATAAAGGCATAGGCACCTGCCATGGCCAGAATAACTACCAACTTGCGGTTTTCCGCCAGTGTCCTGTTGATTTTCATGAATCCTGCTGCGATAAAAGGAATGCAGAGGACACCCCACATAATGCAGTAGGCGGGCGGCAGCATACCTTCCATAATATGCATGGCATTCGCCACCGGAGCTGCAGCCGCCGTTAAAGCTGCCACACTGCACAGAGCCAGAAGATTTTTCTCTTTTCTGTTCATAGTTGTCTCCTTGAAAAATAGTATTTGAAGCTGTTCAGAGTCAGGCTCTGAGCACTTCTTAATTTATGAAAATTATACAACCGATCATAAAAACGGTCAATCGAATCAGGGCAGTTTCATGATACGAATCTGAAATGAACGATTCCATATGAGAATAATGGAAATTAATACATTCTTAAACATTTAACTGATTTTATTTTAATGTGTAAAATGATATAGTATCAGCAGATGGAGGTACAGGTTTCTATGTATAAAATACTGGTTTGTGATGATGAAAAAGATATTGTTTCGGCTCTGAAGATCTATCTGGGAGCGGAAAATTACGAAGTTGTGGAGGCTTCCAACGGGAAGGAGGCCGTTAAGATTGCCAGGGAGCAGGAGCTGCACCTGATTCTTCTTGACATTATGATGCCTGTGATGGATGGAATCAGCGCTCTTAATGAGATCCGTCAGTTTTCCAATGTGCCGGTGATTCTTCTGACTGCAAAAAGTGAGGAAATCGACATGATTCTGGGATTGAATGTGGGTGCCGATGATTATATTACGAAGCCTTTCCGCCCGGTAGAACTGCTGGCCCGGGTGAAAGCACAGATCAGGCGCTATATGATGTTCGGCGGCGGGGCTCTGGCGTCAGCGGAAGAGGAAAAGCAGGTGATCCGCATCGGCGGAATCGAGCTGGATGATGCCAGCAAGAGGGTTACGGTAGAAGGAGAGGAAGTGAATCTGACTCCCACCGAATATGCCATGCTGAAGCTGTTTATGGAGAATCCCGGGCGTGTATTTTCCCCTGCGGCGATCTACCAGACCGTCTGGAACGAATCCTATACCGGTTCGGACCGCACTGTTCCCGTACATATCCGTCATCTGCGGGAGAAGATCGAAATCAATGCGGCCAGTCCCCGTTATCTGAAGGTGGTCTGGGGACAGGGATATAAGTTTGACGGAGGTGGACGATGAGACGATTTCTGTTTCGGTCCAGACGCAGCAGTATCCTGCAGTGGTTTGTCATGATCTGTTTATCTGCCTGCACCGCTGTGCTGATTGCTGCGGCAGTAATCGCCAGAATCATGCTTCATTTCGGGATGCAGTATGAACCGATGACTGGTGAGAATAATTTCTCCAGCTGGCTGATGGAGCGGAGTGCGGTGGATTTCGGTCAGGCACATTCCTTTTTTATGTATCTGAGACCTGTGCTGATGGAAATAACAGGTTCCCTGAAGGTTTATGTCTGGATTATGGCCGCGGTCATTACGGTACTGGTTCTGATGTTCTGCTATCTGATGGCTTCTGCCGGTTATCACGGAAAAGTGAAGGAACCCTGCCTCAGAGGAGCGGAGAGAATCCCGTTCGACATTTCTCTGCCGGTCCTGGTGGTTGGACTCATGATCCTGCACAGTATAAAAATGGATTATGTATATTACAATACATGGATCTCATATGCTTTGGCGGGAGGTATCTGTGCAGGGATGGCGGAGATATTCTGCCTGCTGGTGCTTCTTCGGCTGATTGCAGCCAAAACGCGTACGGGTACGCTGTTTTCAGGTATGGCAACAGTGCGTCTGCTCTGCGTGATCGGCAGATGCATCAGAGGAATTCCATTCATCTGGAAAGCAGCTCTGGTCTGGGGGGCGGTTCTGGGCATACAGTATCTGTTCGGGGTATGGATATGCTGGCTGATCTTTTATGATGACGGTATTTTTGTACTGTTGTGGAGTGTGATTGTTTTTCTCCTGTTTATTGCAGGAATCTGGGTAATCCTGCAGATGAATCTGGTGCGGCAGAAAGCACATCAGCTGGCTGCAGGTGATCTGGAACAGAAAAAGGAGGATCAGCAGCAGGGTAACGGACTTCCTCTGCTTACGGTATTTCGCAGCTGCCTGACGGATCTGGATCGTATTTCAGACGGGATGAATGTGATTGTTAATGAAAAACTGAAAAGTGAGCGGTTCCAGACGGAACTGATCACCAATGTTTCCCATGATATTAAAACCCCGCTGACATCCATTATCAATTATCTGGATTTTCTGTCTCAGGAGGAAAAAAAGGAAAACCGGAATCCGCAGGTGGTTCAGGAGTATATCGCTGTACTGGACAGACAGTCGGTGCGGCTGAAAAAGCTTATCGAGGATCTGATCGAGGCATCCAAGGCATCCACAGGCTCGCTCAGTATCAGTAAAGAGCCCTGTGAGCTGGGAATTTTTCTGCAGCAGCTGGCCGGTGAGTATGAGGAACGGCTGGAGACGGCCGGTCTGAAGCTGAATATGGATTTGCCGGAAGAGAGGATTTATGTAGAAGCGGACGGCAGATATCTGTGGAGAGTCCTTGACAATCTGCTTCAGAACGTCTGTAAATACGCAATGGCCGGCACCCGGGTCTATCTGCAGCTGCAGGAAAAAGCGGGGCAGGCCATTATTGTAATAAAAAATATATCCGCTTCCGAACTGAATATCCCTCCGGAAGAGCTGATGGAGCGTTTTGTCCGGGGAGACCGTTCCCGTCATACGGAGGGGAGCGGTCTGGGACTGTCCATAGCCAGAAGTCTTACGGAATTGCAGGGCGGAAAATTTGCCATCGAAGTGGATGGTGATCTGTTTAAAACCGCAGTTGGTTTTCCGGTAATCGATCCGCCGGCCTCAGGAGATACGAAGAAACCGGAAGAAATACCGGAAACAACCGGAAAAACAGACGGCAGAACCAATCATGAAACGAATCTCATAACAGACAGCGGATCTGCCGGCAGATCAATCAGTTTTCTGCAAAACGAAGTCTGACTGCTGCTTCCAGAACGCTGGCGGTGGTTTCACTGCCTCCGAAAGCCGCGCTGTTGATCCGCAGCTGATTGCGTTTGTTAATGCCCATCTCGTCACCGGTTACGTATTTATAGTAGCCTGCTCTCTGAGAACTTTTCTTTCTCAGAAGGCGGGCTGCTTTTTCTTTCGTCATGGTCTGATCTGTGTTCAGTGTGGGATCGTTGAGAATCCGCTGAATCCGGTAGTCGTCCGGAGCCCAGATAAACACGTTCATAACATCATCGCGGTCTTCCAGAACGTAGTCGGCACATCGTCCCACGATGATGCAGGAATCGCCGTCAGCCAGCTGGCGGATAATATCACACTCCGCGTGCATCAGTTCATCCGCGATCAGGGGTGTTCCTGTTGAACCGATGGACAGAAGGCTCTTTCGCAGCACCGTCATGGATTCGTCCTCCTGCACGAGACAATCCTTCACGAATCCGGTTTTTTCCACAGCCATGTCGATCAGGGTACGGTCATAGCATCTGACCCCCAGCTTTTTTGCCAGTAATTTGCCGATTTCCGCACCGCCGCTTCCAAATTCTCTTCCGATTGCGATTACAAAATGTTTCATATATAAACCCTCCTTTCGGGAAATAGATTGAATGAACGGACTTCTATTGGTTAAATTATATAATATTTTCCGAATTTAGTCAACAAAAATGAAGATAGTCACAAAAAATGAGATATATTTGAATTAATTTTCAAAAAAATCAGAAAACTGATACAATATCGGAAAGTGCTATGGACGGGAGAATGCAGAGAACAGAAGAATAGACGATACTTTACACAAACTTTACATAAAATACTAATAATATTTACAAATGTGATTTATACTGCTGATGACTGTTAAATATAGAAAACAGTTTATTTTTTTGCTTTTGAAATGTAAAATGGAGGTAAAGTTTATGGACGTATTCAGTGTCCTGACCATGATCGGCGGTCTGGCCCTGTTCCTCTATGGTATGCACACCATGAGCGACGGTCTTTCCAAATTGTCCGGTGGTCATCTTGAGAAAATACTGGAAAAACTGACTTCCGGCCCGGTGCGGGCGGTGCTGCTGGGTGCAGCGGTAACGGCAGTAATCCAGTCTTCTTCCGCAACTACCGTTATGGTGGTGGGATTTGTCAATTCAGGTATTATGAAACTTTCCCAGGCAATCGGCATTATCATGGGTGCCAACGTGGGAACCACCATCACTTCATGGATATTGAGTCTGAGCGGTATTAAGGGAAGCAGTATGTTTTTTCGGCTTCTGAAGCCGTCATCATTTTCCCCCGTACTGGCAGTGGTCGGTGTGGCTATGATCATGTTCGCAAAGGAAGAAAAAAAGCGGGATGTGGGCAATATTCTTGCAGGCTTTGCCGTTCTGATGTTCGGGATGGAGACCATGAGCGATGCGGTGGCCCCCCTGGCCAATGTGCCCGAATTTACCGGTATTCTGACCATGTTTTCCAATCCGGTCATGGGTATTCTGGCGGGTGCTCTGCTGACTGCGGTGATTCAGAGTTCTTCCGCCTCGGTGGGTATTCTGCAGGCACTGTCCGTAACAGGCGCTGTCAGCTATTCCGCAGCGGTTCCTATTATTCTGGGACAGAATATCGGTACCTGTGTGACTGCTCTGATTTCCGCAGCAGGAGCCAATAAAAACGCCCGCCGTGCATCGATTGTACATCTGTATTTCAATATTATCGGTTCCCTGCTGTTTATGGCGGTATTTTACGGTGTTAATGCAGTTGTTCATTTCGGGTTTATGGGAGATGCTGTAGGACCGGCTGAGATTGCCGTGATCCATTCCATTTTCAATATTTCCGCGACTCTGGTTCTGCTTCCGTTTACAAAGGGACTGGAAAAACTGGCTTATCTGACTATCAAGGACGATCCCGGCACAGTGCCCGGAGAAGCAAAGGAAACCTATACACTGCTGGATGAACGTTTCCTGTCAAGACCCGGTTTTGCTGTTTCCCAGTGTAAAAATGTGGCATGTGAAATGGCGGAGATGGCGCTGAAGGCCTTTGTGGTTTCACTGGAGCTGCTGACGGAATACGACGAAGCGAAGGCACAGGAAATCGTACGGCTGGAGGACGAGGTGGACCGCTATGAGGATGAACTGGGTACTTATCTGCTGAAGCTGTCCGACAATGACGTTACCACCAGCGACAGCAGAACCATGAATCTGATCCTGCACTGTATGAACGATTTTGAGCGTATTTCCGATCACGCAGTCAATATTCTGGATTCTGCAAGAGAAATGTATGAAAAAGACCTGCATTTTACCGATAAAGCGCAAACAGAAATGCAGATTTATGCGGAAGCGCTGAAGGATATCCTGTACATGGCGGTATACTCGTTCCAGAAGGAAGATCTGGCGACGGCTCATGAAATCGAGCCGCTGGAGGAAGTAATCGACCATCTCAGCGAAAAGCTGCGGGATAAACATATCACCCGTATGAGAAAAGGAAAATGTACCATTGAGATGGGCTTTGTTCTTACCGATATCGTAACCAATTTCGAGCGTGTTGCAGATCACTGTTCCAACATTGGAATCTGTCTGATTCAGGTCAGCCAGAATGAGTACGAGACCCATGGATACGCCCTTGATATCAAGGCTCAGGATATTTCCGAATTCAATGAAAAGTGTCTGCATTATGAGCAGAAATATGTTCTGCCCAAATAGAAATTATATTTTGCCCGAGTATCTGCCCCAGGGGGCTGTATTTGGGGCATTATTCAGGCAGGAGGGATGAAAATGGCATTGATTTATATCGTTGAGGATGATAGCGATATCAGAGAAATAGAAGCGCTCGCTCTGGAAAACAGCGGATATACGGCGGAAGGATTTTCCTGCTCCAGAGATTTTTACAGGAAAATGAGCCAGCGCCTGCCGGAGCTGATCATTCTGGATATTATGCTTCCCGATGAAGATGGTCTGGAGGTTCTGAAAAAACTGCGGGCCGATGCGGTGACGCGGAATATTCCCGTGATCATGGTGACGGCAAAAACCACGGAGCTGGATAAGGTCCGGGGGCTCAATATGGGCGCAGACGATTATCTGGCAAAGCCCTTCGGCATTATGGAACTGATTGCCCGGGTAAAAGCCATGCTGCGCCGGAGTCAGGTGCTTCATGAGGAGAAATTCTATCACTGCGGTTCGATTTTCATGGATGATGAAAAACGGGCGGTGTATATAGATGATAAGCCCTGTGAACTGACCTTCAAGGAGTATGAACTTCTGAAGATCCTGCTCCAGAATGCGGGAATCGCACTGCCCAGGGATCTGATCATGGACAGAATCTGGGGGTTTGATTATCAGGGAGAGTCCAGAACACTGGATATGCACATCAAGACGCTGCGTCAGAAACTGGGGGAATACGGAAGCTGCATCAAAACGGTGCGCAATGTGGGCTATCGTCTGGAGTCGTGACGGGTGAAAGAAAAAACAGCAGAAAGGCAGGAAACCGGCATGAAGAAAAAATTACTGAAACAGATGATTCTTATTGGGATTTCCACGGCGGTGGCTGCTTTTCTGCTGTGCACCGGTGTCTTTTATGAGCTGTTCCGCCAGCAGATCCTGGAAGAACTGCAGGGGTACGGGCAGGTGCTTTCCCAGTCGGAAAATACTGTCCAGTCCGGCAATTGTGTTTTTCAGAAGGGGTACCGGGTGACGGTAGTGGATTCCGGGGGCATTGTCATTTATGACAGTAATGTGGAGGACAGCGCCAGGATGGAGAACCATTCGAACCGCCCGGAGATCCGTGAGGCCATGAAAGATGGGGAGGGATACGATTCCAGATTGTCAAAAACTCTGGACAGAAGCATGTTTTACTATGCTGTACGTATGGAAAACGGATCGATTATGCGTGTCTCAAAAGAATCCAGCAGCATCTGGGGCATGATGTTCCGCGCCATGCCCATCTGCGTCGTGATCTGTATTATGATCTGTGTTACCTGTGTCTGTCTGTCAAAAATTCTCACCGACAGGCTGGTGGAACCCATCGACCGGATGGCAGGAGATCTGCAGAGGCTCAATACGGATGATGTTTATCCGGAACTGGTGCCGTTTATCACCACGATCCGCAAGCAGCACGAAAATATCATGAAAAGCGCGCTGATGCGTCAGCAGTTTACGGCCAATGTGTCCCATGAACTGAAAACGCCGCTTACGGCAATCTCCGGATATGCGGAACTGATTGAAAACGGCATGATTCCCGCAAAAGACACAGCTTCCTATGCTGCCCGCATTCATACGAATGCCAATCGTCTTCTGTCACTGATCAATGATATTATCAAGCTTTCGGAGCTGGATGATGTGGAAAATGAACTGAAGCCGGAGCTGTTTGATCTCAGCGGTCTGGCAGGGAAATGTATTGAAGGTCTTCAGCTGACAGCTCAGAAGAGAAATGTTCACATTCAGTTTGTAGGTGCCAGCAGGTGTATGCTTTATGCAGATTCATCCATGATCGAGGAACTGATCTATAACCTGTGTGATAATGCCATCCGCTATAACAACCCGCACGGGAAGGTATGGGTGGAAATATCCGTTCGTCCGGGCGGCAGGCCGGTACTGACGGTGCGGGATACGGGTATCGGTATTCCCAAAGAGGCACTGGATCATGTATTTGAACGGTTTTACCGGGTGGATAAAAGCCGCTCCAAATCAACAGGCGGAACGGGACTGGGTCTTGCCATCGTCAAACATATCGTATCAAGGCATAACGCGGAGCTGGAGATTTCCAGTGAACAGGGAATCGGAACAAGGATTTCCGTCATCTTTCCGTCACAGAATAAAGAGTAAAAGCTTCAGGCACAGTCACGGACTGTGCCGTTTTTGTCAGGCCCTGAACAGCAGCCCTGATGCTTCTGCGCTGAACAGTTGATAAGAATGTCTCTTGAAATGACGAAAAAAAGAGTTTACAATAGTAAAGTACCAAAGATACAGGAATGAAGGATGGATACAAAATGGAAATGAGATATGAAAGGCAGTACAGCCGGCAGCTGAACCGGGACATGGAGTTCAAGATCTATGGTCACGCGGGTAAGCCGATGCTGTACATTCCGTGCCAGAACGGCCGGTTTTTTGATTTTGAGAATTTCAGGATGGCGGACAGGCTGAGTCCATGGATCGAGGCCGGCCGGCTGCAGGTTTTTTCCGTGGATACCATGGATTCGGAAAGCTGGTCCGATTCATACGGAGACTGCAGAAGGAGGATCGAACGTCATGAGCAGTGGATCAGTTATCTGATGCTGGAGATCGTTCCCCAGATGATCGCACGGGCAAAGGAGCGTAACCACGAGGAGAATCCCAGGCTTCTGACCTTCGGATGCAGTATGGGTGCCATGCACGCGGCCAACCTGTATTTCCGCTTTCCTGATGTATTTGAAGGCGGTCTGGCGCTGAGCGGTCTTTACGATGCACAGTTCTGTTTCGGCGGCTATATGGATGATCTGGTCTATGCCAACTCACCGGTCAATTATCTGGAGAATATGCCTGCTGATCATCCCTACATGGATCTGTACCGGAACGGCAGGATGATCATCTGCGTCGGCCAGGGTGCCTGGGAGAATGAAACTCTGGACGGAACCAGACGGCTGGATGGGGTACTGAGAAGCAAAAATATTCCCGTCTGGGTGGATTTCTGGGGTTATGATGTCTGTCATGACTGGGACTGGTGGTATCGTCAGGTGGACTACTTCATGCCGAAACTTCTCGGTGAAGAGTAGAAACAGGCAATTTTATGCAGCTTTATGGAATTTATTTATCAATATGCTTTCAGGAGTAGTGAGAAAACATTATGAAGAATTTTATTTTTATTTCGCCGAACTTCCCTTCCAATTACTGGCAGTTCTGCGATCGTCTGGCAAAAAACGGAATTAATGTACTTGGAATCGGCGATTGCCCCTATGATGAACTGGAGCCCGGGCTGAAGGGTGCGCTGAAGGAATACTATAAAGTAAGCAATCTGGAAAATTACGATGAAGTTTACCGCGCTGTGGCGTTTCTGATTTTCCGTTACGGCAGGATCGACTGGATCGAGAGCAACAATGAGTACTGGCTGGAACGGGATGCGCAGCTGCGTACTGAATTCAACATCAATACGGGATTCAAATCGGAAGATATGCCGAAGATCAAATACAAGTCCAAAATGAAAGAATATTATCAGAAAGTGGGCATTCCCGTTGCCAGATACCATATTGTGGATGACCGGGAGGGCTGCCTTTCCTTCATTCGCCAGGTGGGATATCCTGTCATTGTAAAGCCGGATAACGGAGTGGGTGCCAATCATACCTGCAGGATCGCTTCCGAAGCGGATCTGGATGCATTTTTCGGAGAAATGCTGCCGGTTACTTATATTATGGAAGAATGTGTCAACGGACAGATCTGTTCCTATGATGCCATTATCGATTCCCAGGGCAATCCCGTTTTCGAATCGGGCAATGTGACCTGTTCTTCCATCATGGATATTGTAAATGACGGTATGGACAGCTTCTACTATATTGTAAAGGAACTGGCAGATGATGTCCGCGAAGCCGGCCGGAAGACGGTTAAGAGTTTCGGCGTCAGCAGCCGTTTTGTTCACCTGGAATTTTTCCGTCTGCTGGCTGATCAGGAAAGCCTTGGGAAAAAGGGCGACATCGTGGCTCTGGAGGTCAACATGCGTCCCAGCGGCGGCTATACTCCCGAGATGCTGAACTATGCCAACGGTACGGATGTTTACAAGATCTGGGCAGATATGATCGCCTACGACAGCACACAGTTCCCTCAGATGGGTCATTATTACTGTGCCTTTGCCGGACGCCGCAACAGCAGCAGCTATGTACTGGATGACAATACACTGATCGGCAAATATGCCATGGAAGTCTGCCAGTGCAGCAAGATTCCGGACGCACTTTCCGGTGCCATGGGCAACCGTATGATCCTGGCCAAATTTGATTCCTATGATCATATGCAGGAATTTTTTGCCGATGCGGCAAGGAAAAACCGGTAACATCAGCATAATCGCCCCGGAATATATCCCCCCCGGGGGGTTGTCTTTCCGGGAAAGTAACGTTATAATGAGTGAAACGGCAAAGATACCGTGGCCGGCAGGGGGACAAAGCTGGTGGAGAAAGGAGAAGATTATGCAGGAATATGAACTGGTTTGGGAGATTTTCAATGAATGTGCCAACAATCAGATGAGAGATGTATTTTTCAGGGAACTTGCCACAGATGATCCGGAAGCGGAGGTCAGACGTCTTCTGAAGGACAGCGCCAATGCGGTGATCACAAGAGAAGATCTTTCCGACGGCTCCATTGTATTCCATGTAGATGTTTCCGGACTTCTGCAGCGGTACACTTTTACGCCGATCTAAAAGGTTTTTCTGAAAGGAGTTTTTGATATGATGCACGAGGGACACCACCACGATCATGAATGCACCCATGAACATACACATGGGGGACATACTCATACACATGAGCATACACACGAACATACACATGAACCGGCAGCAGGTGCCGGCGAACCTGTGAAGAGAGCAGTCACCATGCTCAATTACATGTACAGCCACAATTCCGATCATACGGAAGAACTGGCTGAGATGGCTGAAAAGCTGCGGGGCCTTGGTGAGACGGCAGCAGCCGATGAGATCGAAGGTGCGGTAGCGGCATTCCGTGAAGGCAATGCAAAGCTTCATGAAGCACTTCATAAAATCGGCGGCTGATAGCGAAGGAGGTTTTTAATATGTGTCTTGCAAAAGTTTACGGTCACAAAAATGATGACGCGGAAGTTTTACTGGCAGACAGCATCGCCAATATCTATCTGGAAGCAGACAATAAGATCCGCATGCTGGACATCTTCGGAGATGAGACAGTAGTGGAAGGGACTCTGCTGAATATGGATCTGGAGAGAAATACCGTAAGAATTGCACTGGCTCAGTAATGACGAAAAGGGCTGCTGCACGGAATGGGAATTCCGGCAGCAGCCCTTTTCAATCTACCGGCGGAATTTCTGTTTGATGATCTGCTGGGAACAGGTGAGGCTTTGTTCCAGTTTTTCCAGAAGATCAGGCTGTCCCTGGCAGGCTTCTTTTAACAGATCGACCTCGTCGTACAGTCCTTTTCCATGGGGAACCAGATAGGCACCGGCGTCACTGCCCGCCGCGATGTGAATGCCTTTTTCCAGAGCGAGACGTACATTTTCCATATGGCAGTCAGTGATCCGTGTGACGGCATCTTCGTTAAAGCGGCCGCACCCCCGCAGATTGCCGCAGGTGGCCAGAGTAGGAACCCACACGGCCCCCGTTTCCAGAAGCAGTTCCCGGCAGGTGTCGTCCATGTAGTAGCCATGCTCGATGCTGTCACAGCCGGCTTCCAGCGCCAGGCAGATCTGCTGCGGTGTATTGACATGGACCATGACAGAGAAGCCTTCCTGATGGGCAATGGAAACCATCTCCCGGATCAGGGCAGGTTCCTGCAGAGGTGTGGATACCTTTCCAAATTCATCAAAATCGAGAATTCCGGAAGCCATGATTTTTATAAAATCGCCGTGTTCACGGGAAACCCGGGAGACAAGGGCTGCGTATTCTTCGATGGTGTCAAATCCGTATCCTACGATTCCTCCGTAATATCCGTTTTTATGTATGGCAAAAAGGGGGGTCCGGTAGTCGATTCCGTAAAGTGGAGCAAGCTCCCTGGCTCTGGCCGATACGCCCAGAGCATCTCCACCGTCGCGGACAAAAGTAATCCCGGCTTCCCGGTAAGCCTGAAATGCTTTATGAATAATGGAATCCTGCACATGATCCCTGTGCAGGGAAACGGCGGTTTTGTAATTTCTGCCGTCCATAATGATATGAGCGTGACATTCTCCGTACATGATGAAAAAACCTCTTTTCCTGTGAACAGTTTACTTCATCCGCATCCGGCAGGTGAATAAACTGCTGCATCCTGTATAATACCGGTTTCAGTTTACACCGGCTTTTGCAAAAATACAATGTTTATGTTATACTGAAATTCAGGGAGTACTATCCAAAAGGGGAGTGAAAAAAGGGGATTTTCTGGTGAAAAACGGGATTGTATTTGCAGAAAGGCAATGCTATACTAAGGGAAGCCCGAATATGATGAAATATCAGTTAAGCTGATAAAATTTTTATGGAGGAGGAATGCAGAAATGGAGAAGTTAACAAAAAGCCTGAGCAGATATCTGATGATGTCAGCGATGGCGCTGCTGCTGTTGCTTTTCGGGGCGACAACAGCTTTCGCGGCAGGAGACACCGGCAGTACTGTGGAAGAGACCACCGGGGCTGCGGAATCTGAAGAAGAAATAAAAACAGAGGAGATGCTGAACAAACTGGATAATATCACACTGACAGCAGGGGATACGGTTTACAGTGGAAGTTATGCAGAACCGTCTGTGAAGCTGATATATAAAAATGGTGAGACAAACAGTGATGTTACAGAAGAATTTGTATTTGAGACATTCTGTAATGACATTAACGCGGGTGCCGCAGCTGTCACGGCTGAAGTTACAGGATATTATAATGAAAAAAAGATTGTATCTTTTGATTCTCCTGTATCACTGGAACCGGCAGAATTCCGGATCAAGCCGGCCAGCCTTTCCGAAGCAGCCTCTCTGAATCTGGATAAGACTGAATTTACCTACAACGGAACCGCACAGAAGCCCGTGGTTCAGGTAAGTGCCACAGGGACCGTACCGGTAAAAAAAGATGACTACAGTATAAAATACACTTCAAAAGACGGCACAGATGATATTACCAGCGCAGGGACCAAGACAGTTACTGTAACAGGCATAGGCAATTTCACCGGCACTCTGACAAAATCCTATACGATCAGGAAAGCTGATTTTGCTGATCTGCAGCTGTCTGCAAAGGTGTCCTCCGTTATATATATTACTGACGGAAAGACTGCGCGCAAGCCCAACGTTACGGAAGTCAGTGTAAAACTGGCATCGGGCACGAAAAGGCTTACATCTGCTGATTATGAAGTTAAGTCCGTAGTATATGAAAACAATGTGAATGCAGGCAAGGCGACCGCCCGGATCATTGTTGGCGGCAGGGGAATCAATTATACCGGTACCGCAAAAGAGATACAGGCGGCTTTTACAATCAGGGCGGCATCTGTTTCTGTCAGTGATGTGACATACAATGGAAAAGCGCAGACGCCTTCTGTTACGGTAAAGGCAGCAGGTAAGACACTGTCAGGGAATAAAGATTACAGGGTAACATATAAGAACAATACGAATGCAGGAAAAGCATATGCTGTGATTACATTCCTGGGAAGCTATAAAGGGACTCTGACAAAGAATTTTACCGTGAAGCCAAGGAGTATTTCCGGCGCTTCCGTTGCTTTGACCTGCACAAAATATACTTATACCGGAAAGGACAGAAAGCCGGGTATTACATTAAAAATGAAACTTTCTTCCGTGGTGACTCTGAAAAACCACAGGGATTATGAGATTACATACAGTAAAGACTGTAAGAGCATCGGTACTAAAAAGGTTGTAATAAAGGGTAAAGGCAATTATAGCGGTCAGACAAAAACCTTTACATATACTGTTGTACCGGAAACTGCGTCCGGACTGAAGGTAACCGACCGCAGCAGCAGCCGCCTCAGCTTATCATGCAGAACGGCAAAAACTTCCGGCTGCAGATATGAGTTTCTGCTGAAAAAGTACAATTCTTCTTCAAAACAGTGGGAGACGGTAAGTACAAAGAAAGTTACTTCCAATTCGGCATCATTTTCAGGTTTGAGTGCGGGAAACGTTTATGCCTGCTATGTGAGAATTTACAAAACCAGCGGTACAAAGACTTATACAGGCAGATACTCTACTGTAATGAAGACGTGTACCAGCCCTGCCAGAACGGTTATGTCCTATGCCTCCAAAACAGGAAGCAGCAGTATGAAGGCTGTCTGGAAAGGCGTATCGGCATCAAGCGGTTATGAAGTTCAGTATTCAACAAAATCTGATTTTTCTTCCAATGCTAAAACCGTTGTGGTAAAAGGAAGAACAACGGCTTCCAAAACAATTTCCGGGCTGAACAGCAGCAGTCCCTATTATGTAAGAGTCAGAGCGTACCGTACTTATGCCGGGAAAACCTACAGAGGTGAATGGAGCAGCAGCGTTTCAACCTACTATTCCAACGTGTATGCCTCCTACACCACTTATTACAACAGCGGCAATACAAACCGTTCCACCAATCTGAGACTGGCATGCAATGCAATCAACGGAACGATTCTTGAAAACGGGGATACATTCTCCTTTAACAGAATCGTGGGAGAACGTACAGCAGCCAAGGGGTACAGGGAAGCCATCATTTATGAGGGAGGTCAGGAAGTCGGCGGCATCGGAGGAGGAATCTGTCAGGTGGCGACCACTCTGTTCAACGCCGCTTTGAGAGCCAACTTTACTATTGTGGAGAGATATCAGCACAGTATGACAGTTCATTACTGTCCGCTGGGGTATGATGCGGCAATTTCATGGGGAAGCAAGAATCTGAAATTCCGGAATAATTCCGGAACCAGCGTAAAAGTGGATATTCATGCATCCGGCGGTACACTGTCAGTTAAATTCCTGACCAATGTTTATAAAAAACCGCCGGCAGTCACCACAAAAGTCACTGTCCGAAACGGCGTTTACACACTGAGAAGATATGTAAACGGACAGGTGAACTACACAACCAGAAGTGATTACCTGGATAACTGATTCCGGGAGCTGAAAAGGATTCCGGATTAAACTATACATCTGTCATGGACAGCAGAGAGGCTGTTCATGACAGTGCCTGTTACAGGCATGAATTATACTGTGTAAAATCAGGAGGAAAAGATGAGCGTTAAAAGAATCTACGTTGAGAAAAAAGAGCCCTTCGCAGTCGCAGCCAAGGAACTGAGACATGAGATCCGCGGATATCTGGGAATTAAGACCGTTACAAAAGTGCGGGAACTGATTCGCTATGACGTGGAAAACATTTCAGAAGATATTTACCGTAAAGCTGTTAATACTATTTTTTCAGAGCCCCCGGTAGATGACGTATATGAAAACAGTTTTCCTGCTCAGGAAGACGATTTGATTTTTTCTGTGGAATTCCTTCCCGGTCAGTTTGATCAGAGAGCGGATTCTGCAGAACAGTGTGTCAAGCTTCTGAAAGAAGATGAAACACCGGTTATCCGGTCTGCAACCACTTATGTAATCAGCGGCGAACTGACAGAGGCAGAAGCTGCTGCAATCAAAGCACACTGCATCAATCCTGTGGATTCAAGAGAAGCATCTGCAGAAATTCCGGATACACTGGTGACTGTATATGATGAACCGGCGGATGTACTTGTTTTTGACGGATTCAGCACCATGCCTGAGGAGGAGCTGAAGAAGCTGTATGACTCCCTGGGGCTGGCCATGACATTTAAGGATTTCCTTCATATTCAGAATTATTATGTCTCGGAAGAACACAGAGATCCGTCCATGACAGAGATCCGGGTTCTGGATACATACTGGTCTGATCACTGCCGTCACACCACATTTCAGACAGAACTGAAAAATGTGGAATTTATGGATGGTGATTACAGAGAACCCATTGAAAAGACCTACAAACAGTATCTGTCTGACCGGGAAGAACTCTTAAAAGGACGCTCTGATAAATTTGTCTGCCTGATGGATCTGGCTCTTATGGGCATGCGCAGGCTCCGCAGCGAAGGCAAACTGCAGGATCTGGAGGAATCCGATGAGATCAATGCCTGCAGTATTGTGGTTCCCGTGGAGATTGACGGTGTCACAGAAGAGTGGCTGGTAAACTTTAAAAATGAAACGCATAATCATCCTACTGAAATCGAACCTTTTGGTGGTGCTGCCACATGTCTGGGCGGTGCTATCCGCGATCCGCTGTCAGGACGTACCTATGTATATCAGGCCATGCGTGTAACAGGTGCTGCAGATCCTACATTACCGGTGGAACAGACTCTGAAGGGCAAACTGCCTCAGAAGAAACTGGTCCGCGGTGCTGCACAGGGTTACAGCTCCTACGGCAATCAGATCGGTCTGGCACCCGGTTACGTAAAGGAAATCTATCATCCCGGTTATGTGGCAAAACGTATGGAGATCGGCGCTGTTATGGGCGCAGCTCCCAGACGTGCCGTAATCCGTGAGACTTCCGATCCCGGCGATATCATCATCCTTCTGGGCGGACGTACCGGTCGTGACGGCTGCGGCGGTGCAACCGGATCCTCCAAGGTTCATACGGAAGCTTCCATAGAAACCTGCGGTGCGGAGGTTCAGAAAGGTAATCCGCCTACAGAACGCAAGATTCAGAGACTGTTCCGCCGTGAAGAGGTCAGCCATCTGATTAAGAAATGCAACGACTTCGGTGCAGGTGGTGTTTCTGTTGCCATCGGTGAGCTGGCAGATGGTCTGAAGATCGACCTGGACAGGGTTCCCAAGAAATATGCCGGTCTTGACGGTACCGAAATCGCCATTTCCGAATCTCAGGAAAGAATGGCGGTTGTAGTAGATCCCAAAGATGTGGCACAGTTCCTGGCTTACGCTGAGGAAGAAAATCTGGAAGCTGTGGAAGTGGCAGTGGTTACAGAATCTCCCCGTCTTGTGATGAGCTGGAGAGGTAAGACCATCGTTGATATCAGCCGTGCTTTTCTGGATACCAACGGTGCTCATCAGGAAACAGATGTTACGGTAGAAATTCCTTCAAAAGAAGGCAGTCTGTTCAGAGAAGAACAGGTTGAAGATGTAAAAGCTGCATGGATCGATACGTTAAAGGATCTGAATGTATGTTCACAGAAAGGTCTGGTAGAACGTTTTGATGGTTCCATCGGTGCAGGTTCCGTATTCATGCCTTACGGCGGCAAATACCAGATGACAGAAACACAGGCAATGGTTGCCAAGCTTCCTGTCCTGAAAGGAAAGACAGACACCGTGACCATGATGGCATACGGCTTTGATCCTTATTTATCCTCCTGGAGCCCCTATCACGGAGCTGCCTATGCGGTTGTATCTTCCGTTGCCAAGATTGTTGCCAACGGCGGTGACTATTCAAAGATCCGTTTTACTTTCCAGGAATACTTTAAACGCATGACGGAAGACAGCAAACGCTGGGGCGTACCCTTCTCTTCGCTGCTGGGTGCCTACGATGCGCAGCTGGGATTTGGTCTTCCTTCCATCGGCGGCAAGGACAGTATGTCAGGTACATTCAATGAATTAAACGTACCGCCCACGCTGGTTTCCTTCGCTGTTGATGTGGCAAGTGATAAGACCATCATCTCACCGGAGCTGAAGAAAGCCGGCAACTGCATGATGCTGTTTAAGATTGCAAGGGATGATTATGACATGCCTGATTACGAACAGATCAGGGAGTTATATGGATTTATACATGAATCGATCAAAGCAGGCGATATCGTTTCGGCTTACGTTGTGGAAAGAAAGGGTATTGCGGAAGCTGTTTCCAAGATGGCATTCGGTAATGCGCTGGGCGTACAGCTGGATACCAATGCATTGAGTGCATCTGAACTGTTCGCACCCGGCTGGGGCAATCTGATCTGTGAAGTTCCTGTGGACGCTGTTGAAAAACTGTCTTCTCACGGTGTACTGGTCGGCAGCGTGATCAAGGAGGCCGTATTCAGCTACGGTACATCGGTTATCAGTATGGAAGATGCAGTGAAGGCCTGGAATGAGACTCTGGAAAGAGTATTCCCCACCAGGTCCAATGCGGAAGCAGAACCGGCAGCATCAGAACTGTTTGATGCAAAAGAGATTGTAATCTGCAAAAACAAAGTGGCAAAACCGAAGGTGTTCATTCCCGTATTCCCCGGTACCAACTGTGAATATGACAGTGCAAAGGCATTTGAGAATGCAGGTGCTGAAGTTATGACCCGCGTATTCCGCAACATGACACCTGACAATATCCGTGAATCTGTAGATGAATTTGTAAAATGCATCGAGCAGGCTCAGATCATCATGTTCCCCGGCGGTTTCTCTGCCGGCGATGAACCGGAAGGTTCTGCCAAGTTCTTTGCAACGGCATTCCGCAATGAAAAAGTCAAGGAAGCTGTTGAAAAGATGCTGAAGGAAAAAGACGGACTGATGCTGGGTATCTGCAACGGTTTCCAGGCGCTGATCAAGCTTGGTCTCGTTCCTTACGGTACCATTGCTCCTCAGCAGGCTGATTCACCCACTCTGACCTACAATACCATCGGCCGCCATGTTTCCAAGATGGTTTATACAAAGGTTGTGACCAACAAGTCTCCCTGGCTTGCACAGGCAGAGCTTGGCGGTGTATACTGCAGCCCCGCATCTCACGGAGAAGGCCGTTTCGTAGCCAGCAGGGAATGGATTGACAGGCTGATGGCAAACGGACAGATTGCAACCCAGTATACGGATGTGGACGGCAATGTATCCATGGATGAATACTGGAACCCCAACGGATCCTACTGCGCAATTGAAGGCATCACAAGTCCTGACGGCCGTATTCTCGGCAAGATGGCCCATGCAGAACGCCGGGGTAAATCCGTTGCAGTCAATATCTTTGGCGAACAGGATATGAAGCTGTTCGAATCCGGTGTTGCCTACTTCAAATAAAACACATTATTAAGATACACTATGTGATCATGTACATGTATGGCTGCGGAAAGAGTGCCAGACTTTCCGCAGCAGGTGTGCTCTGCGGGGGCTTCCCGCAGAGTGTTTTATAACTCTTCCAGTAAACAGGAGATGTCTGACTCCTGTTCTTATCGTATTGTTGCAGTTTCTGAAAAGTCTATGAACAGCGGCAGAGCGGCTGCGGAGCCTTGTCCACTGTTTTCGGATGCCGGAAATCCCGGCAGTATTTGAGATGCTTATTATTAGTGAAAAATTAAATCTGTTTTTAAGATGTATTGTGGTTGGGACATTTATTCTGCTGTCCGCTGCGTTTTTTCTGGTCTGCACACAGAAAAAAATGAAAAAATCAGGATACATCCGTTTTTTGTATGTTTTTATGCTTCTGTCGTCAGCAGGAGCCGGAATTTTGTTTCTGATGGGAATGGTCGTTTTTTTTCTGCCTGATCATATGTTTCTGAACCGCTGGACTTTCTGGCTGGCAGGATGGAAAGTTGCATCGGGTAATATGAATTTTCCCTTTGTTTATCTGTCTGGAATGATCTGGATTGCGGGAATCGTCTGGTATTTTTCAGAATATCGAAAAAGGAGAAAGGTACTGAAGACCCTGTATCTGCTGAACCGGCCGGTATCCGATGAACAGGTGCGAAATTGTTTTTTTCATGCAGCCGAAAAAGCGGGAATCAGAAAAATACCGCTTCTTTTTACCAATGAGGCGGTGGGAATGCCTTTTATCAAAGGAATTATCAATCCGGTGGTTATCATACCCGCCGGCCTGACATCTTACCGTCAACTGACACTGACATTTGCTCATGAACTGGCACACTGGAAACGTCGTGATCTGATTTTCCGATGTTTTCAGAGATGCGTTCTGACAGTCTACTGGTTTCTGCCGGTACGTTCACTCTGGAGAGAAAGCTTTGTTGAACTTCAGGAGACTTTATGCGACATAGATGTATGCCGAAGCTACGGAAATCATTTCAGCGCGGAAATGTATTATGTAACGATTTTATCCATGCTGCAGCAGAAAGCGGAATCTGCAGGGAAGTATGAGAAAACCGGGGAGCCCGGCCAATCGGTAACGGGACTGCTTGAGCATGCCGGACAGCTGGAACGCCGCGTGGGAAATATGGTGGGTTATCGCAGCGGAAGCAGGAGAAAAGGATTGGCGGCAGCACTAATTGCTGCAGGCAGCATATTGTTTCTGGTAAATGTTTTTGCGGGAATATACTGGCCCGATATCCTGTCCGGACAGAGTAGGGAGACCAGGCATATCGTTCTGGATGTGGAGACGGAAGAACTCCGGTTTGATGCCGGTTCCGGACAATATGAAGCTGGGTATGGCAGACAGGATTCTGTCAATATGACAGAAAATAATGACCTGAAAACGGGCGAAAAGGAACTGAAATGGGAGCAGAAGACGGTTTATCATCTTGCCCCGGGGGAAACCATCGGCAGTGAAAATTTCCGGGGGAAGAAGGGGGAGACACTGATCCTTATGACGCTGGCTTCTGAAGGAGGATACGAAATACGCCTTACCAGCGGAACAATTCCGGTTTTTGCTTCCGTAATGGATGAAACGGAATGCCTGAACCTGAAGCTTCAGAACAGGGATTATCGTCTGCAGATCAGAAATCCCGGAGATCATGATATCAAAATAGAACTTTACTGCGCAAAATAGAAGAAAAGTGTAAAATTCAGGGACTGCAGTGCAGCCCCTGAAAACAGATAAGGCTGCTGTATCTTATACACAGAAATACCAGGAAGCCAGAAAAAGAGCTCCCAAAGGGATATACAGGATCAGAAATCCCACAGCAAGAGCGGCAGGCTTCCGGCTGCGAAACAGAGGGAGCTTTCTGCGCACTTTATTCTCTGACAGAATCAGTACCGGCAGAAACAGCATAACAGCAGCCAGAACAACCCGGCAGATATGGAAAATCAGAATACCGTCTGCTATATACTGGGGTGAGAGACTGAGTGCATACAGAACTCCCACACAGGCTGCCATATGGTAAAAGACAGAAATCAGCATGTAAAACGGATTGCCTGTCCGGTAGCCCAACAGTCTGCGGCCCGCCGGGCGTGATCTTCTGCGTTTCCTGGCGGCAGGAGTTTCCCGGACAGAAGGAGCTTCCTGCGCAGAAGGATTCTGCTCGCCGGCTGTCTGATCGGAATGACCGAAACCGGATTCAAAACCGGAATCATAATCCGGCTTTTCGGCTTCCGGAAGCCGTGTTTTTTTACGGAGATCCCCGGAAGATACCGTCTGTGTCTTTTCAGGAAACACCGGATAATGGATCCCGGGACCGGAATCAGGGTTGAAATAAACCGTGTCCTGTTTATTGGTATGATTTACCTGTATCAGATTGGTATTGCAGAAAGGGCACCGAGTCATTGTGTCGTAGATGTCTTTCTGACAATTGGGACATTTAATCAAAAAAGCCATAACAAATTTCTCCCGCATTTAATGTAGCTATAAGTATAGCACGAAAGCAGCAGGGATTCCATAGGAAAGTCGTGCATATATTTTGATAAAAACATCTGGTGAAAATATGTATCGATCTTCTGTGTTCCGGATGATCCGGTCCGTGGCGCTTTCCTGGCTGGTTTCCGCGGTTTCGGTTTTACTTCTTTCCTGGTGCCTGTACGTGATGAAATGGGAGGCCGCCGGATCGGAAACGGCTGTCCGCCTGGTGTATTTTCTGTCCTGCCTGGCGGGAGGTTTTCTGGCAGGCAGGGAGTTTCGGGAAAGACGTCTTCTGTGGGGGATCCTCTGCGGAATTCTGTATGCGCTGATTCTTCTTACAGTATCCCAGCTGACAGGCGGCCTGGGCAGCAGCAGTGCCCTGGAACTTGCTGTGATTTTCGCAGTATGTGCCGGAGGAGGTGCGGCAGGCAGTTTTTTCAGCTGAAAACTGTACAGACAATGGCAGAAACAACAGAAAAACAGTGGAAAAACACGGAGACTGGCTAAAAAAAACAGCTGTGTACAAAAAAAGTAATTGAAATTATGAAGAGGCTTTGATATACTGAGTTTAATTGTGGAATAGTGTACCCTGAGTTTTTTCAGTGTACATGTTGCAAAATTCAAACAGGAGGTTCATTTATATGAAGCATATTAAAACATTAACAGGCAGCAGCTTAAAAGATACTATGAAAAAAGGCGGATGCAAGGAATGCCAGACATCCTGCCAGTCAGCTTGCAAGACATCCTGCACAGTTGGCAACCAGAGCTGTGAAAATAATAAATAATTAACAGTTACAGATCAAGCAGTACAGGGGCACTCTGTCAGACGGAGTGTCCCTGCATCTTTGCGCAGATACTGTGCAGAGAAGATATAAAATAACCGGCCGCCGGAAGGCGGATAGAAAGGACTAATTGTGATTCATCAGTATAAAAGTAATGGATATAACATTGTACTGGATGTATGCAGCGGTTCCGTTCATGTAGTTGATGATATAACCTACGATGCCATTGGACTGTATGAAAAGCAGGACAGGGAGCAGGTGATGAGAGAACTTGCCAAAAGCTATCCTCAGGTATCCGGACAGGAGCTTGATGAGGTTCTGGGAGAAATCGAAGAACTGAAGGGACAGGGGCTTTTGTATGCAGAAGATATTTATAAGGATTATGTAATTGACGTTAAGAACCGTACTACGATCGTGAAGGCACTTTGCCTGCATGTGGCACATGACTGCAATCTGGCCTGCAGATACTGTTTTGCAGGAGAGGGCGAATACCATGGCGACCGTTCGCTCATGAGTTTTGAGGTAGGCAGAAAGGCACTGGATTATCTGCTTGAGAATTCGGGTTCCAGAAGAAACCTGGAAGTGGATTTCTTCGGGGGCGAGCCGCTTCTGAACTGGGAGACCGTGAAAAAGCTGGTAGCCTACGGGCGAAGCAAAGAAGAAGAATACAACAAAAAGTTCCGTTTTACACTGACTACCAATGGCGTATTGCTGAATGACGATGTGATCGATTTCTGCAATAAAGAGATGTCCAACGTGGTTTTAAGTCTGGACGGAAGAAAAGAAGTTAATGACAGGATGAGGCCTTTCCCCAAAGGTGCCGGAAGCTATGATATCATAGTTCCCAGATTCCGGAATTTTGTGGAAAAGCGGGGGGACAAGGATTATTTTGTAAGAGGAACCTTTACAAGAAACAATCTGGACTTTTCAAAGGATCTGCTGGAATATGCTGATCTGGGCTTTGAAAAGATGTCTATTGAGCCGGTTGTTGCTCCTCCGGAAGCGGATTATTCCATCCGGGAAGAGGATATTCCCCAGATTCTGGAAGAATACGACAAACTGGCACTGGAATTTATTAGCAGAAAGAAAGCTGGAAAAGGATTTACCTTCTTCCATTTTATGATAGATCTGAATCAGGGCCCCTGTGTGGCAAAACGTCTGTCAGGCTGCGGAGCAGGTACGGAGTATCTGGCCGTAACGCCCACCGGCGATTTTTATCCCTGTCACCAGTTTGTGGGCCTTCCGGAATTTCTGCTGGGCAATGTGGATGACGGCATTACCAACACGGAGGTTCAGAAAGAATTCAAGCAGTGCAATGTATATGCAAAAGAAAAATGCAGAGACTGTTTTGCAAGGTTCTACTGCAGCGGCGGCTGTGCTGCCAATTCCTACCAGTTTCATGGTAAGATAACCGATGCATACGATATTGGCTGTGAAATGCAGAAAAAGCGTATCGAATGTGCCATTATGATTAAAGCAGCGCTTGCTGAGGAAGAATAAAGGCAGGATACGTGGAAAGATAACAGGCTTTCCATGAGTCAAGGAGGTTTAATAATGAGCAAAAACAGAAAAGCCGGCAATAAGACAACTGGCGTGCTTCGTCTGGCTGCTGCTGTAATCGCACTTGTATTGCTTACATATGTTGCGGTTCTGGGAATTGGTTTTGAGCAGTCCGGCAGTGCATCTGATATCAAACTGGGGCTGGACCTGGCCGGCGGTGTCAGCATTACTTATCAGACAAAGGACAGCAATCCGTCTGCAACCGATATGTCAGATACGATCTACAAGCTTCAGATGAGAGCGCAGAGCTACAGCAGCGAAGCGGAAGTATATCAGGAGGGTACCAACCGGATCAATGTTGATATTCCGGATGTTACTGATGCCAATGAGATCCTGGAAGACTTGGGTCAGCCCGGTTCCCTCGTATTTCAGGATGCCGAAGGCAATGAAGTTCTGAGCGGTACCGATGTAAAAACGGCAGAAGCCGGAATCGTATCCCAGGATAACGGCAGTACCAAGGAATATGTGGTGAATCTGACGCTGACTGATGAAGGTACGAAGAAATTTGCGGAAGTTACACAGGCAAATGTGGGCAAGACCATTTCCATTATCTATGATGGTGAAACCGTCAGTGCGCCTACTGTTAAGGAAGCAATCACCGGCGGCAAATGCAGCATCGACGGTCTGGGAAGCTTTGAGGAAGCTGAAACACTGGCTTCTACCATCCGTATCGGTTCCCTGAAGCTGGAACTGGAAGAAATCCGTTCCAACGTGGTAGGTGCAAAGCTTGGTTCCGATGCCATCAGCACCAGTCTGAAAGCAGGTGCAATCGGTCTGGCACTGGTTATGCTGTTTATGATCGTGTTCTACCTGATTCCCGGTGTAGCAGCAGCTCTGGCTCTGGCCATTTATGTGGCAATGATTGTGTGCCTGCTGAGTGCATTCCAGATTACTCTGACCCTGCCCGGTATCGCAGGTATCGTTCTGACCATCGGTATGGCTGTGGATGCCAATGTCATCATTTTCTCCCGTATTCGTGAAGAACTGGCAGAAGGCAAATCGGTCCGCATGGCCCGCAGGGATGGTTTCTCCAAGGCATTGTCCGCAATTCTGGACGGCAATATCACCACACTGATTGCGGCTCTTGTACTGTATCTGATGGGTTCCGGTACGGTAAAAGGCTTTGCCACCACACTGGCAATCGGTACTCTGCTGTCCATGTTTACAGCGCTGTTCGTAACAAGATTTATTCTGACCGGTCTGTATGAGATCGGTTTCCGTGATCCGAAATTTTATGGCAAAAGGAAGAATGCGAAACCCATGCCTGCTCTTGGAATCATCCAGAAAAAGAAAGTATTCTTCTCCATCGCTGCAGTAATCATACTCTGCGGTGTGGGAGCCATGATTTACAACGGCCCTGTGAAAGGGGGCAATGTGCTGAACTACAGCCTGGAATTCCAGGGCGGTACTTCTACATCTGTTACATTCAACGAGGATTATACAATTGAAGATCTGAATGAAAAGGTGGTTCCTCTGTTCTCAGAGGTAACCGGTGACAATGATATTCAGATTCAGAAGGTAACCGGTTCCAATCAGGTTATTTTTAAAACAAAAACACTTGATACACAGCAGCGTCAGGCGCTGGAAGACAGTCTGATCGACAGCTTTAAGATTGACCAGGAACAGATTCAGGAGGAAAGTATTTCTCCTACAGTCAGCCGGGAGATGAAGCAGGATGCCATCGTGGCAGTACTTATGGCAGCTGTTATGATGCTTCTGTATATCTGGTTCCGTTTCAAGGACATCCGTATCGCAGCCAGCACCGTCCTGGCTCTGATGCACGATATTCTGGTGGTACTGGCCTTCTACGCCGTCCTGCGCTGGTCTGTGGGCAATACCTTTATTGCATGTATGCTGACCGTTGTAGGTTATTCCATCAATGATACCATCGTTGTATTCGACCGTATCCGTGAGAATTCAAAGAGCATGAAGCGGGGAGAACAGCTGGAGGATATGATCAACAAAAGTGTTTCCCAGACTCTCAGCCGAAGCATCAATACTTCCGTTACGACGGGTATCATGGTACTGGTACTTCTGATCTTCGGTGTATCTTCCATCCGTGAATTCGCAATGCCTCTGATGGTTGGTATCTGCTGCGGATGCTTCTCCTCCGTATGTCTGGCAGGCAGCCTGTGGCATACCATGAAGTCTCTGAAGAAAAAGGAAGACTAAAAGGCGGAGCGGAAACCGTTTATAAGTTATTTGGATAGAGGATTTATGTATAAGATAATCAAAAAATGCGGACGTGCCAAACGCGCTGAATTTCATACCGTGCACGGCACGATCCAGACACCGGTTTTCATGAATGTAGGTACGGCAGCAGCCATTAAGGGGGCGGTCTCCACTGAGGATCTGGAACGGATCGGAACACAGGTGGAACTGTCCAATACCTATCATCTTCATGTAAGACCGGGTGATAAAATTGTGAAACAAATGGGCGGCCTCCATAAATTTATGGTCTGGGACAAACCGATTCTGACGGATTCCGGCGGATTTCAGGTATTTTCCCTGGCAGGACTGCGCAAGATCAAAGAAGAAGGTGTTCATTTTCATTCTCATGTGGATGGAGCGAAGATTTTCATGGGACCGGAGGAAAGCATGCAGATCCAGTCGAATCTGGCTTCCACCATTGCCATGGCATTTGATGAATGCATTCCCAATCCTTCTACCAGAGAATATGTGGAACGTTCCGTAGACCGGACCACCAGATGGCTGGTGCGCTGTAAAAATGAGATGGCCAGACTGAACAGTCTGCCGGATACCATCAATCAGCATCAGCTGCTGTTTGGAATCAATCAGGGGGGAACCTATGATGACATCCGTATGCGCCATGCCGATGCAATTTCAGAACTGGATCTTGACGGATATGCCGTGGGCGGTCTGGCTGTAGGTGAATCCCATGAGGAGATGTACCGCATCCTGGACTGTACGGTTCCTCATCTGCCGGAGAACAAGCCCACCTATCTGATGGGTGTTGGCACACCGGCCAATATTCTGGAAGCGGTGGACCGGGGCATTGATTTCTTTGACTGTGTTTACCCCAGCCGCAACGGCAGACATGGACATGTCTATACGAAGCACGGCAAACTGAACCTGTTCAATGCGAAGTATGAGACCGATCTCAGACCTATTGAGGAAGGCTGCGGATGCCCTGCCTGCAGGCGCTACAGCAGAGCCTACATCAGACATCTGCTGAAAGCCAGGGAAATGTTGGGTATGCGTCTTGCAGTTTTGCACAATTTATATTATTATAATCATTTAATGGAGGACATTCGTCTGGCCATTGAAGAAGACAGATATTCATCCTTTAAGGAAGAAACACTGTATCAGCTCACCCAGGGCGAATAAGTATTCTGCAGAAGACTGCAGAGACAGTTTACAGGAGGTTAATGATGGAACAGACAATAATTATGGTTATTTACATTGTTGCATTGATTGCACTGATGTATTTCCTTATGGTAAGACCCCAGAAAAAGGAGCAGAAAAGAATGGATGCTCTGCTTGCCAGTGTGGAAATCGGTGACAGTGTATGTACCACCGCAGGTTTTTACGGTGTTGTCATTGGCATGGAAGGTGATACGGTAATCGTTGAATTCGGCAGCAACAAAAACTGCAGAATCCCCATGAAGAAAACTGCAATTGTAGAAGTAGAAAAAGCATAGGAAAAGGCTGACCGTACCGAAGGCGGTACAACATGGCTCCGGAGTGCGAGGGCATTCCGGAGTTTTTCAGTTTGGCGACAGGAAATAAGAATTGAAGGAGGTTTTTCCATGGCGAATGTGATTTCAGATGAAACCATCGAATATGTTGGAATTCTGGCAAAGCTTGAACTGTCAGAAGAAGAAAAGGAACGGGCCAAAAAGGATATGGAAGAAATGCTTGATTATATCGATAAGTTAAATGAGCTGGATACCAGCAGTGTGGAACCCATGTCCCATGTTTTCCCGGTGAAAAATGTATTTCGCGAAGATGTGGTGACCAATGGCGATGACAGAGAGAATATTCTGGCCAATGCTCCTTCCGAACAGGACGGTGCGTTTACGGTACCCAGGACATTTGATTAGGAGGCAGCAGATATGAGTTTAATGAAATTAACGGCTGTAGAGCTTGGAAAAAAGATTCAGTCAGGTGAAGTGTCTGCGGTGGAAGCGGTTCAGGAGTCTCTGGCAAGAACGAAGGCACTGGAAGAAAGCATTCATGCATTTGTCAACCTGGATGAAGAGAATGCACTGCGCAAAGCCGCCGAAGTGCAGAAGCGGATCGAGGCAGGAGAACTGACCGGTCCTCTGGCCGGTGTGCCGGTGGCCATCAAAGACAATATGTGTACAAAGGGTGTACTGACTACCTGCAGTTCCCGGATTCTCGGCAATTTTGTACCTACCTATACATCAGAAGCGGTGATTAATCTGGAAAAGGCAGGAGCTATCATGACCGGCAAGGCCAATATGGATGAATTTGCCATGGGCTCCACCACGGAGACCTCCGCCTTCGGAGAGACGAAAAATCCATGGAATTTAAACCATGTACCAGGCGGTTCTTCAGGCGGATCCTGTGCTGCTGTGGCAGCTGAAGAAGTCAGCTTTGCACTGGGTTCCGATACAGGCGGTTCCATCCGCCAGCCCAGCTCTTTCTGCGGTGTCACCGGTATCAAACCTACCTATGGCACCATTTCCCGTTACGGTCTGATCGCCTACGGCTCTTCCCTCGATCAGATCGGTCCGATTGCCAAAGATGTAACTGACTGCGCAGCTGTCCTGGAAACCATTGCTTCTTACGATTCCAAGGACAGTACCAGCGTAAAGCGGGAGAAATATGATTTTACCTCCGCTCTGGTGGATGATGTAAAAGGTATGAAAATCGGTATTCCGGCTGACTTTTTCGGAGCAGGACTGAATGAGGATGTGAAAAAAGCTGTTCTTCATGTGGCAGAGGTACTGAAATCAAAGGGAGCCGAAGTAGAGGAATTTGACTTTAAACTGGTAACTGATTATGCTATTCCCGCTTACTATGTTATTGCCTGTGCGGAAGCAAGCTCCAACCTTTCACGTTTTGACGGTATCAAATACGGCTATCGTACGGAAGATTATACGGATCTTCATAATATGTACAAGAAGACACGTTCCGAAGGCTTCGGGCCGGAAGTAAAGCGCCGTATCATGCTGGGATCCTTTGTACTGAGTTCCGGCTACTATGATGCGTACTATCTGAAAGCACTGCGTACCAAGGCGCTGATCAAACAGGAGTACGACAAAGCCTTTGGTAAATACGACGTGATCCTGGCACCGGCGGCTCCCACTACGGCACCCCGCCTTGGCGACAGCCTGAGTGATCCGATTCAGATGTATCTCAGCGATATCTATACGATTTCCGTCAATCTGGCAGGACTGCCGGGTGTTACAGTACCCTGCGGTATGGACAGCAGCGGACTTCCCATCGGCGCGCAGCTGATCGGTGACTGCTTTAAAGAAAATACGATTCTGAGAGCAGCCTATGCGTTTGAACAGTCCCGCGATTATGTAAGATGCGATCTGGCTAAGAAAGGAGTGAACTGATATGAGCAAACAGTATGAAACCGTCATTGGTCTGGAGGTTCATGTGGAACTGGCCACCAAAACCAAGATTTTCTGCGGATGCAGCACGGAATTCGGCGGAGAGCCCAACACACATACCTGCCCTGTCTGCACCGGTATGCCCGGTTCACTTCCGGTTCTCAATAAAAAGGTGCTGGAATACGCAGTAGCGGTTGGTTTGGCCACTAACTGTCAGATTAACCAGTATTCCAAATTCGACCGTAAGAATTATTTCTATCCCGATAATCCGCAGAACTATCAGATTTCCCAGCTGTATCTGCCCATCTGCCACGACGGCGGTGTGGAGATTGAGACAGAAGCAGGCAAAAAGATAGTAGGAATTCATGAAATCCACATGGAAGAGGATGCAGGCAAGCTGATTCATGATGAATGGTCTGACTGTACCCTGGTGGATTTCAACCGTTCCGGCGTTCCGCTGATCGAAATCGTATCGGAACCTGATATGCGTTCTGCTGATGAAGTCATTGCCTATCTGGAAAAACTGAAGATGATTATTCAGTATCTGGGCGCTTCCGACTGCAAGCTGCAGGAAGGTTCCATGCGTGCCGATGTCAACCTGTCCGTCCGTGAAGTGGGTGCGGAACAATTCGGCACCAGAACCGAGATGAAGAACCTGAACTCCTTCAAAGCCATTGCAAGGGCCATTGAAGGGGAAAGGGAACGTCAGATTGATCTGCTGGAGGCCGGTAAACAGGTGGTACAGGAGACAAGACGGTGGGATGATACGAAGGAATCTTCCTACGCCATGCGTTCCAAGGAAGATGCACAGGATTACCGCTATTTTCCTGACCCCGATCTGGTTCCCATCGTGGTCAGCGACGAATGGCTGGAGGAAATCCGCAGTGCACAGCCGGAATTCCGCACTGAAAAGCTGGCACGCTACAAAGAACAATATGAAATTCCGGATTATGATGCGGAGATCATCACTGCCTCCAAGAAGATGGCAGACATCTTCGAGGCAACCGTTGCGCTCTGCAATAAGCCCAAAAAGGTGTCCAACTGGCTTATGGTGGAAACCATGCGTCTGTTAAAAGAACGGGAAATGGAACCGGAGCAGATTCGATTCTCACCGGAGCATTTTGCAGAACTGATCGATCTGGCTGACAGCGGAGCCATCAACAGCACCGTAGCTAAGGAAGTATTTGAAAAAATGTTCGATGAGGACATTGATCCCGACGCTTACGTGGAAGAACATGGATTGAAATCCGTCAACGATGAAGGGGCTCTGAGGACAGAAATCGAAAAAATCGTAGCCGACAACCCCAAATCGGTGGAAGACTACAAAGCAGGCAAGAAAAAAGCCATGGGCTTTTTGGTAGGACAGACCATGAAAGCCATGAAAGGGAAGGCAAATCCCCAGATGGTCAACCAGATTCTGACAGAGATCCTGAATCAGATGTAGGATTACTGTTCAGACTTCGGGGGCAGGGGAGGGGGTGTGTGAGGCGGAATGACCGTGATGTTCTTCACGGGGACGCGCTCTCGCTCTGTGACAAACGCAGCGGATGCTAAACTCGCGAACCGTCCTTTCAGGACGTTCCGCTTGTTAAGCACCGGCGTTTGTCAACGGTCCCCTTTGAAGGACATCACGGTCATTCCGCCGCCGCAGGTTTTCTTACCTGCCGGGGGATGAAGGGTTGAACAGTATTGGGAGGATGATGAATATGGGCGGCTGCGGATGTGTGTGGCTGACGTATGGGTGAGCTATGTGTGAGGCTGGTGTGCTTAATGTTTTTGTTTAGCGGATGTATGCGTGAAAGGATATTTTTATGAGTGATGGTTTGAATTGGGCGGTGCTTGGGACGGGGGTGATTGCGAATCAGATGGCTCAGGCACTGGTTAAAATGGATAAGAGTCTGTATGGGGTGGCGAATCGTACGCATGAGAAGGCGGTTGCGTTTGCTGAGAAGTATCATGTGGGTAAGGTTTATGACCGGATTGATGATATGTTTGAGGATCCGGAGGTGGATATTGTATATCTGACCACGCCTCATAATACTCATTACGGTTTTATGAAGAAGGCTCTTGAACATGGGAAGCATCTGCTGGTTGAGAAGTCGATTACTCTGAACAGCAGGGAGCTGAATGAGATGATTGCTCTGGCGGATGAGAAAGGTCTTGTTCTGGCAGAGGCTATGACTATCTGGCATATGCCTCTTTATAAAGAACTGTGGAGAATCGTAAAAAGCGGTGAGCTGGGCAGAGTTCAGATGATTACCATGAATTTCGGCAGCTTCAAGGAATACGATATGAACAATCGTTTCTTTAATATGAATCTGGCGGGCGGTGCCATGCTGGATATTGGTGTTTATGCATTGTCTATTGTCCGCAGCTTTATGGATGAGCAGCCGGAGAATATTGTCAGCCAGTGGAAGCCTTCTCCCACAGGTTCTGATGAGCAGGCGTCCATACTGCTGCAGAACAGTCTGGGACAGATGGCCACAGTTGCCCTTTCCATGCATTCCAAACAGCCGAAACGCGCCATGATCAGCTGTGAAAAAGGCTATATTGAAATCATGGAATATCCGAGAGCCGACCAGGCTGTCATCACAGATGCTCAGACAGGCAAAACCCGTGAAATCAGCAGCGGCGATACGGAAGATGCTTTATATTACGAAATGCAGGATATGGAGCAGGCTGTAAAAAAACGCGATGTCTCGGCCATGCATCTGGAATACTCCAGAGATGTCATGGACATCATGACCCGGCTGAGAAAAGACTGGGGTATGAAATATCCGGGGGAAGAATGGTAGGATAGGTACTGTTCAGACTTCGGGGGCAGGTGAGGGGGTGTGTGAGGCGGAATGAAATAGCCGCTGAAGCTGGTTCATTCTATTTGATACCGCAGTAGCTTCTGGAGAATCAGAAGATTATCAGGACACCCATTGTCAGAAACGGCAGACAGGCAACTGTGGGATATCAGCCGGATGTATGGAAAAGCTGGAAATAGATGGAGAAAATCACGATTCTACTTTACGCAGGTTGCTGCATTGCTTATGAGACGTTACAATAAATATAGCAATTATCAGGCAGGAAGAGGTAGAATCATATGGGATATGTAGCAGGTAAAACAATCAGGGAATTAAGAGAGAGGAAGAAACTGACGCAGAAAGAGCTGGCGGAGAAACTGATGGTCAGTGACAAAACCGTGTCCAAATGGGAGACGGGCCGGGGGCTTCCCGATATCGGTATTATTGAGGATCTGGCCGGAGTGCTGGGGGTATCGATTGCGGAGCTGCTGACAGGAGACTGCAGGGAAAATGAAAATCCTGCGGGCAATATGAAAAAAATTCATTTTTATGTATGCCCTGTCTGCGGGAATATCATTACATCGGTGGGCAGAGGAACGTTTCATTGCTGCGGGATTCTGCTGCCGGAGCAGGAATCGGAGAAAATGGATGAAGACCATGGTATGATGATCGAAACAATTGATGATGAATACTGTATTACCATGGATCACACCATGACCAAAGAACACTATATTTCTTTTCTGGCCTATGTGACCTCCGGTACAGTAGAGATCGCGAAGCTTTATCCAGAGCAGGAGATTGCTGTCCGGTTCCGCAAAAAAGGACATGGATATCTGTATGGGTACTGCAACAGGCACGGAATGTTCCGTACGCTGATATAAGGAGATGATTATGGAAAAGACAATGTGTGTCAATCAGACAGAGTATGAAATTGTAAAACTGCTGGGCCATGGCAAGGGCGGATATTCCTGGCTGGCCCGGAGGGATGGAAAGCAGTATGTGCTGAAGCAGATTCACCACGAACCGTGCGACTACTATACATTTGGCAATAAAATCGAAGCAGAGAAAAATGATTATAACCGTCTGGCAGCAGCAGGAATCAGGATTCCCCGCATGCTGGACATTGATATTGCCAATGAAAGGGTACTGAAGGAATACATTGAAGGGCCGACAATCTATGAACTGGTAAAAACTGATGCCATGAAAGATGATTATCTGGATCAGGTCCGGAAAATGGCAGAGCAGGCCTGTCATGCAGGACTGAATATCGATTATTTCCCCACCAATTTCGTCGTGCAGAAGGAACAGCTTTATTATATTGATTACGAATGCAACACATATATGGAAGAGTGGAATTTTGAAAACTGGGGGATTCAGTACTGGTCCAAAACGCAGGCGTTTCTGGATTATGTAAAGCAGCAGTTGTGAGAGAAAGGTTATTTGCCATGAAAAAAGCAATGGTAATCGGCTGCCCCGGGTGCGGTAAAAGTACCTTTTCAAGGGCGCTGCATGAGGCCGTGGGACTGCCCCTTTATCATCTGGACATGATGTATTGGAATGCGGACAGGTCAAAGGTACCAAAGTTGGTTTTTATGAAAAGACTGTCGGATGTAATGGAAAAAGAATCATGGATCATTGACGGGAATTTTACTTCTACGCTTGAACTGCGGCTGCAGGCATGTGATACGGTATTCTTCCTGGACTATCCGCTGTCTGTGTGTCTGGAAGGGCTTCAGATGAGAAAAGGCAAAGAGCGGCCGGATATACCCTGGGTGGAAACGGATGATACGGAAGATCCTGAATTTGCGGAGTTTGTCAGGAATTACAATGCGGTCAGCAGGCCGGCTGTCATGGCACTGCTGGGGCAGTATTCCTTCAAAAATGTGTATATTTTCAAAAGCAGGGATGAGGCAGGTGAATATCTGGCACAGCTGCGCTGTAAAAAGGAGAGATAAAAAAGGAGATTTCCCCATCCGGAAATCTCCTGTGTATTTCAATTGCTTCCTGCCCGTTTCTGGGAAGCGTTGTCTGATATACTCTATATGAACGGCATAACATATGGGTATACGTAAAAATTACTTCAAATCAAAAAACAGAATTTAGAATGTAATTTTTCTGAAGCTGGCTACAAGTGATACCAGCAGAATTGCCTGTACGATTACAAACATCATAGTAATTCACATACCCGTCTTTCTTAAGATTTTAAACTGTTTTGTCAAGTCGTTAAAATTCAAGTCGTTACTCTTTGTTCGCTGCCACTGCATTTCATTAAGCCACAAAAGTGAGAATGCTTTCGGGAATTTCTACATTTCCTTCTTTGGCTTTCAGTTCAAGTGGCTTTGAAAGATCCATACTCAGAATACCGAGAACGGATGTTGCGTCTACACAGTAGTTACCACAAATCAGATTATACTGCTGGCCGGTTTTTGAAATCTCGGTAACGAATTTCTTAACCTTTTCCAAAGTGTTTAAGCTTACCTTGCATGCATTCACGATGATCAACTCCTTTTCTGTGAATTAATGAGCAGATTTATAAAATTTATATAAAAGCCTGAGAGGGTTAATTTCTGATATCCTGCTGTCTGGTATCTTTCTCAAGCTACATCTGCATTATAGTGTGTTAAAGTGTAAAAATCAATTGTTATCATGTATGAAGATTTTGAAAAACATGTCGCATTTACAAAAAATATGCAGATACTCACCCGGTAAACTTCCAGAAACTGGCAAAATAATGCACAAAAAAAGATGCATATTTTTGTGCATTATTGATTTTGACATTTCTGACACATATTTGAAAGAGACGGGAAACGATGAAGTATCGGGGCAAATTTAACAAAACAGCTGGTTTCAAATTGAACAATATGACTTTGGAAGAGAAAAAAGGAAAATATGCGCGAAACAGTGGAATAATACAGAAAAAGGGGCTTGACAGCATGGCTTTTGGGGGCTTAATCTGAGACAGATTGCGAAAATCAATGCATGATAGATAGAGAGGTTGTCTATGGAATTAAGTTTGCTTCTGATGAAAAAAATTCTTTCTTTGTTTCTTGATGTGATGATTGGTTACGGCATCGTACACCGGGGACTGCTGGAGGAGAGGGATGCGCGTCCTCTTTCCAATCTGATTATGTATGTGATTGCACCCTGTGTATTTTTCAGTGCTTTCAATCAGCCATATACAGCAGACCGTTTCCGGGGATTTCTTCTGACCGTATTGGCGGGAGTGCTGGTTCATATTGTGAATATTCTGGCAGCCAGAGGGCTGAAAAGGCCGCTGCATATGAAGAATATCGAACAGGCTTCACTGGTTTACACCAATGCGGGTAATCTGACCATCCCTCTGGTAACTTCCGTGCTGGGAGAGGAATGGACGTTTTACGCCTGCGGATACGTGGTTGTACAGACGATTCTTCTGTGGACTCACTGCTGTTCCCTGATCAGTGAGAAAAATATGGTGCAGATAAAGAAAATTATCCTGAATCCCAACATTATTGCGATGATCGTCAGCTTTATCTTCTTTATGACAGGTTTTCAGCTGCCGGCTCTTCTGCAGGATACGGTTTCCGGTCTGGCGGACATGATTGGTCCGTTGAGCATGGTGGTAATCGGCATGTCCATTGCAAAAATGGATCTGAAGAAAGTATTTTTGGGCTCGGGACGCATTTATCTGATTACGTTTCTGCGTCTGCTGTTTTTTCCATGTATGATTATCCTGCTGTTTCGTTTCAGCGGGATCGTGCAGCTTCACAGTCAGGCCCGGGAAATCCTGCTTGTTTCCCTGTTGGCAGCCAGTGCACCTGCGGCTGCCTCTGTTACGCAGTTTGCTCAGATTTACCGAAAAGATTACGAACTGGCAAGTTCAATTAATGTATGTACGGTAATCTTCTGCCTTATAACGATGCCGCTGGTCATCATGCTGTATCAGATGGTGATGATGTAGAAACAGAACACCTTCCGGAGAAATGTCATATCAGACAGTTCCGGAAGGTGTTTTCTGCTTTCTCAAAAACAGTATTTCTGATAAAATGTTACTGCTTACATGCAGTTTCTACTGCTGTTCCATGCTGCAGATGGTTCGTGTGGTTCCTGTTGCGGCATATTCAAAGGTAACCGAATCGCCTTCTTTCAGGAAAGGAAGGCGGGAATCCAGCGTAATGGATGCTGTGTAAATATTCTCATCGCCGTCCAGCAGGAAGTAATACCTGGTGTTGCCGTTCACAACAGCAGAGGAGACAGCCGAAATCGTGCCGGTGACACTGGCTTCGGGAGTCAGGGGAGCTGTCTCCTCCTGAGCGGGAGTTTCGCCGCTGCCGGTATTTTGTGAACTGTCGGGTGCGAGTTCGCCGTTTTCAACGCCCAGAGCTGTTTCGTAATTGGCCATGGCAGCCTTGACTGAAGTACCGGTGCCAACCACCTGATACTGCTCCACGTCTACGAAAGCATACATCTTGACAAGTCCTGCAGCATCTTTCAGTGACATAAAATAAGTAGGACGGTCGGATATATTGAGCAGCAGAGGGAATGTTGCCATATAGTTCATCTGCTGCACCTGTCCCTGTGCGGAGCCCATGGCAGATGCCTCTGTAGCACCGGGAACGGTGTAATATTTTGCATCTTTCGTTCTCAGATTGACAAGCATGAAACCGATATTGGACTCATCGCTGGTTACGGAGGTCACGCCTGTGTACAGGTAGACATCATCACCGATGGCGATATAATTGTAGCCTTCCGTAGTCTGGCGGACGCCTTTCTGCCCGAACATGGAATTGATATAACCATTCTGATACATACCGTAGTAATCCAGCTGATTGATGATCAGACCGGAGATAAATACCTGATCCACCCATGTGGGGATATCTTCCAGTTTATAATACTGATCTTCACCGGTGATGGCATTGACCAGAACAACACCGGATACATCCTTGCCGCTCCACAGCCCGATCCGGTAGCTGATAACCGGTGCAACCCAGAAGGGTGTGCCTTCTTCATTGATCTCGAATGAAATATCCTCAAAGTCAAAGATCAGGGTCGGATGGGCAAAACGCAGGTGACGGTTGATATTGCGGAAGAAATATTCGCTGGGGGAATATTTCATACCTTCATCAAGACGTTTCAGAGATGTCTCCTGTGTAACCATGTTGACCATAACGTAGGCGGGAATACCCTGGGAATGGTTGGTGAACCATTTGATCACATCTCCGTACTGCAGGGGGGTTACCCGATAAGGGGTTCCCTGATAATTGATTTGGGTATACATATCCATGACCTCAAACTGAGAGACGAGATCGGACATCTCACCCAGCTTCCGGCTGCCCAGACGCTGCGCGGAATCCTTGTCAACTACCGGAATCTGGTTCATGGAAAGCTCAGCCACATCAGCGGAAAAATCTCCGTCTTCCACTTCAATCAGTCTGGAGTAGGCTCCTGAGTGAAAAAAGGGATGTCCGACGATGCCTCCCAGAAACTGAATCACGATGATTGCAATCAGCAGCAGCGCACCCAGAAGAAAGGGTTTGCTGGTTTCACGCAGATTCAGTCCGCCCATACCGTGGACACCGTCCACATGCAGGGTGGAGAGAATATCCCTGATTACTCCGAATCCGTTGATGATCAGCAGAATGATTACACATTGAAACAGGAAGTTCCAGAAGCTTTCGCTGCGCAGATTCAGAGGCGGCAGTTCCAGATAAAAAAGAATAAAAATAATGATGGCGGAAATAAGAATTCGCCATAAAGAACCGGTTGATTTCCGAGTTTTCATAAATACCTCCTTCTATACAGAGCGTACATCGCAGCAGACGGAAACAGAAAGGCGTCTGATTCCCGAATATGCTCCTGTCCGCCGGCCGCATGCTAACAGTATATCAGAAAATCAATGAAAAAAAAGGAAATTAAGATTAAAATTGCATAAAGATTTGCAGTTCGGGCTTCTGCCGCCGCAGGTTATTCTTTCCCCGGCAAAAGGAAGTGCTGAACTGCATGAGAGAAAACATCATATTCAAGACTTCATGATATAAAATACTATTGAATAATAATTAATTATCATTTTACTGCTGCGTATGAGAAAGCATGTAAAATGGCTTGTAAAAAACTGCCAAAAATCACCCGTTACAGGGCGGATTTTTTTCTCTTAAAATGGCGCAAAAGGTTGAAATATTTCAAGAAATAAGATATTATTTAATGAACAGTTTAAATCCGGTCAGGAAACAAGATAAATTCGAATCTGGATTGTGAGAATATTCTATATTATAATGTTCTGGTAACTATTTGCATATATGCGGATAGCTGCCTGCTTTTGAGAACCTGGAGGGAGATATATTATGAAAAAAAATATTGCATTGATTCCCGGAGATGGTATTGGTCCGGAGATCATTAGAGAAGCCCGTAAAGTGCTGGATCGGGTATGTGAGAAATTCGGGCATGAGTTTACATACAAGGAGCTGCTGATGGGCGGATGCTCCATTGATGCCTATGGTGTGCCCCTGACTGATGAGACTCTGGAAGCGGCCAGAGCTTCCGATTCCGTTCTGCTTGGTGCTGTTGGCGGTAATGTGGGCAATTCCAGATGGTATGATGTGGCTCCCAACCTGCGTCCCGAGGCAGGACTGCTGGCAATCCGCAAGGGACTTGGACTTTTTGCCAATATCCGCCCCGCTTATCTGTATAAAGAACTGAAAGCTGCCTGCCCTCTGCGGGAGGATATTATCGGTGAAGGCTTTGATATGGTTATCATGCGTGAACTGACCGGCGGTCTGTATTTTGGTGAACGTCATACGGAAGAGGTGAACGGCGTGAAAAAAGCAACCGACACTCTGACATATGATGAGAATGAGATCCGCCGCATTGCTATCAAGGCATTTGAAATCGCGGAAAAGAGAAGAGGCAAAGTAACCAGCGTGGATAAAGCCAATGTGCTGGATTCCTCCAGACTCTGGAGACAGGTGGCAGAAGAAGTGGCAAAGGATTATCCTAATGTTGAGCTGAACCACATGCTGGTTGACAACTGTGCCATGCAGCTGGTTATGAATCCGGGTCAGTTCGATGTGATCCTGACAGAGAACATGTTCGGCGACATCCTTTCCGATGAAGCCAGCATGATTACCGGTTCCATTGGCATGCTTTCCAGTGCCAGCCTGAGTGAAACAAAGCTGGGACTGTATGAACCCAGCCACGGCTCCGCACCGGATATTGCCGGCAAGGATCTGGCTAATCCCATCGCAACCATTCTTTCCGCAGCTATGATGCTCCGTTATTCCTTTGATATGGATAAGGAAGCGGACGCAGTAGAAGCAGCCGTTTCCACAGTTCTGGAAGAAGGCTGGCGTACCGGTGACATCATGTCTGAAGGATGCACACTGGTGGGAACTGCGAAGATGGGAGATCTGATCGCAGAAAGAATCTGATATGGAGTCTGATGACATGAAATCTGATGCAGAATCTGATATAGTCTGATATAGAAGGAAAGGATAAACAGAAATGAAAAGTGATGCAGTTAAAAGCGGTATGCAGCAGGCACCGCATCGTTCGTTATTCAATGCACTCGGTATGACAAAGGAAGAACTGGAGAGACCTCTTGTAGGTATTGTCTGCTCCTATAACGAAATCGTTCCCGGCCACATGAATCTGGATAAGATTGCTCAGGCCGTTAAGATGGGTGTTGCCATGGCCGGCGGTACTCCCATTATGTTCCCTGCTATTGCAGTATGTGATGGTATTGCCATGGGACATGTAGGCATGAAATATTCTCTCGTAACAAGAGATCTGATTGCCGATTCCACCGAATGTATGGCGCTGGCACATCAGTTTGATGCTCTTGTTATGATTCCCAACTGTGACAAGAATGTTCCCGGTCTGCTGATGGCAGCGGCAAGACTCAATATTCCCACCGTTTTCGTAAGCGGCGGTCCCATGCTGGCAGGCCGTGTAAAGGGCGAAAAGAGAAGTCTTTCTTCCATGTTTGAAGCAGTAGGCTCCTACGCAGCAGGTACCATGACGGAAGATGATGTGACCGAATTCGAGAACAGGGTATGTCCTACCTGCGGTTCCTGCTCCGGTATGTATACAGCCAATTCCATGAACTGTCTGACAGAAGCTATCGGTATGGGTCTTCGGGGCAACGGTACCATTCCCGCTGTATATTCCGAACGTATCAAACTGGCAAAACATGCCGGCATGCAGGTTATGGAACTGTACAGAAGAAACATCCGTCCCAGAGATATTATGACAAAAGATGCGTTTATGAACGCTCTGACAGTAGATATGGCTCTTGGCTGCTCCACCAATACGATGCTGCATCTGCCTGCTATTGCTCATGAGGCAGGCGTGGAGATCGATATGGATATTGCCAATGAGATCAGTGCCAGAACTCCCAACCTGTGCCATCTGGCACCGGCAGGATATACCTATATGGAAGATCTCAATGAAGCCGGCGGCGTTTATGCCGTAATGAAAGAACTGACCAGAAAAGGTCTGTTAAAGACTGACCTGATTACGGCAACGGGCAAAACAGTAGGTGAGAATCTGGAAAATGTAGTGAACCGCGATCCTGAGACCATCCGTCCTATTGATAATCCCTACAGTGTAACAGGCGGCATTGCCGTATTAAAGGGCAACATCGCACCGGACGGCAGCGTGGTAAAACGTTCTGCAGTTGTTCCGGAGATGATGGTTCATTCCGGTCCCGCCCGTGTATTTGATTGTGAGGAAGATGCGATCGCAGCCATCAAAGGCGGTAAGATCGTGAAAGGTGATGTGGTTGTTATCCGCTACGAAGGCCCGAAAGGCGGACCGGGTATGCGTGAGATGCTGAATCCTACTTCTGCTATCGCAGGTATGGGTCTTGGCTCCAGCGTTGCTCTGATTACGGACGGCCGTTTCAGCGGCGCTTCCCGCGGTGCTTCCATCGGTCATGTATGTCCCGAGGCAGCAGTAGGCGGTCCCATTGCACTGATTGAGGAAGGCGATATCATCGAGATCAATATTCCTGCCAATACCCTGAATGTACGTCTGACCGATGAAGAGCTGGCAGAAAGAAAAGCAAAATGGCAGCCGGTTGAACCCAAAGTGAAGACAGGTTATTTGGCCCGCTATGCAAAACTGGTTACAGACAGCTGCCACGGCGCTGTTCTGAAATCGGAATAGCAGAGGGACGGTACCGGAACAGTTAAGATACATTTACAATAGAGATAGATTTGGAGAGTGACCAATGCAGTTAAATGGTTCAGAAATTTTAATTGAATGTTTAAAAGAACAGGGTGTGGATACCGTGTTCGGTTATCCGGGCGGTGCAATTCTGAATGTGTATGATGCACTGTATAAACACCCCGAGATCCGTCATGTTCTGACTTCTCATGAGCAGGGGGCTTCCCATGCGGCTGACGGATATGCAAGAGCAACCGGAAAGACAGGGGTATGTCTGGCAACATCAGGCCCCGGCGCCACCAATCTGGTAACCGGCATTGCCACAGCATACATGGATTCCGTTCCCATCGTGGCAATTACCTGCAACGTTGGTGTGGCTGCCCTGGGTAAAGACAGCTTCCAGGAGATCGATATTTTAGGCATCACCATGCCTATTACAAAACATAATTATATTGTAAAGGATGTAAAGGATCTGGCGGATATTGTCCGCAATGCATTCCGCATTGCAAAAACAGGAAGACCCGGCCCGGTTCTGATCGATATTCCCAAGGATGTTACCGCAGCGGTCACCGAGTATGAAGCAGCGGATCCCATGCCTGCTTACCGTGTAACACGCAGTATCCGGGAAGAAGACATAACAGCAGCGCTGAAACTGATTGAAGAATGCAAAAAGCCTTTTATCATGGTTGGCGGCGGTGCGGTTATTTCCGAAGCTTCCGATGAACTGGCTGAATTTGCGGCTCTGATGGATTCACCTGTCTGCGATACGCTGATGGGTAAGGGTGCATTTGACGGAGAAAGCCTGAATTATACTGGCCCGGTGGGCATGCACGGTACGAAAGCTTCTAATTTCGGCGTTGCAAAGTGTGACCTGCTGGTAGCAGTTGGATGTCGTTTTTCTGACCGTGTAACCGGCAATGTGAAGACATTTGCGGACGGAGCAAAGATCCTGCAGATCGATGTGGACCCCGCGGAAGTCGATAAAAACGTTAAAGTGGATGTTTCCATCATCGGTGATATCAAAAAGGTACTGGAAATCCTCAACAGCCGCATGGAACAGGCGGATCACTATGCATGGATGTGCCAGGTCAATCGTCTGAAGGAGCAGTATCCTCTGACCTATAACAAAGATGTTCTTACGGGTCCCTATGTGATTGAGAAGATCAATGAACTGACACAGGGCAACGCAATTATTACAACAGATGTAGGCCAGCATCAGATGTGGGCTGCTCAGTATATCAAATACAAATATCCCAGAACCTTCCTGACTTCAGGCGGTCTCGGAACGATGGGATATGGTCTGGGTGCTGCAATCGGTGCGCAGGTGGGTGTACCGGAGAAGCAGGTTATCAATATTGCCGGTGACGGCTGCTTCCGTATGAACATGAACGAGCTGGCTACGGCATCACGCTACAACATTCCTATTATTCAGGTATGCATCAACAACCACGTACTTGGTATGGTAAGACAGTGGCAGACTCTGTTCTACGGCGAAAGATATTCGCATACAGTACTGAATGATGCAGTGGATTTCGTAAAGGTTGCGGAAGCACTGGGTGTAAAAGGTATCCGCGTGACAAAGAAAGAAGAAGTGGAGCCTGCTCTGAAAGAGGCTCTGGCTTATAACGGACCGGTTGTAATCGACTGTTATATCGACCAGGATGACAAGGTGTTCCCTATGGTATCACCCGGAGGCAATATTGCGGACGCATTCTCCGAGGAAGATATGGAGAGAGTATCAGATAAGTAATACGAAACAGCTATTCATCACAGTGTAATCTGTGTGTGATAAATACCCGGATAAGGGTGCAGACACCCGGACAGAGGGTGCAACAAGGAAAAAATGCTGCGGCCTGCATGGATGCAGTTATGCAGGCCGTACAAATTGAGGAGGCGCAAGCTATGGGAAGAGTATATAACTTTTCGGCAGGTCCGGCTGTATTACCGGAAGAAGTATTAAAAGAAGCAGCAGAAGAGATGCTGGACTATCGTGGATGCGGTATGTCCGTTATGGAGATGAGCCACAGATCACCCATGTTCCAGAATATTATCGATGAAGCAGAAGCTGATATCCGTGAACTGATGGGAATTCCTTCCAATTACAAGGTCCTGTTCCTGCAGGGCGGTGCATCAACACAGTTCGCCATGATTCCTATGAACTTTATGAAGAACCGCGTTGCCGATTATATCATTACCGGCGCATGGGCTAAAAAGGCATGGAAAGAAGCTCAGAAATTCGGTCAGGCCAATGCCATCGCATCCAGCGAAGATAAGACATTTTCCTATATTCCCGACTGCTCAGATCTGCCCATCAGTCCTGATGCAGATTATGTATACATTTGTGAAAACAATACCATTTACGGTACCAAATATAAAAAACTGCCCAATACAAAGGGCAAGGATCTGATTGCGGACGTATCCTCCTGTTTCCTGTCTGAACCTTTAAATGTGGAAGATTACGCCATGATCTACGGCGGCGTACAGAAAAATGTAGGTCCTGCCGGTGTCGTTATTGCAATTATCCGTGAAGATCTGATTACAGAGGATGTTCTGCCCGGAACGCCCACCATGCTGACCTACAAGACACATGCAGACAATGGTTCCATGTTCAATACACCGCCCTGCTACGGCATCTACATCTGCGGCAAGGTATTCAAATGGTTGAAAAAGAATGGCGGCCTGTCTGCAATGAAAGAAAAAAATGAAAAGAAAGCAGCTTTACTGTACAATTATCTCGATCAGAGCCGGATGTTCAAAGGCACAGTCAGAAAGGAAGACCGTTCCCTGATGAACGTACCTTTCGTAACCGGTGACAAGGAACTAGATGCTTTATTTGTAAAAGAAGCAAAGGCAGCCGGTTTTGAAAACCTGAAAGGCCACAGAAGCGTAGGCGGCATGAGAGCATCCATCTACAATGCAATGCCTTATGAAGGTGTGGAAGCGCTGGTTAAATTCATGGCTGAGTTTGAAGCAAAACATTAGATAGAAAAGAGAGATATATCATGTATAAAATCAAATGCCTAAATCCGATTTCAAAATACGGTTTAAATTTACTGACAGATAATTACACAATAACAGACGATGTGAATGAAGCGGAAGGTATTCTCGTAAGAAGTGCTTCCATGCATGAGATGGAACTTCCTGAAGGTCTGGAAGCGATCGCAAGAGCCGGTGCCGGCGTCAACAATATCCCCATTGGCAAATGTGCAGAGAAGGGTATCGTTGTGTTCAATACACCCGGTGCCAATGCCAACGGTGTAAAGGAACTGGTTGTTGCAGGACTTCTGCTGGGTTCCCGTGATATTGCAGGCGGTATTGAATGGGTGAAGAACAACGCATCCGATCCTGCCATCGGCAAAACCATGGAAAAAGCGAAAAAGCAGTTTGCCGGCAACGAGATCAAAGGAAAAACTCTGGGTGTTGTAGGTCTTGGTGCCATCGGTATTCTGGTTGCCAATACAGCAGTTGATCTGGGTATGAAGGTAATCGGCTACGATCCCTATATTTCCGTTAATTCCGCACTGCATCTGTCAACCCATGTACAGGTATGTGACAAACTGGAGGATCTGGCGCCTCAGTGTGATTTCCTCAGTGTTCATGTACCGCTGCTGGACAGCACAAAGGGCATGATCAACAAGGGTGTATTCGATCTGATGAAGGATGGAGCTGTTGTACTGAACTTTGCAAGAGATCTTCTGGTCAATGACGATGATCTGGAAGCAGCAATCGAAGCCGGAAAGGTAAAATGCTACGTAACCGACTTCCCCAACGCAAAGACCGCCAACATGAAGCATGTGGTCGCAACCCCTCATCTGGGTGCATCCACAGAGGAATCAGAAGACAACTGTGCAGTGATGGCTGTTCAGGAGATGATGGACTATCTGGAAAACGGCAATATTGTCAATTCCGTAAACTTCCCCAGATGCGATATGGGTCCTCTGAAAGGCACTGTCAGAATCTGTATTTTTAATAAAAATGTTCCCAATATGATTGGTCAGTTTGCAAGTGTTCTGGCAAACTGCGGTGTAAATATTCCGTCCATGACCAACACTTCCAAAGGCGATCTGGCTTATACATTGATGGATGCGGATCAGGATATTGATGATTCGGTTGTTGAAAAGCTTGCTGCGATCCCTGAGGTATTCAAGGTCAGAGTAATCAGAAGATAACCGGAGACTGTTATGGCAATTATAAAACCTTTTGTCTGCGTGCATCCGGCCAAAGGTTATTTTGAAGAGGTAGCTGCGCTTCCGTACGACGTCTACAGCCGTGCGGAAGCGAAGGATTTTGTGGCGGACCGGCCCCGTTCCTTTCTTAATATTGACCGCCCTGAAACCCAGTTTGCCGACAATCAGGATATGTACGCGGATTGTGTATATGAAAAAGCATCTTCCATGCTGCGGAAGTGGCAGGACGATGGAATTCTGGAGCAGGAGGAAAACGCCTGCTATTTTATTTATTCCCTGACCATGAACGGAAGGGAGCAGACCGGCATTGTCGGCTGCAGCAGTGTGGATGACTATCTTAATGATGTAATCCGCAAACATGAATTTACCCTTGCAGAGAAGGAAGAGGACCGGATACGTCATGTGGATGTCTGCAGTGCGCAGACCGGTCCGATTTTTCTGGCATACCGCCACAGAGAGGATATCCGCAGCCTGGTTAATCAGGTGAAGCAGACGGAACCTTTGTTTGATTTTGTTTCGGAAGACGGTGTGCGCCATGCCGGATGGAAAGTGGCGGATCCTTCCGTGAATCAGGCAATGGAAGCTGCCTTTGCCGATATCCCGAGAACCTATATTGCAGACGGACATCACCGCTGTGCTTCTGCTGTAAAGGTGGCGCTGAAGCGCAGAGCAGAGAAACCGGATTACACTGGCAGGGAAGAATTCAATTATTTTCTGTCGATTCTTTTTCCTGATGATGAATTGAAAATCCTGCCTTATAACCGGATGGTAAAAGATCTGAACGGCATGACAGCTGATGAATTTCTGCATAAACTGGAGGAAAAGTTTCATATTAAAAAAGTTTCCACCGCTGTTCATCCCAGAAAGAAAGGTACCTGCGGTATGTATCTGAATGGGCGCTGGTATCTGCTGGAGCAGAAACAGGAGTATGTAAGCAAAGATTGCGTGGAAGGCCTGGATGTGGCTTATCTGCAGAATGAGGTACTGAGCCCCGTGCTGGGCATTCAGGATCCGAAGACGGATCACCGCATTGAATTTTCCGGCGGAATCCGGGGGACCGATTATCTGGAGAAACGGTGCCGGAATGATATGGCAGCGGCATTTTCCATGTATCCCACTTCCATTCAGGAGCTGTTTGCGGTAGCGGATGCGGACCGGATGATGCCGCCCAAATCCACATGGTTTGAGCCGAAACTTCGCAGCGGATTGTTCATTCACCGGTTTGAAAGAAGTGGAGAATAATATATGAAAGTAGTAATTCAGCGTGTGCAGCGTGCATCGGTCACCATTGACGGACAGGTGCATGGTGCCATCGGTAAAGGATATCTGGTGCTGCTGGGCGTTGGACATGAGGATGATGAGAAAACAGCAGACCGTATCGTAAAAAAGATGATCAATCTGCGGATTTTCCCGGATGAGAACGGAAAAACCAATCTTTCCCTGAAGGATGTGGGAGGTTCTTTGCTGGTGGTTTCCCAGTTTACCCTGTACGCGGACTGCAGCCATGGCAACCGGCCCGGATTTACTAATGCGGCAAAGCCGGATCATGCCAACGCACTTTATGAGTATTTTGTATCGAAGTGCCGGGAACAGGTGGAGCCTGTGCAAACAGGAGTTTTCGGAGCGGATATGAAAGTGGAGCTGGTTAACGACGGTCCCTTTACCATTATTCTGGAATAGAAGATGAACTGTTGCATTTTCAGCAGGCATTTGTAATAATTTCTTTAGAAAATCTTCACATTTACTTCGCGCTTTTTGTATTATACTGTAATGGCAAATGGCAAATATTTGTGGAAGGGTATTGAAATTGTGAGAAACTCGAATAAAAGCCTGCGCAGGAAAAGGTGCTGGTTCTTTCGGATTGTTACAGGATTTTTTAAAGTAATTATTGCTCTGTTGCTGCTGTTTGTTCTGGTGGTGGGCGGTATTAATCTGGATATGATTATCGGTGGTTCCGGCAGGATTCTGACACAGGAGGAAGCGACTGAGCTGACCGATGTGGACTATATTCTGGTTCTGGGCGCATCGGTCAGAGG
>JALFLM010000099.1 GCA_022774705.1 Lachnospiraceae bacterium | reverse complement strand
TATTACCTGATTATATCATAAATATGATAGGACAAGGGGAACCGGATGATTATGTGGTAAACTTGTCAGCAAGTACAATTTACAAACACTTTGTGAAAATCATATTGGATTCAACCGGAAAGAACATGACATTTCACGATTTGCGGCATGTGAATGCATCTGTCATGTTGGCACTTGGAATCCCTGACAAATACGCAATGGAGCGAGGTGGATGGTCCACAAACAGCACATTGAAAACGGTCTATCAGCATACATTTTCCGATGAACGAAAAAATGTAGACCAGATTGTAGATGGATATTTCAACGAGATCTTAAAGTCCAATTTGGACAGTATGCAACACGAAATACAACACGATAATGAAAAATAGATGTATTATAGGTAAGCGTCAAATAACCAACGACTACCTCAACCGCCAAAGCTGAAGTATAATAGCACTAAGCCGCCCTAAAGAGAAGATGAGAGCATTCATCAGAAGCCAAGGAACTCTTTCGGGCAGCATAGCCAAAGATACGGAGGAATTGAAATGCGGGAAACAGAAACAGCCATTGTCGCAGAAATAAATTGTGATGTAAAATGGGATGAATGGAAAAAACAGGTAAACGCACAGATCAAAAGCGGTCTTACGGTAAAAGAATGGTGCAGACAGAATCGTGTGAATGAAAAAACGTACTACTATCATCTTCGGAGAGTCAGAGAAAAACTATGTGAAGATCATAGTCAGCAGATCGTACCTATCAGTGCCCCTGAACCTGTAAAATCAAGCGAGATACATATTGAGAAAAACGGTCTGAATATTACGCTTCCGTCCGACATATCTGGGGAAACACTGGCTGCATTGGTGCGTGCATTATGCTGAATGAACTTGCAGTGGGCATACAGGTATATCTTGTCACAGGATATACCGATCTGAGAAAGTCTATCGACGGACTGGCGGTAATCGTACAGGGACATCTTAAAATGGATCCATACAGCAAAGCTTTGTTCCTGTTTTGCGGAAGAAGATGTGACAGAATAAAAGGTCTGTTGTGGGAAGGCGACGGTTTCCTGATGCTGTATAAACGTCTGGATAACGGACGCTTTCAGTGGCCGAGAAATGAACTGGAAGCACGGAAGCTCACACCGCAGCAGACGCGCTGGCTGTTGGAAGGCTTGTCAATCGAACAGCCGAAAGCCATTCAGAAAGGAACCCGTGGTGTGCTGTATTAAGCAGAAATTCGCAGAATAGACATCATATGAAATGGAAAAAATTCTCTGTTTGTGTTATAATGAAATCATCAACATGAACGGAGGATTTTTTTGTATGACACAGCAGAATATCGAAAATATTATACAGGAAAATGTCCAGCTTCATACGAAGGTGTCCGTTCTGGAAGAACAGCTTGAAAATGTTCAGCGGCAGCTTGCATGGCTGAAAAAACAGATTTTCGGAAGAAAAACGGAACAGGCATCTGTGATCATGGCAGACGGGATTCAGCTTTCGCTGTTAAACGAGGAAATCTCAGAAACAGAAGATAAAAGCGAAAACCATGTTGCTGTACCAGCACATACCCGAAAGAAAAGACGCACCCACGATGAATGGATGAACGCTCTTGAGATCAAAAAAGAATTTCACAAAGTAGAAAATATGGTGTGCGAAAAATGCGGTGCACCAATGAAAGTCATCGGAGAAGATCAGGCCTACGATGAACTTGTATATATTCCTGCTTCGTTTTTCATCCGCAGACATATTGTGCAAACCGCAAAATGCACAGAATGCGGAAAGCATGAGGAAAGAGACGCAGAGAACGAAACGGGAATTGAGAAGTGTAATATCGTTCGTGCTGAGGCTCCTGCCCCGCTTTTCCCCGGCAGCTTCTGTTCCAAAGAACTGCTTGCCCATATGATTTATGAGAAATACGGCAAGGCAGTGCCGCTGCACCGGCAGCAGAAGGATTTTGAATCAAAGAATGTACCGCTGCTGAAAGCAACGATGTCCAACTGGATCCTGACAGCTGCGCAGAGGTGGTGTCTGCCTGTTGTCAAAAGAATGACAGAAATTCTTCTTTCGGAAAAGATCATCCATGCCGATGAAACACATATTCAGGTGCTGCAGGAAGAAACAACAACCTCGCAGATGTGGGTATACCGCAATGGAAAAATGAATGCCCGCAGCATCGTTGTTTTTGAATACAAGAACAACAGACGGGGTGAGAATCCGGCAGAATTTCTGAAAAAATTTTTCGGCTATCTGATCTGCGACGGATATGCAGGATACAATGCAGTCACCTGGGTAAAAAGATGCGGATGCCTGACGCATGTCAGAAGATAGTTTGTGAAACTGATTCCGGAGGATAAAAAGCTGCATAAGACATCTGCTGCGGTAAAGGCTGTAAATTACTGCGATCGGATTTATCATGAAGAGCAT
>JALFLM010000094.1 GCA_022774705.1 Lachnospiraceae bacterium | reverse complement strand
TAAGCGACGTGAAGGCATACGTCAGTTGCCGGGGATATGTTAGTATCCTGATGAGAGCATGGCTGCCAGTCAGCTGTGAATCAAGGTGGCACCACGGAATTATTTCGTCCTTGACAAAGTATGAATCAATACTTTGCCGGGGATTTTTTTATTTGGACGGTTACGAAAACAGTAACAGTTCAGCAGACATTCGCAATTTTCTGTGAAAATTTAAGGAGGCTTTACTATGAGACCATCACTTGACGAGATTAAAGCAATTGCGGCTGCAGATTCCAGCTACAGAAAAGTACCGGTCTGTATGGAACTGTTTTCAGATTTTACAACGCCCATCGAGGTGCTGCGGATTCTGAAAAATATCAGCGGACACTGTTATATGCTGGAAAGCATGGAAGATAACAAGAACAGAGGAAGATACACTTTTCTGGGTTATGATCCGATTCTGGAGATCACCTGTACGGACGGTCAGCTGCAGATCAAAAGCGGAACTTCCTTTCAGGTGCAGACGGTGCATCCCGAAGAATATATCCGAAAAATCATTGAAGAAAACAAAAGTCCCCGCATCATCGGTTTTCCGCCTTTCACCGGCGGGCTGGTAGGGTATTTTGCCTATGATTATATTAAATACAGCGAGCCGTCACTGAATCTTGATACGGTGAATCTTGACGGCTACAAGGATGTGGATCTGATGCTGTTTGACAAGGTGATTGCCTTCGATAACCTGAAAGAAAAGATCATCCTGATCGTCAATATCTCTATCGACAACATGGATACGGAGTACAACAAAGCCTGCATGCAGCTGAAAATGATGTCTGATCTGCTGAAAAACGGTCAGAAAGCGGAGATTGCTCCCGGCCATCTGAAGTCGGAATTCAGGCCCGCTTTCAGTAAGGAAAAGTACTGCAGCATGGTGGAAAAAGCAAAGAATTACATCTATGAAGGCGATATTTTCCAGGTGGTGCTGTCCAACAGGATCGAAGCGGATTATGAAGGCAGCCTGTTCGATACGTATCGTGTGCTGAGAACCACCAATCCTTCCCCCTATATGTTTTATTTTTCCAGTGATGATATTGAAATTGCCGGGGCATCGCCGGAGACACTGGTGAAGCTGGATCAGGGAGTGCTGAATACGTTTCCGCTGGCCGGTACAAGGCCGAGAGGAAAAAATGCAGAGGAAGATGCCAGGCTGAAAGCGGAGCTGCTGTCGGATGAAAAGGAATGCTCCGAACACAACATGCTGGTGGATCTGGGCAGAAACGATCTGGGCAGAATCAGTCAGTTCGGTTCCGTTTATGTAAAACATTACATGGATGTGCTGATGTATTCCCATGTGATGCATATCGGTTCCACGGTTGAAGGTAAAATCAGAGAGAATATGGATGCGCTGGATGCCATCGGTGCGGTGCTTCCCGCAGGAACCCTGTCAGGGGCCCCGAAAATCCGGGCCTGTGAAATCATCAGTGAGCTGGAACAGAACCGCAGAGGGATTTACGGCGGCGCTATCGGCTATATTGATTTCACCGGCAATCTTGATACGTGTATCGCCATACGGATCTGTTTTAAAAAGAACAATAAAGTATTTATCCGCTCCGGTGCCGGGATTGTAGCTGACAGCGTACCGGAAAAGGAGCATCAGGAGTGTCTGAATAAAGCGAAAGCAGTGATTCGGGCACTGGAAATTGCAGACGGAGGGCTGGAGTGATGATTTTACTGATTGATAATTATGATAGTTTTTCCTATAACCTTTATCAGCTGGTGGGAACGCTGAATCCTGATATTCGGGTGGTACGCAATGATAAGATTACACTTCCTGAAATCGAGAAAATGAATCCTTCCCACATCATTCTGTCGCCGGGCCCCGGGAAACCGTCGGATGCTGGTATCTGCAAAGACTGTGTTACGTATTTTGCCGGAAAAATCCCCATTTTAGGTGTCTGTCTGGGACATCAGGCCATCTTTGAAGCCTTTGGAGGAACTGTTTCCTATGCCAGACAGCTGATGCATGGGAAACAGTCCCAGGTTACAGTGGATCTGGAGTCGGCGATTTTCCGGAACATGAATTCCACTATTGGAGCTGCCCGGTATCATTCTCTTTCCGGTCTCAAGGAGACCACTCCGGACTGCCTGAAAATCGTGGCTTCCAGTGATGACGGAGAGATTATGGCAGTGGAACACAGGGAATATCCCATATTCGGGCTTCAGTTCCATCCGGAGTCGATTCTGACACCTGACGGAAAGAAGATTCTGGAAAATTTCCTGAAAATTCAGAATTATAATAAAAAGAAAGCAGATGGAGGTACACTTATGATTAAAGAAGCGATTATTCAATTAACTGATAAAAAAGATCTGAGCTATCAGATGGCGGAATCTGTTGTGGATGAGATTATGAGCGGGGAGACGACGGAAGTTCAGACCAGTGCATTTTTAACAGCTCTTGCCATGAAAGGAGAAACTATTGAGGAAATCACCGGCTGTGCCAACGGCATGAGAAAGCATGCACTGCAGCTTAAGCATGATTTTCCTGTACTGGAGATCGTGGGAACCGGCGGGGATCGTTCCAATTCCTTTAATATTTCCACCACGTCATCTCTGGTGATTTCCGCCGCAGGCGTTCCTGTTGCAAAGCACGGCAACAGAGCGGCTTCCAGTAAATGCGGGGCTGCTGATGTGCTGGAGGCTCTGGGTGTGGACATTACCATTTCCGTGGAGCAGAGTGAAAAGCTGCTCAAGGACATTGGAATCTGTTTCCTTTTTGCTCAGAAGTATCACACTTCCATGAAATATGTGGGTCCTGTCCGCAAGGAACTGGGAATCCGTACTGTATTTAACATTCTGGGACCGCTGACAAATCCTGCAGGCGCTACGATGCAGGTCATGGGTGTGTACAGTGAGGAAATGGTTGTTCCGCTGGCACATGTACTTTCAAAGCTTGGTGTCAGCAGAGGCATGGTTGTCTACGGACAGGATGGCCTCGATGAGATTTCTGTCAGTGCACCGACCACAGTTTGTGAGATCCGGGACGGTGACTTCCGGTCCTATGTGATTACGCCGGAGCAGTTTGGACTGAAACGCTACATAAAAGAAGAACTGGAGGGCGGCAGCCCCGAGGAAAATGCCCGGATTACCAGAGAGATTCTGGATGGAGCAGCGGGGGCGAAACGGGATGCCGTTCTGATGAACGCCGGCGCGGCCCTGTATGTGGCAGGAGCTGTTCCTGGCATAGAAGAAGGAATCCGTCTGGCAGCGGAAATGATTGACACCGGAAAAGCAAAAGAGCGGCTGGATCAGTTTGTTCGGGAATCCAACCGGGGCGCCGCATAGACAGGAGCGTCAGGATATGATATTGAATGAAATAGCATCAAAAACAAAAGAACGGATCGCCCGGGCAAAGGAAAAGTGTTCTCTGGAGGAAATCAGGGCTCTGGCAGAAGCACTGCCGGTGAGCCGGGAATATCCTTTCGAGAAAGCACTGGCAGAAAAAGGGATGTCTTTTATCTGCGAAATCAAGAAAGCTTCCCCTTCGAAAGGCGTCATTGCAGAGAAATTTCCGTATCTGCAGATTGCCGGGGAATATGAAAAAGCCGGCGCAGCTGCCATCAGCTGTCTGACAGAGCCGTACTATTTTCAGGGATCCGATCAGTATCTGAAAGAAGTATCAAAGGCTGTTTCCATACCGGTACTTCGAAAGGATTTTACAGTTGATCCTTATATGATCTACGAGGCAAAGCTTTACGGTGCTTCCGCAGTTCTCCTGATTTGTGCCATATTAAATGATGAGGAATTAAAGTCGTATCTGGAACTGGCACACAGTCTGGGGATGTCTGCTCTGGTGGAGGCCCATACGGAGAAAGAAGTTAAAAGAGCGATTGCAGCCGGTGCGCGCATTGTCGGCGTTAACAACCGGGATCTGAAAACATTCTCGGTAGATCTGAATACCAGTATCCGTCTGCGCAGTCTGGTTCCCGATGATCTGCTGTATGTTTCGGAAAGCGGGATTAAAAATGCGGACCATATCGCCGCATTGGAGAAAAATTGTGTAGATGCGGTTCTGATCGGAGAGACCCTGATGCGCAGCCCTGATAAAAAAGCAGTACTGGATGAACTGAAGGGAATTCACGGATAAAAAGAGTAAAACAACAGAACAGTACGGTCTGCCGACTGACTGTAAAACACATAGAATAAGGAACTGCACTAATGAAAGGGGGACGCACTGTGGGCAGGATTAAGATATGCGGACTTCGCAGGGATGAGGATATATATTTTGCCAATGAGATTCAGCCTGATTTTGTGGGCTTTGTATTTGCTCCCAGCAAACGCAGGATTACCGTTGAAAAAGCACAGCACCTGAGGCAGCTGCTGAAACCGGAGATTCCTGCAGTGGGTGTATTTGTCAATGCATCAGAGGAAGAAATTCTGGAGCCGGTGAGAAAGCAGGTGATTCAGATGATTCAGCTGCATGGTCAGGAAAGTCCGGATTTTGTTCGAAAAATCCAGGAAAAAACTGCTTTGCCGGTGATTCAGGCTGTTTCCGTAAAGAACAGGCAGGACATACTCCGGTGCAGAGAGCTTAAGGTTGATTACCTGCTTCTCGACCAGGGAGCCGGCGGTACAGGAAAAACTTTTGACTGGTCCTTGCTTGCCGGGGAAAAAGGTAATGATGAACCGGAACAAATCATTGGAAAACCGTTTTTCCTGGCAGGCGGTATCTCTGCACAAAATGCGGAAGAAGCAATTACCCGCTTTTATCCTTTCGCAGTAGATGCCAGCAGCAGTGTGGAAACTGACGGTGTGAAGGATTATGAAAAAATGAAAATGCTGACTGAACTGGTTCATAGAACAGCAGGAAGGGCTGACTGACGATACAGCATGAACAGGTTGAAAAGAACAGATATATAAAATGAAAGGATATACCAATGTCAAAAGGAAGATTTGGAATTCACGGTGGCCAGTATATACCGGAAACATTAATGAATGAAATAAACCATCTGGAAAAGTGTTATGAATATTACAGAAAGGATCCGGAGTTCAATGCGGAGCTGGATCAGCTGCTGAAGGAGTACGCCGGACGCCCGTCCCTTCTGTATTATGCGGAGAAGATGACAAAGGATCTGGGCGGTGCAAAGATTTATCTGAAACGGGAGGATCTGAATCACACCGGTTCTCATAAGATCAATAATGTGCTGGGACAGGCACTTCTGGCAAAAAAGATGGGTAAAACCAGAGTAATTGCGGAGACAGGCGCCGGTCAGCACGGGGTAGCTATCGCCACTGCGGCAGCGCTTCTTGATCTGGAATGTGAAGTCTACATGGGTAAGGAAGATACGGATCGTCAGGCATTGAATGTATACCGTATGGAACTGCTGGGGGCAAAGGTACACCCGGTGGAGACAGGAACGATGACTCTGAAAGATGCAGTGAATGAAGCTATGCGTGAATGGGTTTCCCGTGTGGATGATACTCTTTACGTACTTGGTTCTGTAATGGGACCTCATCCGTTCCCCACGATGGTGCGCGATTTCCAGTCTGTTATCAGCAGGGAAGCAAGGGAACAGATTCTGGAAAAAGAAGGAAAACTGCCTTCGGCGGTGCTGGCCTGTGTCGGCGGCGGCAGCAATGCCATGGGAATGTTTTACAACTTTATCAATGATAAGGATGTGAAACTGATCGGATGCGAGGCAGCAGGAAGAGGTATTGAAACAGGAAAACATGCCGCCACCATTGCAAAAGGCCAGCTGGGGATCTTCCATGGCATGAAATCCTACTTCTGTCAGGATGATTCGGGGCAGATTACTCCGGTTTATTCCATATCGGCAGGTCTGGATTATCCGGGAATCGGGCCGGAACATGCTTATCTGCATGATACCGGACGGGCACAGTATGTACCGATTACCGATGATGAAGCAGTCGATGCTTTCGAATATCTGGCAAGAACAGAAGGAATCATCTGCGCAATCGAAAGCGCCCATGCGGTTGCGCAGGTAAGAAAAATTGCACCCACTATGGGAAAGGATGAAATTATCATCTGCTGCCTGTCAGGCCGCGGTGACAAAGATGTGGCAGCTATTGCCAGATACAGGGGGATCGATCTTCATGAGTAGAATAAATAAAGCATTTGAAAACAAAAAAGCGTTTATCGGATTTTTAACGGCCGGGGATCCCTGCCTTGATAAAACAGAAGAATATATTCTGGCTATGGAAAAAGCCGGTGCGGATCTGATTGAAATCGGAATACCATTCTCGGATCCCATCGCTGAAGGTGTGGTCATTCAGGAAGCAAATATCCGCTCTCTGAGTGCAGGAACAACAACCGAAAAAGTGTTCCGCATGGTGGAATCAGTCCGAAAAAAGACAGAAATTCCGCTGGTTTTCATGACTTACCTGAATCCGGTACACTATTATGGATATGATACTTTCTTTAAACGCTGCAGTCAGGCAGGAGTTGATGGAATCATCATCCCTGATCTTCCTTATGATGAAAAGGATGAACTGGCTGACATTGCACAGGCTTATGGAATCGATCTGATCTCCATGATTGCACCCACTTCTGCCCAGCGTATTCAGATGATCGCACGGGAAGGAAAAGGCTTCCTCTATATCGTATCTTCACTGGGTGTAACAGGTGTCCGCAGCAATATCACTACAGATCTGGATTCCATCCTGAAACTGGTAAAGGAAGCAACCGACTGTCCTGCAGCCATCGGTTTCGGTATCAGTACACCACAACAGGCTCACACCATGTCACAGATCGCAGATGGCGTCATCGTGGGAAGTGCCATCGTAAAAATCATACAGAAGTATGGGACCGATGCGGCCGGACCGCTGTACGACTATGTAAAAAGCATGAAAGATGCCACAAGGTAAGACAGACTACTCAAACTCGGTCATATGCTTCCGGTACCAGAGCGGGAGATGGGTCCGCTGACATACCGGGTTGGTTCGTGCCTGAATGGCAATGGTCCGATGAAAGGCTTTGAAGCAGGCTTCCCAGTCTGCTTCTTTTTTATCCTTTTTAAGAACCTGGATGAATTCTTCCTGATCCATCGGCGCCAGATACCAGCCGCAATCTGCCGGATGAATGGCAGCCAGATCGAAGGTATCGGCAAATATGACATAATTCTCGGAAGGAAGCCGGTCGGTAAAATAGGGCGCAATCAGAGGCAGAACATTGCTTTTGGGAGAAATCTGCGCAAACAGAATCCCCTGCTGCGACTGGCTGAACCGGAGAAACTCTCTGAAATAATGGGATTCATTGTTGACGTTCCTCTGAAGCTCAAACAGATCGGCAACCTCCGGAAGGGCCAGCATATCGCAGATGCGCCCGCCATACCGGAAACCGGCCAGCATGAAGCGAAGTACAATATCCCCCCGGTCTTCCCGGTCGGAAAGCAGTCCTCTGTAAACCATCTGTCCTGCTTCTCTGGAAATCTGAAAATTCACCGCATCCATCACCTTGACCGCAGATATATAATCAGAGGCAGCTTCGCGGTACTCGGCAAACAGTTCGTAGGCCAGCTGCTTATGAGTACGGATACGGATGCTGCGGAGAGGCGCTTTCTCCGCATTGGCCTGATAGATCGCACTCAGAATCCCGTCGGGTGTATCTTCGCAGAGATAGATGATATTGCTCATGGGCGTACCTCCAGATTGCAGTCCTGAAAAAGTGACAGCTGCTGATAATTCATATCCTGAGCAATCTCCCAGTTTTTCTCATGTTCGTTGCAGATCAGGCTTCGTGTGATGGAATCCTGGTCGATACAGACGGGATACATCATCTTTCCTCCGCAGGTGATGAAATAATGGGCTCTTTTCAGGACAACTCCCATGCGCTTTAAAGAGGGAAAATCCAGAGTGCAGTCCCTTCGGGCCGCCAGAATCCTTCTGGCCGACTTAACGCCGATTCCGGGCACCCGGAGCAGGGTATAGTAGTCAGCCATGGTAACTTCCACCGGAAACAGCTCCAGATGGCGCAGAGCCCAGTCACACTTGGGGTCCAGAAAAACATTGAAATTGGGTTTTTCCGCTGACAGAAGTTCCACCGAACGAAAACCGTAAAAGCGCAGCAGCCAGTCCGCCTGATACAGGCGGTGTTCCCGAAGAAGCGGAGGTTTCCGGCCGGGAGCAGGCAGGGCGGAATCATCGTTCAGTCCCACATAGGCAGAATAAAAGACCCGCTTCATATCGTACTGCTCATACATGGACTCAGCAGCAGTCAGTATCTGATAATCTGTCTCAGGGGTGGCACCGATGATCATCTGGGTACTTTGTCCTGCAGGAACAAAGGCGGGACTGGCAGATGAAACCGTCAGAGCCTGATCCTTCCGATGAGCCGGCACCGGCTCATGAAAACCTGAGCTCCTGCAGATCAGATCCGTATCCGAAGCTGCTGAAAACATATCTTTCATCTCTTTTTCTGCCGGTACAGACAGACCGGCAGGGCTGCCGGAGCTATTGTCTGCATCTTTGCCGTACCATCCTTCAGCGCCGGAAGACTCTCTGACAGTATCCGGAAGACCGGGGCGGGAACTTCCGGTCAGTCTTCTGTAAGAAGAGCGGTTCATCCTGTCAGTATGAATCTGCTCCTGGATGGAACGCATGGGCTTCAGAATGGAAGAAGCTGACTTGTGGGGGCAGAGCTTCTTCAGACTGCTGTCGGTGGGCAGTTCCATATTGACACTGACACGGTCAACCAGATATCCAAGCTGCGTGATCAGCTCCTGAGGCGTTCCCGGAATAATCTTAACATGAATATAGCCGTTAAAATGATACTGATTGCGGAGCATCAGGATTGCCTGATAGATCTGCTCCATGGTATAGGTGGGGCTTTTCAGAACGCCGGAACTCAGGAAAAGACCCTCGATGTAATTGCGCCGGTAAAATTCTACCGTCAGCCGGGCAATCTCTTCCGGTGTAAAAGAAGCCCTGGGAATATCGTTGGAAGCACGGTTGATACAGTATCTGCAGTCAAACACGCATTCATTGGTATACAGAATCTTTAAAAGAGAGATACATCGTCCGTCAGCAGCAAAACTGTGGCATATGCCGCAGGCACGGGTATTGCCCAGCTTCCCTGACTCGCCTTTCCGGTTTACACCGCTGCTGGTGCAGGCAGCATCATATTTTGCCGCATCTGACAGAATCGTCAGTTTTTCTTCCAGTGTCAAAATCATCACCACACAATCGAATATTTGTTCTGATTACAGTATAACCTGCAAAAGAACATCTGTCAATAGAAAAAGAACATATATTCCGAAAATATGTTTGTAGAATATTTGAAGTAAATATTCTTCAGAGTATGGTTTTGCCACATATTGCCGTGCACTTCGGAAATTTTGTCTTGATAATTTTCTGAAAGTGTTATATACTAATCACAACAAAAGAGAGCGAAGCCTGGAATGTTCGATACAGTCCTGCTATTTTGAACCTACATTACTTTAAACGGGATTCCTATATTTTAAGATGGATGTCGGGCCTCCTTTGAGTGGATGGCAGAAGTCTTAGTGCGGTTGCCCACCTGGCGCTAGCTAGGAGTCAAAGTGCAGGATGCGGCATTTCGGGTGATATCCATTGTGTAACGTACCGGTTTCCGGTGCAATATGGATAAAAGAGAACAGGTATGCAGTTGTATGCCTGTTCTTTTTTTGAAGTTTTCCTGACGGCGCATTGTTTTGCGGCTGGTTTTGGCAATATCTTTTCCAAAGAGGCATGAGAAGTACCACAAGATGATAGAATAAAAAGGAGAACAGGATCAGTCGGGGGAATTCAGTGAAGAATAAAAAATATTTTTTTGCGGTTTCGTTTGGAACAAAAGTATGTATTGTGATTTTTCTGATGCTGATGATCAAAACAGGGCTGGTTTATCTGGAAAGCAGTTCCGGTGAGGAGGACAGCTGCCTGGCAGAAGCTTTACAGAGTAAGAATCTGCAGAATGAAAACCAAGCTGCTCAGAATGAAGACCGGAAGGAATCCGGTACAGGAGATCAGGAGAAATACAAAGAGGAGAACGGAAGGCTTTCCCTTGTCCGTAAGCAAAGCGGTGAGGAGCCGGAGGTATGTGTGTTGATTACGAATGCGGATGGGGGCAGGACCCATAAATTAATGCAGTTCTCCGCATCGGAATCATTTTCAGTGACTTCGGAAGCGGGAACCGATATGTTTTCTGCAGGGGAAAAGGTGGATCCTGCTGTCTATTTTGCTGAAAAGGGGATCAACAGCTGCTGCGTATCGCTCTGCGATGACTCGGGAGAGATCTTTGGTGCTTCGGAAACAGAGGGAGAGGCTTCGGTAGAAGGTATCCGCGTTCTGTCTCTGAAAAAAGGGGGAAATGTCCCTGTTTATCCGGGAACTCTGCTAATCTATCGTTCTTCGGGGCAAAAAGCCTTTTATCTGATTAACCGGGTCAGGATGGAGTCGTATCTGCCCGGGGTGGTATCCTCCGAGATGCCAGATGATTTTAGAGAAGAGGCCATAAAAGCTCAGGCGGTCTGTGCCCGTTCCTATGCCATGTATGTTCTAGAGAAGGAGAAAAAGGAGACAGCAGAAAATGGAGCGGTTTCATGGAATCTGGTGGATACCACAGATGATCAGGTCTATCTGTCCGGTCCGGTGGACCTCTGCGCAGTGACAGCCTGCCGGCAGACACAGGGACAGATTTTATGCCGGGACGAAGTGCCGCTGAAACCCCATTATTATTCCACCTCCTGGGGGATAAAGGCGGACGGATCGGTTTTTGACGGGAAAGAAACGCAGTATCTGGAAGCTGCTGCGGCGGTGAAAGTCGATTCAGACGTCACGGAGATGAACAGAAACTTTATCAGTACCTATGAAAGCCTGTCAGACCGGGATACGGGAGAAAACAGAGCATATGACTGTAAATCTCCCTGGTTTCGCTGGACCTGTGAAATTCCTTTAAAACAGCTTTCAGACCGGAAAATCAAAGAACTTACGGTTACAAAACGTGGAACCGGAGGCTATGTGTCTGAACTGACCATTTCCTATGCGGATAAAACTGCACAGCAGATACGGGGAGCAGGTTCGGTCCGCCGGGAACTGGGCTTTTCAGAAAATGTATACCGGCTTCAGGATAACAGTACAAGAACCGGCCTTTCCATTCTGCCCAGTGCATTTTTCTATATGGATGAGGTGAAATCGACAGATGGAGTACAGACGGTAACGCTCCATGGCGGAGGTTTCGGCCATGGTTTCGGCATGAGCCAGTATGGAGCTGCCCAGATGGCGGAAGAGGGGTATATGTATGCGGAAATTCTTGCCTATTATTATGAGAAAGCGGAATTGGAGCAAGTGTACTGAAATTTATATGATACAGTGAATTGGAAAAACTGACTCACTTTGGAATAATAATTGACAAATTAATCGCCTTTGTTCTATAATTGGGACTTGAATAAGGAAATAAATGTAAAGGATACGGGCTGCCGTAACCAACGGTTCTGTATTCTGAAAGGAGTCTTATATGGAGAAAATCAAGATGCTTACTCCCCTGGTGGAGATGGACGGCGATGAAATGACAAGAATTCTGTGGAAGATGATCAAGGATGAGCTGCTGCTTCCCTTTATTGATCTGAAGACAGAGTATTACGATCTCGGTCTGGAATACCGCGAGCAGACCAAAGATCAGGTCACCTTTGATTCTGCTTATGCAACGAAAAAGTACGGTGTTGCCGTTAAGTGTGCAACGATCACTCCCAATGCGGCCCGTGTGAAAGAATACAATCTGAGTCAGATGTGGAAGAGCCCCAACGGAACGATCCGTGCAATTCTGGACGGTACCGTATTCCGTGCTCCCATCCTTGTGAAAGGTCTGGATCCCTACGTTCCCACCTGGACAAAACCTATCACGATTGCCAGACATGCATATGGTGATGTTTACCGTGCGGTGGAGATGAAGGTTCCTTCTGCAGGTAAGGCAGAACTGGTATTTACTGATAAGGACGGCAACGAATCAAGAGAAACCATACATGAATTTGATGGCCCCGGCATCATCCAGGGCATGCATAATATTGACAAATCCATCGAAAGCTTTGCAAGAAGCTGTTTCAATTTCGCACTGGATACAAAACAGGATCTCTGGTTCGCTACCAAGGATACTATTTCCAAAAAATATGACCACAATTTCAAGGATATTTTCCAGGAGATCTTTGATACGGAATATAAGGAAAAATTCGACACAGCAGGAATTGAATATTTCTACACTCTGATCGACGATGCTGTGGCCCGTGTCATCCGTTCCGAAGGTGGTTATATCTGGGCATGCAAGAACTACGACGGCGATGTTATGAGCGACATGATCGCTACCGCTTACGGTTCTCTGGCCATGATGACTTCTGTACTTGTGTCACCGGAAGGCAATTATGAGTATGAAGCAGCTCACGGCACTGTTCAGAGACATTATTACAAACATCTGAAGGGTGAAACTACTTCCACCAACTCTGTTGCTACCATTTTTGCATGGACCGGTGCACTGAACAAGAGAGGCGAGCTGGATAACCTGCCTGAATTGTGTGACTTTGCAAAGAAACTGGAAAAAGCAACCATCGATACCATTGAAAGCGGCCATATGACAAAGGATCTTGCTCTGATGACCAAGCTGGACAACGTAACCGTAGAAACCAGCGAAAGCTTCATCAAAGCAATCCGTGCAAATCTGGAAGCAATGCTGTAGGATAACAGGCTATCAATATTTAACAACGCAGATATGAGGAGGCTCCGCATGAAAAAGTGCGGAACCTCCTTTTTAGTAAAAAATTTAAATAATGTATTGACAAAGGAAAAAGAAGTGATATAATACAGTCAAAAATAAATAGTTTAATTTAAAACAATCATTCGGTGAGTGATTGTTTTAAAAAAAGCTCAATCTGGCACTCAATACAATAGAGTGCTGACAGAACTATGAAAGGCAGGTTTTCATTATGAAATTAAGACCATTGGGAGACAGAGTTGTTTTACAGTATCAGGAAGCAGAAGAAAAGACACAGTCAGGAATCATCCTGCCGGACAGTGCCAAAGAAAAACCTCAGGAGGCAGTTGTGATTGCAGTTGGCCTCGGTACCGATGTAAATGGTAAGGAAGTGAAGATGCATGTGAAGCCGGGAGATAAAGTTATCTACTCTAAATATGCAGGAACAGAAGTTAAGCTGGGAGAAGAAGAGTATATTGTCGCAGGACAGAACGATATTATTGCTGTTGTTGAATAACGTTTGCACAGCAGCTGTCTGATCTGATGACAGATGATCCGGATTATGCAGCAGCTGTTTTAATATAGAAGAAATATAGATAAAAACAGTAACTATAGCAAGACAAGAAAATAGTGCAAAAAAGGAAGTTTTGCAGTGATTTTTTGTCTGGCTATATTTCATAAAGGAAAGAAGGATCTGAATTATGGCTAAAGATATTAGTTTTGATATTGATGCAAGAAAGAAGATGGAAGCAGGTGTTAATAAGCTGGCGGATACCGTTAAGGTAACCATCGGCCCCAAAGGAAGAAATGTGGTTCTGGATCAGTCGTTCGGCAATCCGCTGATTACCAATGATGGTGTGACTATTGCCAGGGAAATCGAACTGGAAGACCGCTATGAGAATATGGGTGCTCAGCTGGTGAAGGAAGTCGCCACTAAAACAAATGATGTTGCTGGTGATGGTACCACAACCGCTACGATTCTCGCTCAGGCTCTTGTCAATGAGGGCATGAAAAACATTGCAGCCGGTGCCAATCCTATCATCCTGAGAAAAGGTATGAAAAAAGCCTGTGAAACGGCCATTGATTCTCTGGAAGAGATGAGCCAGCCGGTCTGCGGTAAGGAGCATATTGCCAAAGTTGCAGCGATTTCCGCAGGCAATGAAGAGGTTGGCGGGATGATTGCCGATGCCATTGAAAAAGTCGGTGACAATGGTGTCATTACCATTGAGGAATCAAAGACCATGCAGACGGAGATTGCAGTTGTGGAAGGCATGCAGTTTGACCACGGTTATCTTTCCGGCTACATGTGCGATGACAAAGAAAAGATGGCTGCCAACATGGAAAATCCCTATATTCTGATCACAGACAAGAAGGTTTCCAATATCCAGGAAATTCTGCCGATTCTGGAGCAGACTTCCAGAATGGGCAGAGCCCTTTTGATTATTGCGGAAGATGTGGAAGGTGAGGCTCTTACTACCCTGATCGTTAACCGGCTGAGAGGGACACTGAAGGTGGTTGCTGTCAAAGCACCCGGTTACGGTGACAATCGCAAAGCCATGCTGGAGGATATTGCCGTACTGACAGGCGGGCAGGCAATTCTTGATGATCTGGGTCTTAAATTAAAGGATACCACACTGGAGATGCTTGGAACTGCAAAATCTGTTAAGGTTACAAAGGAGACCACAACCATTGTCGGCGGCGCAGGAAAGAAAGAAGACATTGAAGCACGCATTGGTTCTCTGAAGAGACAGCAGGCTGATACCTCATCCGAATATGACAGAGAGAAACTGTCAGAACGTGCAGCCAAATTAAGCGGCGGTGTAGCAGTGATCCGTGTTGGTGCTGTAACGGAAACAGAGATGAAAGAGGCCAAATACCGTATGGAGGATGCGCTGAATGCTACAAGAGCAGCTATGGCAGAAGGTATTATCGGCGGCGGCGGTTCCGCATACATCCATGCACAGAAGAAGGTTGATGAACTGTCAGGATCTCTCTTCGGCGATGAAAAGACAGGTGCCGAAATCGTAGCAAAAGCTCTGGAAGCACCGCTTCATGCAATTGCGGAAAATGCAGGTCTGGAAGGTGCTGTTATTATCAATAAGGT
>JALFLM010000024.1 GCA_022774705.1 Lachnospiraceae bacterium | reverse complement strand
AGTTTTATTTGTTTTCCTCGCTGACAGCTTCTAAAGGATACCACCTTCATTAACATTTGTCAACTGTTTTTTTATTGTTTTTCAAATTATTCGGAATATATCTATTGTTTGCATTTATCATGCAATAAGGCGTACAGATACATTCATACCAGCTATGTGCATTCCTATCTGCTGAATTTTTTCACTGTTCTCTTGTGCTGCTGTAAATAAGTCCGAAACAGCCGTAAATCCTGTCCGGGAAATCCGGAAAAGATTGATTCTTTATTTCCCGGACGGATCATATTTCAGCTGTTTTTAATCGTTTTCGTGTTCTTTATCATTTTACGACACCCCGGCCGTCGAAAGCAGACTAATCATTATCCGTGCATTTGGTCAATGCCAGGGTTCCTGTTCGGGCCACTTCAACGATACTGATAGATTGAAGCATCTTAATCAGAAGTTTTGTTCGTTCCGGTGTGTCACAGATCTGCAGAATCATCTGATTTTTGGACATATCTACAATATCTGCTTTCATAATCTGGGAAATCTCAATGACATCCTTGCGGTTATCCTTATTGTATTTTACTTTCACCAGCATCAGTTCTCTGGTAATACTCTGTGATTCCTTAAACGTTTTTACCTTTATTACATCGAGCTTTTTATTCAGCTGCTTTTCAATCTGTTCAATCGTATTTTCCGAACCACTGCTGACGATCGTCATGCAGGAAACTTCAGAATCATCAGTCTCACCAACAGCAAGACTCTCAATATTATACGCCCTTCTGGAGAAAAGACCGGCTACTTTGCATAATACACCGGCACGGTTTTCCACAAGGACAGAATAAATTCTTCTCATCTTTTCATCCTCCCGGTTAATTTACCAAATCTTTTGAATCAAGAATGCATTCCATCAGTACCGGTCCTTCCATATTCAGGAACTGATCGATCTGTGCCTCTGCCTGATCCATATTGTACATACGGATAAACGGAATATCATATGCTGCTGCAATCTTTTCCAGATCCGGGCTTCCGGAAAGGTCTATCATGGAGTAATGATCTGCATAGACATAATGCTGGTATTCCCGCACCATACCCAGTACGTTATTCTTCAAAACGGCAATTTTAACGGGAATATTATGCTGTTTGATCGTTGCAAGTTCCATCATGGACATCTGAAAAGAACCGTCACCACAGACAGCTACCACCTGTTTGTCCGGATTGGCTGCCCTTGCACCCATAGCGGCGGGAATCGAATATCCCATGGTTCCCATGCCACCGGAAGTCAGAAAACGGCCTTTTTTGATAACAGAATATCGACAGGACCAGATCTGATTCTGTCCCACATCCGCCACATAAATACCGTCATCATCCATTTTTTCACATAAAGTGCGAACAAAACTCTCAGGATCTACATAATCCGGATTCGGATTTCTGTGATAATTCAGTTCTCTTCTGTACTCATCCATCTTTGCAATCCATTCATCGCGCCGGATGGGTTCATAATCTGCTTTCAGAAACTCAGCCAGTATGTTTTTAGCATCCCCTACCAGCGGAATCGTAGCATCGGCGTTTTTGCCGATTTCTGCCGGATCCACATCGATATGAACCAGAACCTTGCTTTTGGTAATCAGACTGGGCTGCTGTACAGCGCGATCCGCAAAACGGCATCCGATTACGATCAGCAGATCCGCCTCATTAATCGCTTTATTGGCATAACGGCGTCCATTATTGCCCACCATACCAAGATTCAGCCTGTGTGCGCTGGGAACCGCATCGATTGCCATCATGGTTGATGCAACAGGAATATCAAACTTCTCTGCAAATTCCAGCAGTTCTTCCCGCGCACCGCTCAGAAGAACGCCGCCGCCTGCCATAATAACCGGTTTTTCTGCCTTTACGATCTCCTGCATAACCTTTTTAATCTGAACCGCATGTCCTTTCACCGTCGGTTTATATGTTCTGAGATTGACACTTTCCGGATAAACAAAATCTCCGATCTCCTTCTGCTGAATATCGATGGGAACGTCAATCAGCACAGGACCTCTTCGTCCGGTATTGGCAATATAAAAAGCTTCTTTAAATACTCTGGGCAGATCTTCAGCTTTTTTTACCAGATAACTGTATTTTACAAATGATTCCGCTGCACCTGTAACATCTGCTTCCTGAAACACATCACGACCGATCAGCTCGGTTTTGACCTGACCGGTAATACATACCAGCGGAATACTGTCCGCGTAAGCTGTAGCAATTCCCGTCAGCAGGTTTGTCGCACCTGGACCGGAAGTGGCAACGCATACGCCCACCTTTCCTGTTGTTCTTGCTGCTCCATTGGCTGCATGGGCAGCATTCTGCTCAATTCGTACGAGAACAGAGCGGATATCGGACTGCAGAATGCTGTTAAAAAACGGACAGATTGCCACACCGGGGTAACCGAATATTGTATCCGCACCTTCTGCTTCCAGACATTTTACCATAATATCTGCGCCTGTCATCAGTGTTTCCTCCTATTTCCTCTTTCTGATTTTTACGTTACATTATAACAAAGTTGTTCTCTTATTTACAAGTTACTGATTTACTGTTTTCCATCTATATGGCATTAAAATAAATCAATATTATTAATACAAAAACAATTTCTACCGCAGGATAATCTCCCCCTGTTTCTCCGGGTTCATAATGACCTCCCTGTGGCCTCCGTTTTTCAGTCTTCCTTTCAGAATCTCAGTTACAAACAGAGGTTTCAGCTTCTCCTGAATCACACGATCGATTTCCCGTGCTCCGTATTCTTCCGAATACCCTTCCTCCAGCAGATAATCATATACTCCACCGGATATGGATACCGTAATGCTGCGTTTTTTCAGATATCCCTCCAGCTGAGCAGTCTTTTTCTTCACAATGCGCATGGCCATCTCCCGCGAAAGTTTATGAAACATGAGAATACCGCTGAGGCGGTTCCGGAATTCCGGGGCAAATACCCGCTTAACTTCATCCATCATATTGGATTCCATAACAGAACGTTCCCCGAAACCAATCAGCTTCTTACCCACGCTGGCAGCACCCGCATTGGAGGTCATGATCAGAATAACATGGCTGAAATCCGCTTTTCTTCCATGATTATCCGTCAGAGTAGCATAATCCATCACCTGCAGAAGCACATTAAAAATGTCACTGTGCGCCTTTTCGATTTCATCCAGCAAAAGAACACAATGGGGATTTTTACGGATAGCATCTGTCAGCTGTCCCCCGTCTTCAAATCCCACATACCCTGCCGGGGAGCCGATCAGCTTTGCCACTGTATGGCGCTCTGTATACTCACTCATATCAAACCGGACAAAACTGATACCCAGCTGGGCAGCAAGTACTTTGGCAGCCTCGGTTTTTCCCACACCTGTAGGACCGACAAACAGCAGAGAAGCCACCGGCTTGTGCTCCTCTACCAGTCCCAGTCGGGAAATCTGCACGGCATAAACTGCTTTTTCAATAGCTTCATCCTGACCGAAAACCTGGGCAGTGATCCGGTCTTTCAGCGTCAGCAATCCTGCTTCATCTTCCTGATCCAGCACTGTCCGGGGAATACGGCAGATTCTGGATACGGTAAGATCCACCAGTTCCGTGTCGGCAATCGGTCTTCCCTCCGTGGTTTTCTCCTTTGCCAGTTCCGGATGAAGCTGCAGCCAGGCTCCTGCTTCATCGATCAAACCGATAGCCTTATCGGGCAGATAACGTTCGTTCATGTATCTGGCGCTTAATTCCACAGCTTTTTCCATGAATCCCGGTGCATAGAGAATACCGTGATGTTCCTCATAACGCTCACGGATTCCTTCCAGAATGGACACACACTCTTCCTGAGAAGGCTCCGCAATATCGATATTCTGGAATCTGCGGATCAGTGTCCGGTTTTTCGATATGGTTCTGTTATATTCCTCATAGGTTGTAGATCCGATAAAACGGATAGAAGGATTCTCAAACCAGGGCTTCAGCAGACTGGCCGCATCCATACTACCGGTCTGATCCCCCGCTCCTACAATTGTATGAATTTCATCAATAAATACAACAGGAGCTTCTTCTTTTGCAATATGCATCATCACATCCCGCATCCGTTTTTCATACTCGCCGCGGTACTGTGTTCCTGCAACCATCCCTGCCATATCCAGCATGAAAATCCGGGCGTTCTTCAGCGATTCAGGAACCTTCCCTTCATTGATCCGGGCTGCCAGACCGTAGGTAATGCTGGTTTTTCCCACTCCGGCTTCTCCGATATGCAGAGGGTTGTTCTTGTCTCTGCAGCAAAGTACCTGTATGGTTCTTTCCAGTTCTTCCTCTCTTCCCACCAGCGGATTATGTTCGCTTACCGTATTATTCAGACATGTGGCATAATTCTGCCAGCTGTCTGTTCTTTCATCCACAGATACCCAGGGAGCATCCTCCGCATCGGGATCCTGGTCTTCTTCTGCAGAAAAAGGATTCTCTTTCATTCCTGATTCGCTCACTTCCTGATTTA
>JALFLM010000173.1 GCA_022774705.1 Lachnospiraceae bacterium | reverse complement strand
TAAATCATCTTTTTGATTCCTTGCAGACACTCTGGCATAAATAACAGTTTGGCGATTATCATTTTCTGTATTTATACCTTTAAATTGAAGATATTGGTCGTAAGTGTAATAACGCCTGTCAGTTGGAGTGCGATTTGCTTTTAGAGTTCCTTCCCTATCCCAACGCTGTAGGGTTTTAACAGAAACACCTATTAATTCTGCAAAATCTTTCGGTTTGTAATTTTTAATATTCGACGTATTCATAAATATACCTCCATAAGTATATTTAAATACATCTAATCATTTTTGTCAATATTTTTTACTGCTTAAATTTTCTCCTTGCTGGTATCGGTTTTGATTCCTTTATTTTAGAAGAAAGCAGGATAAAAGTCAATTGCTTCTCGAAAAAACTGTGCAAACGGAAATGCAAAAACAATGCAAATACATGAAAGGATAAATGCGCAAAAAATGCATTGAAAATCCTGCGCAAAACCCCAGAATAAGGATATCGGACTGTCGAAATGTACAAAACAATAGCGATATGTCTGGTTTTGTGAAAGAAAAATTGTATAAAATGTGGAAAACGACAAATAAACGAAAAAACAGCTTGAAATAATTGCGCAAATATACTAATATTATTGCATAATAGTAATGCAAACAATGCAATAGAAACATGCAACAATACATAGATGACCCCAGCGCTGCATTGGATGCAAGAAGCTTAAAATAAGAAAGGAGATTATTGCTATGAAAGAAAACAAAGGATTTTCAATTGCTGCGCCTGTATCAGGGCAGATCATTGCGTTAAGTCAGGTTCCTGATCCCGTATTTTCTGAAAAGGTTCTGGGTGATGGAATTGCGATCATTCCGTCAGATGGAAAGATTCTCAGTCCTGTAAACGGTGAGGTTGCATCTGTTGCGGCAACAAAACATGCGTATGGTTTTTCCACCGGGGATGGTGTGGAAGTGCTGGTTCATTTTGGTCTGGAAACCGTTGCACTGCAGGGCGAAGGTTTTACTCCCCATGTAAAAGAAGGCGATAAGGTCAAGGTCGGTGATCTGGTGGCAGAGGTTGATATGAAGCTGCTGGAAAACAAAAAGATCAACACCATTACGCCGGTATTGATCTGTGATGGTCTGGACGGAAAACAGATGGAAGTGAAAGAAGGGACTGTGAAAGCAGGGAAGGACACTGTAATCACCCTGAAAGAAGAGAAAGCAGCTGCATCAGAAGCTGCGGCCCCTGCTTCCGCTTCATCATCTGCTCCTGCACCGGAAAAGGCAGAAGAGAAAAAGAAAAAATTCGGCATTAATTTTGATTTCCTTCAGAAACTGGGCAAGGTGCTGATGACTGTTATTGCGGTTATGCCTGCAGCCGGTCTGATGCTCAGTATCGGTAAACTGATTCAGATGGCTGGCGGAGATCTGCCGCTTCTTATGACCATCGGCAGCACCATGGAGAATATTGGCTGGGCGATCATCACGAATCTGCACATTCTGTTTGCAGCAGCAATCGGCGGCTCATGGGCAAAAGAACGTGCCGGCGGCGCATTTGCAGCAGTCATTGCCTTTATTCTGATCAACCGTATCACCGGTGCCGTATTTGGTGTGACTACTGATATGCTGGCTGATTCCGGTGCAGTAGTACATTCCTTCTTTGGTCAGGAGATGCTGGTAAGTAATTACTTTACCTCAATTCTCGGTTCACCGGCACTGAATATGGGTGTATTCGTAGGTATTATTGCCGGTTTTGTGGGAGGTATTGTATACAATAAGTTCTATAACTTCCGTAAACTGCCGGATGCACTGTCATTCTTTAACGGTAAACGTTTTGTACCTCTGGCTGTAATTGCTTACTCTGTTGTGATTTCTCTTGTAATGTCAATCGTATGGCCGATTGTTCAGGCTGGTATTAACACATTCGGTGTGTGGATTGCAAATTCTTCTTCCACCTCACCGGTGCTTGCTCCTTTTATTTATGGTACGCTGGAGCGTCTGCTGCTGCCTTTCGGCCTGCATCACATGCTTACTATTCCGATGAACTATACTTCATTTGGCGGCACATATATGATCCAGACCGGTATCAATGCAGGTTCTGAGGTGTTTGGACAGGACCCTCTGTGGCTGGCATGGATTACTGACCTGATTAACTTCAAGGATGCCGGAGATATGGCTTCTTATCAGACTCTGCTGGAAACTGTCACACCTGCCAGATTCAAGGTTGGGCAGATGATTGGTGCAACAGGTCTGCTTCTTGGTGTGGCTCTGGCCATGTACCGCAGAGTTGACGCAGATAAGCGTCACAGCTACCGTTCCATGTTTATTTCCACGGCACTGGCAGTATTTCTGACTGGTGTAACAGAACCTCTGGAATTCATGTTCATGTTCTGCGCACTGCCTTTATATGTGGTATATGCAGTACTTCAGGGATGCGCATTTGCCATGGCAGGCATTATTGACCTTCGGCTTCATTCCTTTGGTAATCTGGAGTTCCTGACACGTGTTCCCATGTCGCTGAAAGCAGGACTTGGAGGAGACATTATCAACTTCATTATTTGTGTTGGGGCATTTTTCGTAATCGGCTATTTTGCAGCTTATTTCATGATTGGAAAATTCAAGTTTGCAACACCTGGTCGTCTTGGCAACTACACTGATGAAAACGGAGATGATGAAGCTTCGGCAGCAGGTGCTTCTTCCGGCAGCGCTTCCGGCAAAAACAGCCAGCCTGAGCGGATCATTGCCCTGTTAGGCGGTCGTGAAAATATTACGCTGGTAGATGCCTGCATGACACGTCTGCGTGTTACGGTAAAGGATCCGGAAAAGGTTGCTGACCTGCCTGCATGGAAAGCGGAAGGGGCTCTCGGACTTGTGAAGAAGGATAATGGCATTCAGGCCATTTACGGTCCGAAAGCAGATGTACTGAAATCGGATATTAATGATATTCTGTAAATGATATTCTGTAAATGGTATTCTGTAAATGGTATTCTGCAAATGATATTCTGAAGTGATGCAGGTACAATTGCTGGTCGGGACGGGTCTGTACCCGTTTCGGCCGGTTTTGGCAGTTGGAGGGGGGATTTGTACGAAAATTCTGACATTGAATACACATAGTCTGGTTGAGGAAAATTACCAGCAGAAGCTGATAGCCTTTATGGATATGATCCGGAAAGAACGGCCGGATATTATTGCCATGCAGGAGGTTAATCAGTCTGCGGGGGCAGCTCCTGCGGATAAAGCAGAATTGGACGGTCTGGTTCCGGTGCCGGGCAGGGAAATTGTGATCCGCAAGGATAATCATGCCATGCGTGTGGCAAATATGCTTCATCAGGCAGGTATTGCCTGCAGTTTTACATGGCTTCCGGTAAAGCTGGGGTATGGAATTTACGATGAAGGCATGGCATTTTTGAGTCTGGATGCTGAGATTACGGAAACAGATGCCTTTTATATCAGTCGGGGGCAGGATTACAGGAACTGGAAAACCCGCATGGCACTGGGAATTAAAACAGATAAAACGGATGACTGGTTCTATACCACACACATGGGCTGGTGGGATGATGAGGAAGAACCTTTTCAGGCTCAGCTGGAGCTGCTGAATAGCTGCCTGCTTTCCAGGACAGCGGACAGTCGGGTCTGGCTGACGGGGGATTTTAACAGCCCGGATGCGGTACGGGGACAGGGGTATGATGCTATTCGCAACCTTGGATGGCAGGACACTTATCTGCTGGCAGAACAGAAGGATGAAGGAATTACGGTGGGAACCGTCATTGACGGGTGGCGTGATCTGATTGAGGATCCATCTTCCATGAAAGGGATGCGTATTGATTATATCTGGTCCAGCCGCAAAGTACCCGTAAAATATTCCCACGTTATTTTTAATGGTAAAAATGGCGCGATTGTATCGGATCATTTTGGTACAATCATTGAAGCGGAAACTGAAACAGAAAACATGGAGAAGAGAAGGTGATGTTATGAGCAGAGCAGCAGGAATTTTATTATCCATTACCAGTCTGCCGTCCAGATACGGTATTGGCTGTTTTTCCAAAAGCGCTTACGATTTTGTTGACTGGCTGAAGGAAGCAGGGCAGACCTACTGGCAGATTCTGCCTTTGGGATGTACCAGCTACGGAGATTCTCCCTATCAGTCATTTTCCACGTTCGCAGGCAATCCCTATTTTATCAGTCTGGAAGCTTTGATTGAGGAAGGCGTTCTGACTGAAGAGGAATGCGGCGGCGTAAACTGGGGCAGTGATGAAAAGGATATCGATTACGAGCTCATATACAAGCAGCGCTATCCTCTTTTGAGAAAGGCCTATGAGCGAAGCAGCATCAGCCGGAATGAGGCATATCAGAATTTTGTGGCGGATAATCAGTGGTGGCTGTCTGATTATGCCCTGTTTATGGCTGTGAAGGATCGTTTCGGAGGAAAATCATGGAATGAGTGGCCGGAAGATATCCGCCTGCGCTGGGGATATTCCATTGATTATTACCGCCGTGAACTGTACTTTGATATTGAATTTCAACAGTATCTGCAGTTTAAGTTTTATGAGCAGTGGAAAGCACTGAAGGCTTATGCGAACAGCAAAGGAATCCGTATCATCGGGGATATTCCAATCTATGTGGCAATGGATAGTGCAGATACCTGGGCACATCCGGAGCTGTTCCAGCTGGATGAAAATAACGTTCCCATCGCTGTAGCAGGCTGTCCGCCGGATGGGTTTTCAGCTACCGGCCAGCTCTGGGGAAATCCTTTGTATCGCTGGGATTATCATCGCAGTACCGGTTATGACTGGTGGCTTTCCCGCTTGTGGTACTGCTTTCAGCTGTATGATGTGGTTCGTATCGATCATTTCCGCGGCTTTGATGAATATTATTCTATTCCGTATGGAGCAGATTGCGCAATCGACGGACATTGGGAAAAGGGACCGGGCATCGAGCTGTTCCGCCGTGTGGAACAGTGTCTTGGCTGGCATGAGGTTATTGCAGAAGATCTGGGCTATGTGACTGATTCTGTGCGCCGGCTGGTAAGAGACAGCGGCTTCCCGGGGATGAAGGTGCTGGAATTCGCGTTTGATTCCCGCGATTCCGGTTCTGCAAATGACTATCTGCCGCACAATTATATCGAAAACAGTGTGGCTTATACAGGAACCCACGATAATGAAACCATTGTGGGATGGTTTGACAGCATTACAGAAGAAGAGCAGAAGATGGCCAGAGATTATCTCTGCGACCAGTATACTCCCAAAGATAAGCTGTACAAATCGTTTATCGGTCTGGTTATGAGAAGCAATTCCAAAACCTGTATCATACCCATGCAGGATTATCTGGGATATGATAACAGCTGCCGGATGAATAAGCCCTCCACAGTTGGAATGAACTGGAGATGGCGTCTGACGAAAGAAGAACTGACAAAGGAACTGCAGGAAGAAATTCTGCATATAACCAGGATTTATGGACGTATGAACTGGTTTAAGGGTTAATGCGTATAAAAAGAGGGCTGTTACACGAATCATCAGTTCGTGCAGCAGCCCTCTTCAGTTGTATGTCGCAGCAGCTTTTATTTGTATTCATGTTTTATATGTGCTGAATTGATAACACAAAGTGAACAATCAGTAGATATTAATCCTTTGCTGTGGTAGAATAGTGATGAAAATTTGGATTGAGGAGGTGCTTTTATGGATGAGCGCATTGAAAAACAGCTGGCATTTGCGTTGGAAATAGATAAAGTGAAAAATGTATTCAGACAAACTCATTTATCTGAAAACGGAAGAAATGAAAATGATGCCGAGCACTCATGGCATATGGCGGTTATGGCATATTTGCTTAAGGAGTATGCCAATGAAAAAATAGATATCGGGAAAGTAATGCTGATGTGTCTGATTCACGATATTGTAGAAATTGATGCCGGTGATACGTATGCTTATGACACTGCAGGCCTGCAGACCCAAAAAGCCAGGGAAGATGCCGCTAAGGAGAGAATTTTTTCAATTCTGCCTGAAGATCAAAGGGAAGAATTGATTGCATTATTTGATGAGTTTGAGGATTATGAAACTGCCGAATCCAGATTCGCACATGCTATGGACAATATCCAGCCGCTTCTTTTGAATAACAGCAATAACGGCGGCGACTGGCGAGAACATCATGTAACTGCAGAACAGGTTTATAAAAGACAGAGTAAGACAAAACTGGGTTCCCGAAAACTGTTTGAGATCACAGATCATATCATACAGGAGAATATAAAGAAAGGAAATCTGGAGAAAAAACAGCTTTGAATCAGCTTCTGCAGCCATCAGGTGGGCTGTCCCCCGGTCCTGCCGACCGACAGCAACAGCGGGTTGCTTGCCGAAATCGGGATACAGGGCTAGAATGGAATTATATTATTCTGAGTACGTGAAACGCGGAGAAATCCGTTAGTATCATGTGGTCAGAAAATTCAAATTCAGGAGAAACAGGTATGAAAACACAGAATGTACTGAAACAGCTGCGTGAAAATAATAATCTTACACAGGACCAGATGGCAGAGCGCGTGATGGTAACCAGGCAGGCAGTCAGCCGCTGGGAAAACGGGGAGACACAGCCCAATACGGAGACATTGAAGCTGTTGTCGAAGGAATTCAATGTATCGATCAATACGCTTCTCGGTTCTCCGCGGCAGCTCATCTGTCAATGCTGCGGAATGCCGTTAAATGAAGACAGCCTGATCAGTCGGGAAGCAGATGGAAGTTATAATGAGGATTACTGCAAATGGTGTCTGACAGATGGTGAGTTTGTATACAAATCGAAAGAGTCTTTGCTTGACTATCTCGTTGCGCATATGCCGAATCCGGATAACCTGAAAGAGGAAGAGCGGCGTATACAATACGATTCGTATCTTTCACAGCTGAAACACTGGAGAAAACAATGATTATTCTAATTACCGGTGCTTCTCACACAGGCAAGACTTTGTTGGCACAAAGGCTGCTTGAAAAGTATAAATATCCATATCTGTCCATTGACCATTTGAAGATGGGGCTGATTCGCAGCGGTTACACGGATCTTACTCCTGTGAGCGCTGACGATGAACTGACGGAATACTTGTGGCCTGTTGTCCGTGAAATGATTAAAACAGCCATAGAAAACAAACAAAACCTTATCGTTGAGGGGTGCTATATTCCGTTTGACTGGAAAAAGGATTTTCAGGAAGAATACCTTGATGAGATAAGATACTGCTGCCTTGTTATGAGCGAGAACTATATAAGAAATCATTTTCATGACATAAAGACCTATGCAAATGCCATTGAAAATCGCCTGGATGATGAGGATTGTACTCTGGAAAGTGTGTTGGAAGATAATGCACAGGTCCTGGAACTTGCTCAGAAAAACAACGTAAACTATGTACTTATTGATGATGAGTACAGGATATGCATATAGGTATGAGACAGGATAGTTGTTATAATAAATCTGTAGAAGAAAGGAACAATTTTTTATGACAGCTAAAGCAGAAAATAAGATAAAACCATATACTTCATTTGTAATAGAAGTGTTCAACTGTATAGCAGAAGACTTCGGGAAATACGGGAACAGCCTGAATGTGTTTGCTGAGGGGAGAAAGAAAGAGAATTATTCCGGCAGTCAGGAGTATGCGGTTCTGAGAAATGCTGAGGCCAGACTTTTTCATTCTGTTCTTTGTGATCATGCAGATGTATTTGGTCTGGATATGGCCGGGCGGCCAATCAAAGTTTCGAAGATTTATGAGGATGAAACAAAAATTACACATAGCTGTTATCCGAAGAATGTCAGGAGATGGCTGAATGGAACGATCAGTCGCAAGAAAATCTGTCGGATCGATTTTTGTGTATTGGCATGGTGTCATGCTGCAGGCTGGAATCCTTCATTTGATTTGGAACGGATCGAATCCTACAATAGCTGCCAGAAAAAACTGGTTGAGATATGTAATGGATATCTTGGCACACAGGAGAGAATACTATCCATTGATCTGCTGTGGAAGGCTTCCATGGAAGCGTATCTTCAATCATTCTGCTGAAAATGATTTGTCCTTGACGCCTTCCTTATAATGAAAGAAAAAGCTTTGGAGGGAAGTCTATGTGTGAAGGTATTGAATTCGTGGAAGACATTGCGTCCCTGGAAGGTATTGAATCCGTGGAAGATTTTGTGATTGAGAAGATATCACTGGAACAATATCTGGAGCAATTTGATCCCAAAATTCAGGACATTTTACGACGGGCATATGGTGATCATCTGGAAACCATGCCGCAGGCATTTGACGGTTTAAAAATAGAGCCGCAAGAATTTATGGAAAGGCTTCTGAATATTCGTCTTACCCGGTCGCAGGAACTTATCCTTAAAAGAGTTGGAATTACAACAGGAATACCGGTGAGCACTCAGGAGGTTGCTGATGAATTCGGCTGTACTGTGGAAAGAGTAAGGGCGATCGAATTACGATTTATGCGGCGCAGAGAATTTATCCGGCGCAGAAGAATGAGAGATTTTCTGGATTCGATAGGTTTATAGGATAGCAAAAAGGATGGAAGAACAGGTTCGCTCAAACAGTGAATCTGTTCTTTTTTTGTGCCAAGAGGAGAAATCTATGCTATAATCAGAAATGATACTGTCGGCATACATAAGGAATGGCAGTGTGAAGCGGATTTTTATACAAAGGAGCAGAGGGATATGGGATTTTTATTTGGCAGCGGATTATTTGAAATTTTTTTCATGGTCATGTTTATTGCGGTATTTGGGATGATTATCGTAAGTATCATAAGGGGTGTGGGAGAATGGAACAAAAACAACCATTCTCCAAGACTGACGGTTGAAGCTACGGTGGTATCGAAACGGATGGATGTATCGCACCATCAGCATGGGAATGCCGGAGATGAAACGGGAGCTCATGGATATACCACAACCTCTTCTACTACATATTATGTGACATTTCAGGTGGAGAGCGGTGACAGAATGGAGTTTCATGTAAACGGCAGTGAATATGGAATGCTGGTGGAAGGAGATCATGGAAAGTTGAATTTTCAGGGAAGCAGATATCTGGGATTTGAGAGAGCATAGACAGGGGAGCATGTCAGAGTTTTTTTTAAGAGAAGGTTGAGTTGACATTATAGGGAGGAACGGTAACAGTTCATGAAATCAGAGGTACTTGAAAATCTTCGCAATGGCTTTGAAACGGCATATGTGAACAGTGCAGTTTCATCGAACCTGGCATATAAACCACAGTTTGTGTCGAATAATTATCTGGAAGGGAAAAAGGTTCTGTCTTCCATAGAAGATGAGCTGCTTTCCTGTGACCGGTTTCAGATCAGTGTTGCTTTTATTACCATGGGCGGTATCACACCGCTTCTGCTGACACTGAAAGAGCTGGAACAGGCCGGGATACCGGGTGAGATTCTGACGACCAATTATCTTGCCTTCAGTGAGCCGCGGGCATTAAAGAAGCTTCATGAGTTTAAAAATATTACAATCAGAATGTATGATGTGGAGGCTGCCGGTGAGGGGTTTCACACAAAGGGATATATTTTTAAAAAGGATGAAATCTACAGGATCATCATTGGCAGTTCCAATATTACAAGTGCCGCGCTCACAAGCAGCAGAGAATGGAATACAAAGCTGGTGTCTGCTGAGCAGGGGGAAGTGGCAGAGCAGATTCTTGCTGAATACAGACAGCTCTGGTCATCGAAGTATGCGCTCAGGTATGAGGAATTTATTGAGCTGTATTCTGAGCAGTACAGGATCAGGAAGCATCAGCGGCAAATTGCAAAAGAAGGGAATATCATTTCCCTCGAGAAATACAGGCTCCAGCCCAATTCCATGCAGGTGGGTTTTATTACCAATCTGAGGAAGATACTGGCGCTTGGAGAAACGCGGGCTCTTCTGATTTCTGCTACAGGTACGGGGAAAACATTTGCTTCTGCATTTGCCATGCGGGAACTAAGGTTTAAGCGCGTACTCTTTTTGGTTCACAGAAATCAATTGGCCAGGCAGGCGAAGCGTTCTTACGAGCGCGTTTTTGGTAAAACGGTAACCATGGGAATCGTAGGAGCCGGACAGTATGATTATGATGCAGATTATGTATTCGCAACAAGGGATACGTTGTGCAGGGAGGAGCATCTTCATCATTATAAACCGGAGGATTTTGACTGTATTGTGCTGGATGAGGCTCACCACAGTGCGTCAGATACCTACCAGCGTATCATGAATTATTTCGAACCGAAGCTCTGGCTGGGCATGACGGCTACGCCGGACAAGAGGGACGATGATATGGAAGGCCGGAATATCTATGCGATTTTTCATTATCAGATCGCATATGAGATCCGGCTTCAGCAGGCTATGGAAGAAGATATGCTGTGTCCGTTTCATTATTTCGGTATCAGCGACATTTCCATGATTGATGACCGGAAGAGCAAGGGCAGGAAGCTTTCGAAACAGGATTTCAATCTTCTGGTCAGTGATGATCGTGTAAAGCACATTATCCGTCAGGCATCCTATTTTGGTTACAGCGGTGACAGAGTGAAAGGGCTTGTATTCTGCAGCAGAATTGAAGAGTCAAAAGAACTTTCTGATAAATTCAACAGGGTGATGAATCCTGATAACGGAAAATATTACAGGACGATAGCATTGAATGGGGACGCTTCGGAAGCGGAGCGTGCAGAGGCATTTGAGCGTCTGGCTATGGATGAGGAGGAAGCGTCAGAGGACAGGCAGCCTCTGGATTATATTTTTTCTGTGGAAATCCTGAATGAAGGTGTGGATATTGTGGAAGTAAATCAGGTTATCATGCTGAGACCCACCGAGTCACCAATCGTATTTATACAGCAGCTTGGCCGCGGGCTTCGTAAGGCTGAGGGTAAGGAATATGTGGTTGTTCTGGATTTTATTGGAAATTACGAGAAAAATTTCATGATTCCCATTGCTTTATCAGGAGACCGTACGTATAACCAGGATACGATCCGCAAATATGTGATCAGCGGAAACAGCACAATTCCCGGGGCGTCTACGGTTCATTTTGATGCGGTTGCAAAAGAGAAAATTTTCCGGTCCATTGATAAGATCCGTGGAATGAAGGCAATCATACGAAACAGCTATATATCGCTTAAAAACCGGTTGGGACAGATTCCTTATCTGATGGATTTTTACGAAAATGGAGAGATCGATCCGTTGGTTATCATTCGGGAATACAAAACATATCAGAATTTTCTGTGTATTATGGAACCTGAAATCTATCAGGGGAAGATGACAGATCAGGAAAATCTTACGATGGAATATCTTTCCAGAACAGTCCTGAGCGGTGTTCGCCCATACGAGCTTGAGATTCTGAAACGATTATTTACAAGGGAACAGATTTCACTGGAAGAACTGGCAGCAGAACTGCAGGAAATTTATTTATCCGCTTTTGATGAATCATCTCTTGAAGATGCAATCCGAGTTCTGGAAGGACGTTTTGTCAGCAAAGAGGAGGAATACCGGAAATATAAAGGTATTGATATTCTGGAGGATCATGAGTCGCGGCTGATACGGAGAATGGTCAGCTATGCGAAACGTCTGCAGCATCTGGAATTTAAGCATCAGATAGAGGACCTTGTTTCAGTGGGACTGAGAAGATATCAGGATAAATACAAAACCTGCCGGACGTCAGAGAGCCGTTTTGTCCTGTATGAGAAATACTCGAGACGTGATGTGAGTCTGTTGATGAACTGCGGCAGAGATCTGTCATCTACGATGTACGGGATGAAGCGGATCGGAGATGATGTGTTTATCTTTATTACGTATCATAAGGTTGGAGCCGAAAGCGGGGATAAGCAGTATGCAGAAGGAAAACCGGATTATGCGGATGCATTTACAGACAGTATGACGTTCAGATGGGATTCTCAGATCGGCAAGGGACCGGAAAGCAGTTATATGCAGGATGTCACCGGTGCGAAGAGAAAACATCTTCTGGTAAAGAAAAGTGATGCGGAAACAGGTTTTTATTATATGGGGACTTTTGATATTACAGATATCGAAGGCGCTAAGAAAATGGATAATAACGGAAGATTGAAGGACATCACGAAGGTTACGATAAAGATGCATCATGCTGTGCGCGATGATTTACTGAGATATCTGGAAAGCAATTTATCAACGGAGGAACAGAAAGCAGGATGAAAACAGTAAGAGTAGTTGCCGCAATTATGCGGGATGGAAACAAAATATATGCAACCCAGAGGGGATACGGAGAATTTAAAGGCGGCTGGGAGTTCCCCGGTGGAAAGATTGAACCGGGAGAAACACCGGAGGATGCACTGGTTCGTGAAATCAGAGAGGAACTGGCGACAGATATCAGCGTAGGAGAACTGCTCCATACGATTGAATATGATTATGAAACATTTCACCTTTCCATGGATTGTTTCTGGTGTACCATTGTGGGCGGGAATCTGACGCTTCTGGAAGCAGAGGATGCGAAGTGGCTGACAAGGGATACACTGAGAAGCGTGGAATGGTTGCCGGCGGACCTGGAATTGATTGACAGGATAGAAGCGGTTCTGGGGTAAAGCCGGAGATGGTGTCTGCTGAAATCCGCATAGTTACTGTATTTTAGTTGAATATTCCTTTTCATCTTTTAAGTGAATGGAAAAAGACCTCTATTTGCCGTGAATAATTCAGGTTAATAAAGAAAATCGCAATACTATCATTAAAAAGGATGTATTTGCATAAGGTCGAAATGTGTGTAGTGTTATATGATAAAAAGAGTTGCCAAAATGGGGACAAGATAAAGAGAAATAAAAGAAGTATGTTAAGAAATTATTGACTTTATGCGGGGCTAAGAATATAATAAACGTGTATAAGGGCGACTACTGCTTTGAATTATGTTGGAGGTAACAGTGATGGTAAAGGCAAGCGAGATTATTAGTAACAATATAATGAATATTATGAAACAGAATGGAAAAAAGCAGATTGACCTTGCAGACTATCTTGGTGTGTCTAAGCAGGTTATAAGCAAGATGCTTACCGGTGGCAGGATGATCAATGCAATTGAGCTACAGAAGATTTCAGAGTTTCTTGGCACTTCCATGGAAAATCTGGTTAAGCGTCCAGAGGTATTTCAAGAAACTAATGCCATAAAGGCATTTATGGGTAAGGTGGAAACCCAGGAAGCAAGAGATGGACTTGAAATTGCAGATGAGATTGCAAATCTTATTTGTTTTTATGCGCGCACCCGTGAGAATGCAGAGGAAATGATGAAACCGTGGGAGGCTTAGAATTATGTGCCGAGTTTTGGATAATAGTCTTTTTGTTAAAGACAGAAAGAAATATATAAAAATAAGTGAATGTGCAACAAGTTTCAATTCACTCTATAATAAAAACAATATTATTCAGGATGATATCTTCAATGTGTTGGAGAATTATGTGGCACGCCATGATATGCCATTTGATATGCTAAGATATCCTATTGAGGATACGGATTTGTGTGCATGTACTTTTATTCGCAAGGGACGTATGTTTGTTATGATTAATTCTGCTTTGCCATTATCAAAGCAGATATTTGCTGCAGCACATGAGCTGTATCATATTTATTGTTATTTAGAAGAACATGATTCTGAATTGTTACAATCTGGATCAATTTTGGCATCCAGTATTATAGATGAAGAAGCAAAAGAGATTGAGGATATGGAAGCAAATGCTTTTGCTGCTATTTTATTGGCTCCAAAGGAACGACTTGATGAACAAACAGATGTGTACAATTTATCATATAAAAATATTTCTGTGCAAACTATTCTTAAGATAATGGACATTTTTGCAATTCCATATAAGGCGGCAGTAATTCGCCTTTTGGAGGAAGATAAGATTGATGCAAAAGATGCAAAGAAACTTTTGCAGGTCACTGAAGAAGAGATTAGCAAACAAATGAAACTCACGGGAAAAGCTGCACGTTGGCAGGAAATACATAAGGATTTTGTTAGATTTGGAAGTTTATCAGAATTGATGTATGACGTTGAGCAGATGGATGCAGTTCGTGATGAGCGGTTGTCAAGTGATAAGAGCAGATTAACTGAAATAATGAAAAACTTAAGAAAACAGTGAGGTAGTGCCTATGGGAATAGATAAAAAATATGCCTTGCTGGACACTGACTTTTTGTATAAATCACATTTGGCAAGAAACGCAAAAAATCATACACTGACAGACTTTGTCATTGAATTTGCGGAGTATGAATTTTTCTGCCATGAAATGATAAAAAAAGAACTGAGCAGACATGAACTGAATCCGGATCCAAATCCTTGGCTTGAAGAGAAAGTTAAAGCTGGAAAAGTGAAATTGTATACGGATCGAGAGATTGTAAGCGAATTAGGAAAGTTATATGGAGAAGAAGCAACAAGCACATATTTAGAATTACTAGAAACGAGTTGCGATACTTTTAATGCCAATTTTTATAAACAGTACTACGGTTCGTTGAATGAGATGGAGAACTTGAACGATGTTGAGGCATTTTTGGCGGCATTAAAAGAATGTGATGATAATGTTCCATATAAAATGGGTTTGGGTGAGAAAAAGACTTATGTGTTAATTCAAATGATGGAAATTATGCATAGCAATCGGGTGTATGTATTTTGCTCAGATGATTTCAAAGCAAGACAGAGTATCGCAAGTTTAGAAACACCGGTTCATTGTATTAGTATATTAGGTGTTTTCTATAAGCTGATGAAGATGGGAAAGAAAAAATCTGAAATGCAGGAATATTACGATCATCTAGCTGCATTTTTGAAAAATCAGACGAAATATAAGGTTTGGTCTATATCTGGTCACCAGCGAGATGGTGTGCCAATTCAGCAAGTATTTGATGAAATGTATGATGAAAAATTTCAGATGTTGCGGAATGGAGATTTGAAATACATAAAGTAAAGTGTCTGTTGACATGGGAGTAAGCCTTGAGGGAGTAATCCTTTAGCCCGAATTTTCAGCAGTTTTAACCGAATGGTATCGATACGCTGTTTTCTCATGCTGGCAGCAAGAGCCAGTCGCCTGAACCAGTTGAACAGATTAGTCAGTTCATCTGCACAGTCATCTTCGAAGCAGGCGCTGATAATCAGACAGATCACCTGCAACAGATTTGTATTATTCTTATGGATACGAAAACGTGCAGTATCATTGGTTTTAAACATATGATTGATAAGCTTGACTGCTCCAATCTTAAACAGGAACTCTTTGAACAGGAGAAGTCCTGCATCGGAGGATAAATCGCCTCCGTCAAAATTAATTTTAATTTGGGTTTTGCTT
>JALFLM010000020.1 GCA_022774705.1 Lachnospiraceae bacterium | reverse complement strand
CACAAACTGGTGCCGAAGGCGGAATTTAATGATTATATTGATCAGATCATGGATAACTGCGGTCTGCAGCCCTTCCATAAGGATCGGTATCCCCATGAATTTTCAGGCGGTCAGCGTCAGCGTATCTGTATTGCCCGTGCTCTGGCTCTCAACCCTGAGTTTGTAGTCTGTGATGAGCCGGTATCCGCACTGGATGTGTCGATTCAGGCACAGATCATCAACCTGCTCAATGACCTGCAGGAGAAATTCAAGCTGACGTATCTGTTTATTTCACATGATCTTTCGGTTGTTGAGCATATTTCCGATACGGTGGGTGTTATGTATCTGGGGAATCTGGTGGAATACGGGGAGACGGATGATATCTTCAGAAATCCTCTGCACCCTTATACGAAAGCACTGTTTTCTGCCATTCCGATTCCTGATCCCACCATTAAGATGAACCGTATCGTGCTGGAGGGCTCCATTCCTTCCCCTGCCAATCCGCCGTCGGGATGTAAATTCCACACACGGTGTCCGTACTGCACGGAGCGGTGTAAAACAGAAGTACCGGTCCAGAAGGAAGTTGAGAAAGGACATTATGTAGTATGTCATCTTTACGACACGAACTGATTCACGATCCGGAGGAGCAGGTTCCCGATGAAGAGGGAGCGCGGCCGGAAGAAGAGATGACCAGACAGGAGCGCCGGTGGTATATTCTGGGAGCACTGAAAAGTACGCTGCTCATCGGAGGAGCGTATCTGATCGGCTTCGGAATTATCATTGCGCTGATGCTGTGGTTCTGGATATGATGATACAAGGATAATAAATAAAAACAGCCGTGGATGGAAAATCCTTTACCGGGATTTTCCGCCAGCGGCTGTTTTTTGGTGATGTTAATGTAAATGTTCAGAGCCAGCCTCGAAAACACTGCCTGGCTCTGAACGGTTACAGGATGTCGATGTATTCGCCTGCCAGTGCTTTGTTCATGCTGCGGACTGCGCAGAATTTGCCGCACATGCTGCAGGTGTCGCTGTGATCGTCTTCCGGTTTGCGGCTGTCGCGGATGGCTTTGGCTGTTTCCGGATCCAGTGCGCAGGCAAACTGTTCATCCCAGTCCAGATTGCGGCGGGCGTCTGCCATACGGTCGTCAATGTCGCGGGCACCGGGGATTCCTTTGGCAATATCGGCTGCGTGAGCGGCGATTTTGGAGGCAATGATTCCCTGTTTTACATCGTCAACGTTGGGCAGTGCCAGGTGCTCAGCAGGCGTTACGTAGCACAGGAAAGCAGCTCCGTTCATGGCCGCTACGGCACCGCCGATGGCGCTGGTGATGTGGTCGTAACCGGGTGCGATATCGGTTACGATCGGTCCGAGTACATAGAAGGGCGCTCCCATGCAGATGGATTTCTGAACTTCCATATTGGCAGCGACCTGATTCAGCGGTACGTGGCCGGGACCTTCTACCATAACCTGTACATTGTGCTCCCATGCCCGTTTTGTCAGTTCACCCAGACGAACAAGTTCTTCAATCTGGCATACGTCGGTGGCATCAGCCAGACAGCCGGGGCGGCAGGCATCGCCCAGGGAAATGGTTACGTCGTATTCTTCGCAGATATCGAGAATCTCATCGTAGTATTCGTAGAAGGGATTCTCATTGCCGGTCATGCTCATCCATGCAAATACAAGGCTGCCGCCGCGGCTTACGATGTTCATTTTACGTTTGTGCTTCTTGATCTGATCGATGGTCTTGCGGGTGATGCCGCAGTGCAGCGTTACAAAATCCACACCGTCTTCCGCGTGCAGACGTACCACGTCAATGAAATCCTGTGCGGTCAGAGTCGCCAGATCTCTCTGATAATGGATAACGCTGTCGTAAACGGGTACGGTACCGATCATGGCCGGGCATTCACTGGTCAGTTTCCGGCGGAAAGGCTGGGTATTGCCGTGGCTGGAAAGATCCATAATAGCCTCAGCGCCCAGATTAACGGCACTCATAACCTTCTGCATTTCGATGTTGTAATCCTTGCAGTCTCTGGAAACCCCCAGATTGACATTGATCTTCGTTCTCAGCATGCTGCCCACGCCTTCGGGATTAAGGCAGGTGTGATTTTTGTTGGCGCAGATAGCAACCTTGCCTTCCGCAACCAGCTGCATCAGCTTTTCCACGGGCATATGTTCTTTTTCGGCTACAGTTTTGATTTCGGGTGTTACGATACCGCGGCGGGCGGCATCCATCTGTGTTGTGTAATTTCTCATGGGTACATTCTCCTTGATAAATATGTATGGTTGTGTTGATGGTTGAATTAACGAATGAGTTAATGTCTGGGTTAATATCTGGGTTAATGAAATCTGATTACTGTACCAGCTTTGACTGCATCTGCCCGAGAACACCGCCTTTTTCCAGAATACCCAGCAGTACAAAAGCCAGGATACTTCCGGCAACGGTGGAGATCAGGAACGGGATGACATAGGCAAATGCTCCGGCCGGTTCTACGCCCATCAGCAGTTTGGCAACAGGGTAGGCACAAAGCCCTCCCAGAAATCCGGTACCGGCTGCTTCTGCACAGCAGGTTGCCGGCAGATTTTTGGTTTTTGCGTAAATAAGACCGCAGCAGAGTGCGCCTACCATGCTTCCGGGGAATGCCATCAGGCTTCCCAGCCCCAGAAGATTGCGGATCAGGCTGGCGCAGAAGGCCATACCGATGCCCCAGCCGGGACCAAGCAGTACAGCCGCCAGTACATTGACCATATGCTGAACCGGAGCGCATTTGCTTCCGGCAATGGGAAAACTCAGCATGCTGCCGGCAACAGCAACGGCAATAAATACGCCGGCCAGCGCCAGTTTCTGTGTGGTATTGTGTGAATTGCGTTTCATAAAATATTTCCTCCTTGTGTGTGAAAGGCCACTGTTCGGCAGGCATTGGAAATAAAACATGCTCTGATGAACAGTTACCAAAAAAAGAGAGATGCGCAGGGCATCTCTCTGAAATAACGGGTTACGTTTCAATATGATCCCTACGTTGGCATTATCCAAATCAGGTATATCGGGTCGAAACGAATCCAGTTTCCTCTCAGCCGGCTTCGGCCAGCTCCCCGTTTATAATTAATTGGTTACAGTATAAATCCGGAAAGAAGATTTTG
>JALFLM010000017.1 GCA_022774705.1 Lachnospiraceae bacterium | reverse complement strand
TATTCATCAAGACGCTGGGGCCGAAGCCCGGTTTCCAGCGTTTTATCCTCTTCCGTAATATCGGTTGTAATCATTCTCTTTGCCATAATTTAACCATTTCCGTTTCTGTTGCATAATCATAAAAATACCGGCAGAACATTTCTCTCAGAACTTCTTTTAAGTCTCTCATAACTCTTTTTAAAGAAGATGGGTCAGCGCCAGGCGCAGCACCGTTTCCACATCGGCATCTTCCGGCAGAACTGAAGCACACCTTCTGACTGCTGCCGCTGCCTCGCTGCGTCCGTATCCCAGTGCCGTAAGCGCCTCCACCGCTTCGCTCTGCATTTTCCGGAGAGAATTACCTGCGCTCTCTGCCTTTCCGGCATCCGTGCTCTGCCCCGGTGCCATCTCTCCGGTATCTTCTTTTAATTTGTCTTTTAATTCTATAATCAGCTTTTTTGCTGTTTTCAGTCCGATTCCCGGTGCGGTTGCAATCAGCTTTGCATCTTCCACGGCAACTGCCAGCCGGAGTTCATGGGGTTCGATCACCGACAATATCCCCAGTGCACCCTTTGGTCCGATTCCGCTGACGCCGATCAGAAGCTTGAAAATCTCCAGACCTTCTCTGCTGAAAAATCCGTACAGCATCAGCGCATCCTCTCTTACATACAGATACGTATAAAGCTGCACCTCCTCACCAATCAAAGGCATCTTCCCGGTAAGGGAACCGGGTACCAGAATCTCATAACCGATTCCGTGATTTTCCACAACGATACGGTCGGAAAATACATCCGCCAGTGTTCCTTTTATATATGAAATCATAACTACCACCTGTCTGTAAATCTTGACATAAATTAAACTTTATCATAACATAGAATCATTATGCTGTCAAAAAACATTCCTGCTCAAAGCCGGACCGGAAATCAGAACAGACAGCATGGAGGAATTTTATGATTACAGTAGATGAAGCATTTACACCGGAGCGGTTTTATCCGGGAATCTGTCCGACCGACCGCAAAATGCTCTTTTTTGATATTGAGACAACCGGGTTTTCCAGAGAATACCACATGATCTATCTGATCGGAGCCGCCGCCTGCCGCAGCGGCCGGTGGAAGCTTCTCCAGTGGTTTGCCCGGGAACCGGAGGAAGAGGCGGAGGTAATCCGTGCCTTTCTCAGCTTTGCTGAAGATTATGACACTTTGATTCATTTCAACGGTCAGCGTTTTGATCTTCCCTTTACCCGGGCAAGAGCTGAGCTTCACCGGATTCCCTGGACTCTGGATTTTGAAGAAAGTATTGATCTCATGAACCTGATCAAACCCTACAAAACACTCTGCCATCTGGACAACTGCCGTCAGAAAAGCATAGAACAGCTGCTGGGACTTTCTTCCAGAGAGGATGTGATGACCGGCAAAGAACTGATTCCTGTTTATCATCATTATGTACATAAAAAAGACAACCGCAGTCTGCAGCTTCTGCTGCTCCACAATGCCGACGATGTCCGCGGCATGACAGGACTGACCCAGGTGGCCCAGTGGCCCCATTTTTTCCACAGCCCCTTCCGCTTCACCCATTATGACGTCATCGGACAGGGGGTGGTGCTGCACTATGATAATGCAGATGGTCTGCGCATGCCCGTGCTGCTTCAGGCAGATCTGGAATGCTGGCATCTCAGCGCCGGTGGGAATTCCCTTTCTCTGGGCATCCATTTTACAGAAGGAGAAATGAAGCATTTTTATAAAAATTACAAGGATTACTACTATCTTCCTGAAGAAGATATGGTTGTCCACAAAAGTATCGCTGAATTTGTCGATAAATCACACCGGAAAAAAGCTACACGTCAGAACTGTTTTGTCAGACAGACGGGACACTTTCTGCCCCAGCCTGTTTCTCTGATCACACCGGAATTTTCTGAAAATCCCGGTGACAAACTGACATATTTCCTCTGTGATGACCTGAGATCCGATTCCCCCCTGATGGAAAAAGACCTGATGGAAACATATCTCAAAGAAGTTCTGAAACGGTGCATCAGGGACTGCTGATTTTATTCATAACAGTCCCGCACCGGCTGAACTGTTCCGATTTTACCGTATTGACCTTTTGCCCATTTTGTGTCAGACTATAGTGGTTCTGAAAATCTGCTCTGTTGGCAGCTGTGTCATTGACAATCGGCAATATTTTCGGCAATACCACAAAATAACGCAAAGGACAATTTTAAAATGATACTGAAAAACCAAATTACCATTCCGGCGCTTTCCGGCGATGTTCCCCGAAGGATTTACGTCTATCTGCCGCCGGATTACGAGGAAAGTGCGGAATTTTACCCTGTACTGTACATGTTTGACGGGCACAATGTGTTTTACGATGAAGATGCTACCTACGGAAAAAGCTGGGGCATGAAGGAATATCTGGAGCGGGAAAATCCGGCTCTGATCGTGGTCGCCGTGGAATGTAATCACGAAGGAAACCGCCGTCTGTGCGAATACTCACCCTGGAGCTTCCAGGATAAGCGTTTCGGCAAAGTCGATGGTGTCGGCAGAATCTACATGGATTGGCTGACAGAAGAACTGAAGCCCCGCATCGATGCTGATTTCCGGACGAAACCGGAACGTGAGTTTACTGCTGTCTGCGGCAGTTCCATGGGCGGACTGATGACAGTCTATGCAATGACCGCCTATAATCACATTTTCTCAAAAGGTGCAGCACTGTCCCCCAGTCTGTGGTGCGGTACCCAGAAAATTCTGAACCTGATCCGCCGCACTTCTTTTGCGGAAGAAACGATTCTGTATATGGATTATGGCAGTGGGGAGATGGGAAATCATACCGGCACACGCAATGCACTGAAACGAACCGCCGGCGCATTCATCGATCAGGGAGTTTACACCTGCCTTCGCATCGTACCGGGCGGAGAGCACTGTGAAGCCTGCTGGGAACAGCAGATACCGGTGTTTATGACTTGTCTTGGAATAAAAGGACGCCACTAAAGAGCTGTCCATTCATTTTCAGAACAGGAGCTGTAAACCGTAATTTAATTTATATCAAGTCTGAAGACCAGGCGGGCTTTGACGGTGGAAAGACAGTCAGAGCCCGCCTGTTTAACTTTTCGAAATAAACAAAAAAGCCAGTAACCCGCATAGTTACTGGCTTTTACAAGAGCTGACGAGCAGACTCGAACTGCCGACCTCCTCATTACCAATGACATGGGGATAGCAAGTTGAGTTATTTAAAATATTGATTTTTAATGTGTTATTACTCTATTTTAATTAATATCGTAACGTTGCCGAGTGATATTAACCTAGGTAGAAGGTTGGATTTGGATTAATCTGATGTAGTAAATAATAAATTGTAGTAATTTTTTCACCTTTCAAAATCATATGTTTTCTACCCGAAAAATGAAGAAAACCACGTTCAAATAATTGATGTTTTTTTACTGATAGTCATCCAATCTGATACATCAAGACTTGACATATACATTGCCATGGTAATACGCAACAATCCATCCGCTGGGGCACCGGATCCAGATGCCGTCACCTACGTTACGGACTTCCCGGCAGGTTAATATAAGTTAATACTATAAAACACCAGTTTACAACTCTATTTAATAAATGCATTACCGGAATAAAAAGCTGCCACCCAGCCCGAAGGACACCGGATCCAGATGTCGCCATCCACGTTGCGGATTTCCTGGCAGGTGATCACAGTTCCTTTATCCAAGGCACCATCACCATCCGCATCATGTTTCGCTCCATCACTGGTAAGCTGATCATGTTTTTTCGCCGGATAATCTGTTCCAGGACCTGTCCGGACCTTCAATTCGACCTGCAGAGTGTAGGTTTTTCCTGTGACGTAAGAAGGATTTCCATCCTCTTTAGGCATCTCCGAAGTCGTGCTGGAAGTCGATGAAGACTCGGGGATATACTTTACATTATAGTACGCACATAGGCCCCTGCAGGCGTCCTCTGCCTGCTCCCGGCAGAACGCGTCCGTCTTCATGTATCCGGATTCCAGCTTGTTTGACATGAAGCCGATCTCCAGCAGAACAGCCGCGTCAACTTTCATGTATACCGCGTTGCACATCCCGAAATTGCCGGTTTTCACGCCCCTATTTTTCTGCGCGGTTCCTTTTACCAGCTCAGCCTGTACCAGCTTCGCTAATCGTTCAGAATCGCCGCGCTTTGAGGATACGCTGTGAATGAACGTTTCCACACCAGCTGCGCTGTCCCAATCCTTCCCACCAGAGTGGTTTGCATGCCAGCTTACAACAGCATCCACGCCTGCAGCACGGACAGCATTCTGGCGGGATGTAATGGACGGATCTGGATCATCTTTGGCATTGGTGTCATCCCAGCCGATGCGCAGCGTTTTAAATCCACAGCGTTTCAAAGCTCTTTCAAAAAAGTAAGAGCACCGGACGTTGATCCAGTGCTCCCTGTATCCATCAAATGTTCTTTTTCCGGCCGTATTGCTGCCATGGCCGGCATCGATTGCAATAATTTTCTTACTCATTATGATCACCCTCCGTTTCTTCTTTGCATACAGGACACTCCGGGAGCCCTGCTACGCTGGTAAGCAGGGACAGAACCCCGGCCAGAACGGATGCAGATGCTACATATTTCCAGTCTACCTGCCCCATAGCTGCAGCTGTTCCGATGCCAGCAATTGCTGCCTGGGCTATGGTTTTCGTAGCTCTGATACCTGCTGCCTTTGCCCAATTGATCCAATATTCTTTATTCCTCATATCATCATTCCTCCAATTCATGCGCTGCTTTATTTATATGTTTCTCAATCTTGTCTATTGCTTCATTAACTGGACCGTTGCATCCTTTTTCCTTGAGTCCTTTCAGGCAAGCGAGTACTCCATACGTGAGCAGACATAATTCCTGCTCCTGCTTTGCAATCTGCTTGTCCTGGTGTTCCTGTTTCAGGTACCACTTATGCGCTGAAAACAGGATACCGCATCCTGTTACCAATACCGATATCACAGCACCAGCAGTAATGATCGTGTTTGCGTCAATTACAACCTGCATATTTTACAACTCCAATTTTGATTTTCTGCATTAAAAAAGAGCCCCATTAAGGCTCTGATATACAAATGATTCTGTTTGGTCCGTCTCGGATCATTGTTACCTCTTTTTTTATTCTATTGAATTTTTAGAATCTCCATTAGAATCAAAATTTTGAAAAAGTTCAACTATAGATTTTTTTCAATATTACAACTTTCTGTATTATGGTAAACTTACAGAAGAAAATTCAAAATTCTTGCTTCCCACACCGCCTTTTCACAAAATAACAACCGATAATATCTGATATTACCGGTTGTTATTAAAGGATGGTGTATATTCAAAAACTACATAGTCATTATTCTAAATGTTCCCTTGCCCATTTAATTTCGTATCTTAAGTTTTCCATTTCCTGACGTGCCGAAGCATCTGTCCTGTTCTGAGCTTCAAGATCTCTTAATCTTCCGATTAAATAATTTAATTCCTTTTGGGTATATTTCCCATCTTTTGTATTCCTTGACATGTCATTACCTCATTTCTTTCTAAACATCTTTCAATAAAGTTTTTCTAAATGTTCCATCCTTCTATTTATATATCTTGAAAAAGGGCCAAAAGGTAACACATGTTCCTAAAAAAATACATAAGAAATACAATTTACGACGTAAAATACCGGTACTATCAGCTACCGGTCAAAACAGATTAGTGACACACCGTCCTTCATCGGCTCTGATTACTCTTCATCCGCTTTACTTGGATTATTTTTATCGGTCTGCTTAATCCCTATATTGATTTGCTTCCGAATAATTTCTATGTACATCTCATCTTTTCTATCGTCACTTAACTTATCAACGATATTCACTGCAGATAAAAACTTCTCATTTTCATGCAAAGCGTCATAATAATGATTGAGCTGCAATGCTGATTTATTATGTACCCAGAATACGGTAGCCGAAATAAGTTCCGTTATAGAACCGCTGATAATGCTAATAACTGCAACCTGTAAATTCTCCTTTACAAATATCATATAAACAGAGATACACAAGATAATCAATCCTATTACACACGAGATAATTGAGAACCAATAAGAAGATTTTGCATGACTTTTGCTAATTCTGAAATATTCTGTGATCTCATCATTGTTTTTCAGCATTAGAGCAATGATATCTTTCCTATTTTGATCTATTAACTCTACCTTTACAGATCGTTTATCGTTGCATTCTTCATTTTGAAGTCTCTCAACAAGATATTCTCTATATTCAGAATCTTCCTCTTTTAACTGTATATCACGAGATACAAAAATCATTAATGCGGCTAATATCACTACTAATACATTATTTCTCCATGATTCCGGATTATTATATGTAACTATTACTGCTGACACTGCTAACAGAAAACCAAACAGACCAAAACATATTTTTGTTATGATATTCACTTTATCTCTATTCATCTTAATCCACCAGAAATATTTATTTTATAGCTTCTATATTACTCTGGTTTATGTATTTAAGCAATTACTTTTCAAGTATTTTTAGTTAGTATCACACCGCCCTTCGAAAGTTGACTAAACCTATCCCCGACCACTTTTGCGTCAGCCGCTTTGCCGGATTCTGTGAGTGTATTATTAAATTCAATACTTACATTTAAACTGGATAAATCTATACTATACAGCAACGTATCTTCTGTCTCAGGTGGTTCAAGTGATTTCCAGAATTTTAATATATTTCCGTCCAAGGTTGCTTTGTCAGCAACCATATATGTATTACCTTCTGGTGTCGTTAGTGTTTTTAATATTTTCATAAATCATCACCATTTCTATCGTCTATCAGTTAGCATACATATCTAATGAACTGTTCCATCATCAGAAATATATGATATACTTCCATCTGATTTATTTACACAAATACAATTTCTCGCATTAGTGTAATTCTTTCCGGAAAAATAAATACCGTTGCGATACACAGCTGTTGTTGACTTCGGAGCCGGAATGGACTCTACCTCTTTCCACAGGATTCCGTTCAGTGTTTCTCCATAGTCATAAATGTACTGTCCATTAATAGGGATAACTACCTTTTTGATGCTTCCATCAGGTGCTGTCCTGTATGCGTGGATGAACATACCTGGATAGGTATCATAATTACTTCTGAACTGTACCGCAGATGTGTCAGCATCAACAGTAACCGATTCCTCTCCTGTGGAATAAGCAGGGTCACCATAGTCAATAGAATATGGATTGCAGGATTGGAAGAATTTATAGGTGTACGTTCCAGCAGACAACCCCCATGTTTTCGCTGTATGCTTGAGAACCACCGGGGTATGGACAACTTTATTACCAGAATATACAACATTTGGGTATTCATTCTTTTTCAGGTCATCGATTCGGACATGATTGTTCGAATTTGCGGATTCAGTAGAACAGAATATAATGCAATCCTTCGTATTCAATGCCATGTAGTCATTTTTGCCACCGTATGTTCTATAATTAACTAGAAATTCACACCCATTGTAAAATACATTTTTTCCATGAGTTACGGTATACTGGTCAAAGAAGAAACAGCCATTGAAGTTTATTACGGAATTAAGATTAGTATCACCAATAATTATCTGTCCTTCATTCTCAAAATGACAACCATTTAGATTGACAACAGACTGATATGCGATAACGTTTCCGTTGATAATACAATCGATGAAATTAACTGCTTTACACCCAGATACCTGTACGTAATTAATGTTTGTATCATATCCACCGAACCTACATTCCCTAAAAACATGATTATCGCCCAAATATGTTAATTCAATGCAATAATGTTCATTGCTAGGTCTGCTATTGATAGCCAAATTGTCGAATACCATATAATCCATGTAATCGCCGTAGTTTTTTAACCACAGGTCATAACCGTAGATGTCAATGTTTACAAACCTAATAGGGACTCCTGTTTTAATACAGTAATCCATCCCATTTTTATTAATAAAGTAAATGTTCTGTATTACAGAGTCTGGATGGGGGTACGCTGTTTTCCAGTTACTTTCATCTTCATTCAGATTGATTTTCAGACGAAAGCCTGTAAAATGGCTGTAATTTCCATCAATGTTGATACGTGTCTTATCGGTGACAATTTCATTTGCAAAATAATAATCCTTTCCGGACATACAAATAATTGGATACTCTGTTTCAATTGCTTGACGAAAAGCTTCTGTATCATCTGCGGTTCCGTCTCCAACAGCTCCAAATTGTTCTGGAGTTACGTAATAGTGATTGGTGTCTCCACTATTGTCTGTACTACCAGATGGGATATCAATTGTAACGACTTCGCTACCATCGTAAGTTTTGGTAGTTCCGTTTACTGCAATTGATAATGCGTTTGGGTTAGGTAACTTTTCCGGAATCGTGATTGCATCGATCAACGATTTCAGTACATTACCCTGTTTTGCAGATAAAGGTTTATTTGTATTATTCGATGTCAGATTGTTAACGATATCTGATACATCCACCTTACTTGTAGTAATGCCGTTAATCAGAGATCTGTTGTACTTGACGTAAGCGGCAATTTCGGACAGCTGGTCTAAAGTTGTATCATCACTGTCTGCCAGAGCATTTAACCGAACTGTAAGTCCGGTGATTAATGTGCGGATATCGTTGTGCGCCGTACTGGATGTATTGTGTTCACTCACCAAAAGCAGGATGGCTTCTTCTTCAGATTCCATCTTAATTTCTACACTGGACGCATTGCTGACCTTTGTATAAAATTTCATTGCTATCCTGCACTCGTGGAAACCATTGTATACAGGCAGAAAGTCCCACTGGTTTTCAATTGCTGAAGCTACTGCATAAAGGATCTCTCCTTCATCGGGATCTTCAGCAAAGATTCCGATTTCTTTTACATAGTAACCTTCTTCAATGTTTTTATTAGTCACGGTAAATTCCAGCAATGAAAGATTGCTTTCGATTTCCGATGCCTGTTTGATTAAAAAACTGTCCCTTGCCTGAGACAGTTCTGTCAATTTTGTCAAATCTTCCGTTGCTTCATGACTGCCGCTTCCTATCATCGCTTTCGTGAATCTGATTCCGGATGCTTTCTGCAGCAGTTTAATTCCCTTTTCCGTAATGACCGCCGGATTAAAATTGCCCATAGAATTCTCCTTTACTTAAATTGCCCTTCTACTTAAATTGCCCTTCTCCTGCACTGTAATGATATTTGTTATTGCATAGGTCATACATGCATAAAATCCCTGATGGATCTTTTACCGGGATAAGATCTCTGACAAGAATGCCGTCATTCCAGATCCTGCAGCCGTAGGTCCTGCAGGAATGTCCAAGCGTGATATTTCCAGATGTGGTAAAATCGATATATTCTCCTGTTTTCCCGGCGTCCGCATCCCACATCTTGGCGCCGTCAAGATATGCACATCCTTTATCAAGCTTAACCTTATATTTTCGTTCGCGCTCGATGACATATACAGATTGTTCCCAGTATCCGATTCTGATATGGAAGTCCATCTGGTTCTCGATTCGGAACCGCAGAAATTTAGATGGATCCTGGGCTCTCAGGATGTCATAATAAGAATGGAACAGCAGGGCAAAGTCATATTCTATTGTGGTTTTATCTGCATCGTATACCATTCCTGTATCTATGTACGCATTATCGTATAACGATACAATGGCTGACATCTTTGTATACTCGGTTTCCGGTTCTCCAGATACTTCATCTTCTTCTGAATCAGGAACATCTATTCCTGATGAAGTCCCGCCTCCGACTTTAATGCTGTTTCCAATCTGGTTTCCTTTGTAGAGCAGGCATATATTCCCATCCTTATCAAATCCTATGGAAAAATCACCGGCCGGATTGCCTGCATACATCCGACCATCTTCTGTGACACCTACCGGAAGATCCATGTTTTTGCTGTCAAAAGGAGCAGAGAGGACACCTCCCAGTTTTTTTGGCGCAGCAACAGGAAGGATGTAGCTGGTACCGCTGCCGGCGATTCCGTCTGCAATCATATTTTCCAGCTCTATTACTTTCGCATTGTACTCTTTGCGCGTCACAAACGCTTCTTCATCCACCTGGATTGTGATCTTATCCGTATCGGATACTGCTACGATCAGCTTTAGAGAAATTGTGGCTGTACGGATTTCCGTATATGCCGGGAAATAATCCCACATTCCTTCCTGTGCCGTCATAACAGCATAAAGGATCTCACCCACATCCGGATCGTATGCATACAGCCCTATTTCCGTGATATTATATCCCTTTGTAATTCCATAGTTATACAAAATCAGGTTCAGCTGCACGTTTTCCCTATTTATGATATCCATACTGCCAATGGGAAACTCCTGCTTTTTGTCTTTCAGTTCTGTCCGGTCTGCGTAGTCTTCATTTTCTTCATACGCCCCGCATCCGGATGCTACTTTTGTAAATTTTGTTGTTGCCGTATTGGCATATACCTTTGCGAACAAAACTTTTCCGTCCGGAGTTAACCTGAGCGGATTATAACTTGCCATTACTGTCCCTCCATTTTTATAACCGTTTCCGGCGTACTTAAAAGGCATGCACCGCAGTATGTATCCTGCAGCTTTGATTCCTGATTTTGCTGCAGGCAGTCATCCGCATACTGTTCCATATCCGAATTTCCGCACATGCCTCCAAATACTATGGTGACCGTTTCCTGCCTGTCGAACCGGATTTTCCGCAGGTGGGAACGTACATTTTTCACCTGACGTATATACTTTTCCATGTCCTGATAGATGCCTTCTGTTATTCTGGTTTTGGTTTCGATGTCGAAAGTTCCCGGAGTATATGGCCATTCTGTAAAATCAAACCACTCTACAATCCGGGCGTCTCCGAAAATAACCGTGACCATCTCCTGTACTGCTCCGGTCGTACCGGCCCTCATATACCATTTAAGCGTGTTTTTGATGATCTCACGCTTCTGGTTTACCGGCATGTTCTGGTCATAATACATGGACTGCAGTTCGACGGCCAGATGGTCAAGGATCGGATCCTGAAGCTTATCTACAGCACTGTAACATCCGGATTCATCTGCCTTCCTGAGCACATATTCAATTGACTCCTGCAAAGCATAACTCAGGCACTGGATCTCCACGGAAGACCTATCCGGCCACATCTCGGCCAGTCCACTTTCTCCCAGCCTAATCATCCTCAATGCCTCCGTAGGATACTGTCTTATTTCGCAGCACGGCAACATTTGACTTTGATATGATCTGGAAATCCGGTTTGTTTACGACCGCTCTTTTTGCACCTGCTGCCACAATCCGCTTTATTAGTTCGGACGGATTGATATCACGACCGATTTTGGACTTTTGCCAGATCTCATATTCCAGGATCGCAGTATCCACCTGTGCCTGAATGCTCATTGCTTTTGCCTTGTCGCTTACGTTAATAAAAAATTCCAGTTCCATGTCATATTCCGTCACACCCGGGGCTGATACCATTACCTTGTCTGTCAGCGGACGGATATTCTGACCGGAAAGATATTCCTGCAGTCCCTGCACCAGGCTTGCATTTGGAAGTTCTCCGTTCTCCATGATGATCTGGATCTGTACCTCCGTTGGATTTTCGCTGTCTACCCGAATATCCAAAATGGATGCATTATATGTTTTCACCCAATACATATATGCCTGCTCCGGTCCGGCTACTGAATAGCTGGACGGAGCAATATACACACGGTAAGCCAGGTCCTCATCTGCTTCAACATCGGTTCCTCCGGAACTGTATTCAATATTCTGAACATTTGCCACATAAGGCACAGGATCCACCAGAATATTCAGTTCCCCTTCCAGCAGCCCATTTCCATCCGTACCTGCAATCAGACAGGTACAGGAAATATCAATATTTTGCTGCCCCGGAAGGATCTCTGCATACCGGTCAGTCGCAAAGTAGATATCTCCATTTGTAATCCGTGTTCCGGCAGGAATCGGAATGGTGTATGGCCTTACTTCTGAAAGCGTGAACCGTACCATCACTGCAGCGGGTTTTGCCGGTTCCCTCGAAATACCTTTCAGCGCAGCCAGATTATCCAGATAATCTCCATATGCATACTTTAAAAGGTCCTGTTTGCCGGCACGGTCAACGTAAAGCAGTGCCTGGTAGATCTGTACTGAACAGGCATATAATATCAGCGCGGTTGGATCTGCACGCTTTAAACTGCATGTTTTTCCAGTCAGTTCATTATATTTTTTCTTATAATCATCCAACATCTTTTCCTGTACCGCATCCAGTGTCATATTGTCAATAAAGCTGACTTCCGGAAGATTTGCTATTTCTTCAATCACTTTACTGCCTCCTTCCTACGTAAACCGTAAGTTCAAGCATGCCTGAACTGTCGGCATCGCCCTCTACATTTAATATTGTAATATCCGGTATGAATTCGCTTACCTTTTCTTCCAGTACCACAGCAAAGAGATTGATCGCATCCTGAGGGGACTGGTCCAGAAATTCCCTGTCCAGTCCGAAACTGCGGCTCCCCGGAAGGGTTCCTTCGCAGGTCAGGATAAGCGTCTTCAGGTTGATGTTGATCCGGTCAATACCAGGTACAGATTCGGTCGGTATGATCCGGATGGAATCTATTATTCTTTTCATTTTTATTACCTACGTATACTCAGTGAATTTTAGCGATAATGCTGCCTTCACCAGTTCCCCTTTATTCCAGACTTCATCCCAGGCTTCGCTCACCGATTCCAGATAAAATTTATTGCGTCCGATCTTCTTCCCGCCGATATACAGATATTCCACCTGCCCCTTTTCACAGGCAGTTTCCAGGATTTTTATCATATTTCCAGGTTTGACTCCATGTTCTGCTGATAAAATAACATCCATCGTGACCTGTGATGCGTCCGGACCGGTAAACTCACTTTTTGGTTTTTTCCCAATTATCTGGTGCTGCTGCCATCTTCCTGACACAGACCGCTTAAAGTTTCGAAAAGTAAGTACTTTTCGGGAGCTTACCTCAAATCGTATGGTTTTCCCCCAGTTTCCTACTTTTGCCATTTTCGATACACCTCATCACAATTTCGATTTTATCTCTGTAATTATCTTCTGCAGGTCCTCGATTTCTTTTCGAATATCAGAAATCTCCTTGACGCTGTTTATAAAATCGGAAATGTCAATCTTCCCTGCATCCGACTCAAATATGATTTTTTTTGCGTGTATGAGAAGCCGATCATTGGAATATTCCAGATAAGCTTCCCCTTGTTTCTGTCCAAATTCTTTCCTGTATACGTCTTTCCCGGATTTGGCCGGCCGGTTATCCTCATTCCAGTATTTTCCCAGCACGATTCCACCGGCATATCCATTCGGCATATGAATCACCAGAACTTCTTCTCCAATGCCCGGCATTTTGTATTCATCTCCGACAGCCAGCATGGGAAGGTAATCTGTAACAGCATCATCTAAATCCGGATAGGTTACACTGATCATCCCATGAGGATAATTGATTGCAGACACACGCCCGATTCTTAAATTTCTTTCCGACATTACATTCCATCCTATATGCGTTTCTGGCATTTATGCATTTCAATTCTTTGCTTTGTTCCGGAATCACTGACTTCCAATGTTACTTTATCGACGAAATATTTCCCATCAGCCTTTCCCATGTCAGTCACCCTAACCGTAACCCCTGAAACAATTCTTATATCCGGCCAGATCTGCCCGTTTAGAGTTGTCATGGACTCATTCGCCAGATTCACCTGAGCCCTTGCCTGTACCTGTGCATCTGCAATACTGTCTGCCTGGCTGTTGATTCTGAGGATTCTGGAACCTTTGGCATTTTCTCCTTTGATTCCGACATAAACACTCAGTTCCCTGTCACTTTTCTTCTCAGATTTATAGGACATTCTGGCACCGGTATAAGTTCCTTCCAGTGAATCCTGATAATCCCAGGAATCCCCAACAAACGATTCCCGTTTCAGGGTAGCTGCCGTTCTTCTGGCTTCCATTTTTACCGGATCGAAGATTACGATCCTGGAATTATAAACCTTCATTTTTAACCCGTACTTCTTTACAGTGTTGTAAAGGAAAGAAGAATCATTTTCCTCTGACTGCTCCAGTGCATTGATGGAATAATTGCCGGCTTCATAGGAAAGGCCGAGTCCATATCTGGAAGCGATTTCTGAAGCAATTCCATGAAGAGTAACCTTTTTCCAGGTCTTTGTCCGGTTCCTGGTTTTAAATGAATCATTTGCCGGGATGGCAAGTCCCCCAAAAGTTGCCGTTAACGGTCCTCCACTATATCTGATCTCATCCAGAATATACGTACCATATGAAATTCTTTTATTCTCCCCTTCTCGATTCCAGTTTTTTAAGGTAACTCCGCCTTTAATCCTGTCTCCTTTTTTGGGATACCACTTCCCAAGCCATTCCATCTCAATGTTCTGGAGGACGATACTTATGGAATCACTTTCTCCACTCGCCACATCCGTAAAAGACACGCTTTTTATGTAATCCTTCAGTGTGGTATTTACGCTCTTTCCGTTAAAGGAAAGGCTTGGAACGGCCCTTCTCGCATCCGCCATTATTCCTCATCCTCCCATATAAATGCATCAGTATCGTCCGTTCTCCAGAACGGTCTGTCCTCATCCGGATCTTCCGGAAGATCCGGAACATTGATAATTGTTCCCGCTGAAAAGACAAGTACATCCAAAAGCGGCCAATTCGCCTCAATCAGATATTTCATGAATCTTTCTGCCCCGTACAGCTTATAAGAGATCAAATCCCAGGTATCTCCCTGGATCGTCGTATAAGTACTCAAAACGTACCCTCCTACGCAAAAGAAATCCGTTTATTATTACGCAGATATTCTTTCATCATTTTTTCAAATTCCTCCTGGCTCATTCGGTTGGCTTCCACAATATCCTCCTTATTCGGTGCTTCTCCATCGAAATGATAAGTCGGGCTGAACACAAACTTGACCCCTGTTCCGTTATTGTTCTGCTTTCCTCCTGAGGCCTCCTGTCCTGAAAAAGCGTTCACGGTCTCTCCGATCACGCTGGATCGGTTCTCAAACTGCGGAATTTCAAATGTCTTTGATCCGGCAGATTTCACCGGCTGTACCAGTGATTCATCCGCTGCTTTCTGTACGATTGCTACAGTCTTATGCAGCCCTCCTGCGAGTCCCTGTCCTGCGTATTGTCCAGACTGGTCCATGACTCTTGATGGGGAGTGAATTTTCAGTGCACTGTTCACCGTTGCTGCTACCTGATTCGCGATGTTTCTTGCCTGTGCTACCGCTGAAGCTCCTGCAGACGCGATTCCGTTTCTAAGCCCTGCCATTGCCATGGTTCCGGCATAAAACATACTGCCGGGCAAACCTGAAAAAGCTGACATCATTTGTGATGCGGTGCTTATGCAGACAGCTGTTGCCTGCGTGCCTCCGTTCCTTACAGACGCCACGAATGTGGCCATTCCGTTCCTTGTGACTGCCACAAAGGATGTCATTCCATTTTTTCCCGAATTCACGATAATCGTCATGCCGGATGTTACTGCTGCATTCGATTGCGTCATCTCAGTTCTTACAGCCGCTGTCACCATTGCCATAGACGTTGTTGTTACCGCTCCAAGTCTTCCAAGTACTCCGACTGCTGCAAGCAGAGCAGCTGCCAGAATCCCTGCAGAACCGGCTGCCACTGTGATTCCTCCGGCGAATATCATCATGGTTGCAGATGCCGTTACCATCGGAGCTGCGAGCGCTGTTATTGCTGCAGTAAATGGAACTACCGCTGTAGCTATTCTGATGAATGCTGCAGTCATTGGATCTGCCGCTGCATTGATTCCTGCAGCACTTGCCTTGAACATTAAAATTGAGCTGCTGGCAAGCATCAGGGCACCTGATGTCAGCGTGATTCCTGCCGTCAGGATTGTAATTCCTGCGGCTGCTGCTGTTGATGCCGCGGCGAGAGCAAGGACTGCTGCCGCTGATGATGCTGATGATGCTGAGAGTGGCAGCAGTGCTGCAGCAAGCGGTGCAGCGCCGGCTGCGATAACTGCAAACCCGGCTGCTGTTCCTGCTGCCCCTTCGGACATTGATTTAAGCGCGGATCCAGCCTCCTGGGCGCTGGATCCGATGATCTTTACCGATCCGGCCGCGAGCACCATTGCTGCAGCAAGCGGAACCATACCGACTGATGCTGCAATTGCTCCGGCTGCAAACACGAGAAGTGCTGCGCCTCCGGCTGTCGCTCCGGCCGCCATTACCACGGCCGCTGCCGCAAATGGTACCATTACCACTGTGAGTGTCAGGATTGGTAATGCTGATGACGCTGCTGCTGTACCGAACATTCGAACCATCGCTGCCAGAAGCATGAACGATGCCATACCTGCTGCTGCGCCTGCTGCAATCAGGGCGATTGCCGCTGCTAATACTGCAGCTCCTGCTCCACATGCGAGGATTCCTGCGGTTGCTGCAATGGCTCCGGCTGCAAGACTAATAAGCCCAGCAGCTGCCACGAGTGCTCCCGCTCCACATGCGGCCGCCGATGCTGCGAATACGATGATCGATGCTCCAAGCTGCAAGATTGCCACTGATCCTGATGTTCCGTATGCAGATAGCATTGGAAGTGCCGCAGTGATCATTGTCAACGCAGTAGCTCCAAGCAGTGCGGATGTTGCCACGAGCGCCAGTGCCGCTCCGAGTGCTGCGATTGCGGCTGCTCCGGTTAAAAGGACAGGAGCGAGTGCTCCTGCTAAAGCTCCAAGTGCCACGATTCCTGCCGCCATTTCCGCCATTGCGATCTGCGCGGATGGTCCTGCCGCTGCAAGCTGTACTGCAGCCTGAACCATGATCAGACATCCTGTTGCCGCAAGCACGATTGCTGCGCCGAAAGCAGCCAGTCCTGCCGCTCCGGCTGTCAGTTGTGGGCCGAGCGCTCCGGCTACTGCAAGCATAGCGATCATTCCGCCTTCCATCACGAGAAGACCGGCAAGAGCCATCGGACCGGCTGCGGCTATCTGAGTGGCCGCTATTGCCATCAGGCTCATCCCTGCTCCTGCCATCAGTACAGCTCCTCCGAATGCGAGAATTCCCTGCGACCCTGCCTGCAGCTTCGGTGCCATCTGCCCGGCTATCGCCATCATTCCAGCAATACCACCTGTCATTGCAACCAGTCCAGCTGCCGCTGCCGGCCCTGCTTCTGCGATACGGACTGCTGCGTCTGCCAGCACCCATATTCCTGCCGCCGCCATCATGAATCCTGCACCTGATGCCAGGATATTTTTAGAAGCTGCAGACATGACATTGGATGCCGCACCAATTCCTCCTTTTGCTACGGATGCTGATTCACCCAGAGATTTTAAACTTCCAATGAATCCCTGTACATTTTTTACTGTTTTGGAAACTGCCATGAATCCCGCAAATCCTGCAGCCACTGCAGGCATCAGGGCGATAATCTTTTCGAAAGCCCCGGCAGAATCATCCGCCAGAAAGTTCCCGTATGATTTCAGTTCTTCTCCCATGGCTTCCATAAGATATTGTACCGACTCAACTGCTGCTGCTTTCAATTCCGGTAAGTTCTCCCGGATTCCCTTCGCGAATTCAACAATCAGCTTTGCTGCGACTACGATCAGTCTCGGTGAAATTTTCATGAGTCCTGACACGAATGCTGTACCCATTTTTGTCAGTCCAGAAGCAATCTGACCGGAATTTGCTTCAATCCCATCCAAAAATGACATCGTCAGTTTTACTGCCACATCAATAAACTTCGGTGCATATCCCGCTGCAGATGCAGCGGCCTGGCCGAGCACAGTACCGATTTCTGCCACAAATCCTTCAAAACCTCCGGACTTTAAAGCATCAGATAATTGATAAATTGCATCTGTTCCGTACTGTGTAAGTGATCGGAGCGGGCTGTTCAGGTTTTCATAGATTGCGATTCCGCAGTCCTGAGCAGCTGACTGAAAGATCGCCAGATCCCCATTCAGGTTATCCAGTTTTGTTTTGGCCATTTCTTCCAGGGCACCGTTCGAGTTGTAGAGCTGTTGTTCCAACGCCTGCCACTCTGTGACACCTTCTGCTGTCGTGGTATTCAATCCGGCCATTAAGTCGTTCAGTGCATCAACATGCTGTTTCCCACCGATAGCCGCCAGTGCAGCATTCCGTTCCTCCTCGGATAACCCGGAGAGTTTTCCATTTACCTTCTGCAGGGTTGCCTGCAGACCGATGAACCTGCCATGGCTGTCAAATGCAGATATGCCCAGCTTTTCCATCATTTTTCCCGCCTGTCCGGTTCCTGTGGTCAGGTTTACCATAATGGCGTTAAGCGCATTTCCTGCCTCGCTCCCTTTTATTCCTCGATTGGCCAGCACACCAAGGGCTGTGGCGCTTTCCTGAACAGGAACATTGAGGTTTTTCATGGTTCCGCCGACTCCGATATAAGCTTCCATCAGCTGTTCAGAAGTCTGATTGGATTTATTCTGCGCTTTTGCACAGACATCCAGATAACCTGAAAGTTCTTCCACAGTGGTTCCCGTCGCAGACATGGAATCCGTTACCAGATCTGATGTCCTTGCAAGATCCAGACCGGTTGCTTCGGAAAGTCTCAATACGCCTGGCAGCCCCTGTATTGATTGTTCTACCGACCATCCCGCCAGACTCATGTATTCAAGTGCATTGGCACTTTCTGTGGCTGTTTTGGATGTACTGCGTCCCATTTCAAGCGCAGCCTGTTTTAACTGGTTGTATTCTGCCTGTGTCGCTCCTGCAGTTGCTGCCGTAGATGACATTGCTGCCTCAAATTCACGTCCGGTATTTACTCCTGCAGTTGTGACTGCAGCAACAGCCGTCCCTGCCGATGCCATTGCTGCAGCACCAATCTTTCCAACTGTTGCCAGACCTTTCAGGCCGGATCCCGCTACTTTCAGGGCATCATTGAAAGATTTTTCTAGCTGACCGGCAATTTTTATGGCAATTTTATAATCACTCATGATCCTGTTTATTCACCTCGTTTAAGTCCTCGCAAATATCCAAAAGATCAAATAAGGACAGGCTGATAAAATAATCCAGTCCCGTCCTTAAATTCAGTGACAAAACGAGGCAGCATTTTCGAAGCTCTGATAAATCCCTGGGATCTATTCCTCTCCGAAGAAAAAAGATGTTACTTTATTTTTTACCTTAATCGCATCCCGTGGCTTGAGCGCCTTGAAAAATTCAATCGGTCTGTTGGTTGCGTTTGCTGCAATCACCATGGTATATTCCAGATTGGTTTCCGGTACAACAGCTGCTGTTCCGGAAGCTGCCAGCACTTTATTGGCCCTGATCATGTCATCTGCAGTCAGATTCTCCAGACCGCTCATGTCAATTTCACTGATTTCTTCCCCTTCAAACTGATATGTACGACTCAGTTTCAGGATTTCCTCTTCTTTTTTTGCTGCTTCTCCCACGATAATTACACTCTTATCTTTTTCCATGGTCCTGTTTTCCTTTCTTTTACATTATTTTCGGTTCTGCCTTTATATCTGCCTGCGGATCTTTGCCAGCATGTCTGTGCCATTCAATACGTACTTAAAATTCAGTTTATCCAGTTCCAGTACGCTCTTGTTATTTACAGTAATCTTAAGATAGAAGACTTCGAGTTCCACCTCTGCTTCCATCTTCTTCCCCTTTACCATTTTTCCGGTATTAATGGTCGTTGCTTTACCTCTTACTACTACCTTTACCGGATAATAATCGGTAGTTCCGGTCGTAGGATCCATGCACTGCATCGACCCGCGCAGCGTCAGATCTGCCGGCTTTGTTGTGCTGCAGATTGAAAAAATACTTTCATAAAGGGTCGCAAACGGGATCTTGATTTTCATGCTCTCAAATTGTCCCGTTACCGGATCTTCAATTTCCCCCATGACACCTGACCCTTCGATGGTATCCGTGATTGACTTTAATTCCGGCAATTCTACTTCCCCGGAAATCCCGACCAGTTTTGTCCCTTTCTGATAAGCATTAAAATGATTTAAAACCTCAGGAATGATATTGCCTTTCATTACTCTTCACCTCCAATTACACTTGCCAGCAGTTCCGTATCATAACTCAGGATGTTATCGATTTCCTGTGCCGGGGTATACGGCGCAATCTTCTGACGGAAAGTAATCTTTCCAGCTAAAATGTCCGGTGTAGGATTATCATCGCTCCTGTATTCGATGGATGCACCTGCCCATTTATCCGGAGCATACGCAGCACAGCGGATATTTTCAGAATCAACAACCGATTCTACCAGCACATGATTCATCGGATCATCGACTTTTTCAAAGTAAGTCTGAATGAAAATATTTGCGTGCCAGTTGAACATGCGGCGTACCGGGAACCAGATATCTTTTGCATCGCCGCTGGAAGGATAGGCTCCGGTGTAATTCCCCCATAACCTCCATCCGTTCATGTTGATCGCAGTGGTCACCCCGCAGCTATTTACCGTATTGCCCTGGTTCTGGTCAAGAAATACTTCTGTTCCATCTGCCAGACACTGTCCGGTTACACCAAGCATCTTATTGGACGGGGAAAGATTGGGGACATCATCGTTTGCAGCATCCTGATAGGATACCATCGCTGCCGCAACCGCTGATTTTGCCAGTATCTTTTCCCCGATCTTATCACAGGGCCACAGCACACAGGAAAATGCGGAAGTGAACCCGCTGTCCTCTTTTACCTTTTTGCAATCCGTATATTTTCTTGCTTTTTCAGTGTCCAGATCAAGCAAAGCCATTGCTTTAAATACGCCATTGATGTCAGCTGCCTTTGCAGCCAGTGCAATCCCTACTTCCGGAATGTGCGACCATCCGGGGGCCACAATCAGTCCGGGGATAACGCCTAATTTGGGATATACCTGCCTGATCAGTTCTGCACCGGTTTCCGACCCGGTGGACGTATCGTAACTTCCAATGATGTCATCTTTGGTTACCTTGGAAGGGTCAAGCATATTTCCAGATACAGTCAGGTTTGTCGCTCCATCCCCTTTACCGCCTGCAATAAGGGTCAGAACGAGATATCCGCTTGTCCCGTCAAATTCTGCTGTATAATCTGTTTCCAGCTCAAGATTTACAGACCCATCATCTTTTTTTACTGCCAGCCCATCGATCAGGACTCCTTCCTGATTGATGGTTACCTGATGATTATTTACCTGATACTGTTTTTCTTCGAGACTCTTCTTATGCTTTTTCGGATCCAGGACGTTAATATAT
>JALFLM010000110.1 GCA_022774705.1 Lachnospiraceae bacterium | reverse complement strand
TTTGTATCGGTGTTTGTTACCCTGCTGGCCGCATACCCCATGTCAAGAACTGATTTTAAGGGAAGAGGATTTTTCAATGTACTCTTTGTAATCACCATGTTCTTCGGCGGCGGTCTGATTCCTACATACTTATTGATCAGTAATATGGGTCTGAAGAACAGCATGTGGGCGATCATCCTCCCCGGTGCGTTCAGTGTATGGAATATGATTATTGCAAGAACCTATTATCAGGGAATTCCTTCCGAACTGAGAGAAGCAGCTGAAGTGGACGGTGCCAACGAGATGGTTTATTACTTTAAGATTCTTCTTCCGGTCTGCACACCGGTTATCGCAGTGCTTGCACTGTGGCAGTTCGTAGGTATGTGGAACAGCTACTTTGATGCCATGATATATCTGAATGATGCAGCAAAACAGCCTCTGCAGCTGGTGCTTCGTTCCATCCTGATTCAGAACCAGCCGGAATCCGGTATGATTTCTGATATGCAGAGTACTGCTCAGCGTGCACAGCTTGCAGAATTGCTGAAATATGCAACCATCATTGTTTCCAGTTTACCTCTGATCGTGATGTATCCTTTCTTCCAGAAGTACTTTGATGCAGGTATTATGGCAGGTTCCGTCAAGGGATAAGCATTTTCTGAACGGACAGGATGATTTAAGAGTTATGATGATTTGTAAATTATGACGATTTAAGAAATGAAAGAGCAAAATGAAAAGGAGTTTAGCATGAAAAACAGCAGAATATTTAAGCGCGTGATGTCAGCTGTTCTGGCAGCTGGTATGGTATTTTCAATGACAGCCTGCGGCGGCGGCGGCGGCGGCAAAACGGAACTGAACAGCGGAGAATTTCAGGAAGTTGATAAAGCGGAACTGGCGTTTCCTTTAAAAGAAGAAACCACACTGACCGGTATGATCAGCTATCCGCCCAGTACAGAATCAAATCCCAACAACCGTACTATTTTCAAGCGTCTGCAGGAAAAGACCAATGTGAAGATTGAATGGAATGCCATTCAGTCTGATCAGTGGGGCGACAAGATCTCTCTGGCAATGGCTGACGTAGATACACTGTCTGATTTTGTCTTCACTGCAGGCTTCAGTGACAGTGACCTTCTGAAATATGCAGATCAGGGTGTTATCATTCCTCTGGAAGAGTACATTGATGCTTATATGCCCAACCTGAGTGCTGTATTTGAAAAATATCCGGAATACAAGGCTATGTGTACAGATTCAGAAGGCCATATCTGGGCTTTACCCTGGATTGAACAGCTGGGTTCAGATAAAACAGCGATTCAGACAGTGGACAACATGAGTTTTATTAATAAGAAATGGCTGGATTTCCTGAAACTGGATATGCCAACAACAGTAGAAGAATTTGAAAAGGTTCTGATCGCTTTCCGCGATAACGCTTCCAAACTTCAGGCTGAATTCAACATTGACGGCAGCATTATTCCCATGTCCTGTATCGTAAATGACGGCGGCCAGGACCCCAGCATCCTGATCAATGGTTTTGGAGAAGGCTACGGCGATGCAGATAAGGGCAGACATATTGCAGTTACTGACGACAAGAAAGTTATCTGCAGTGCAACTCAGGAAGGCTTCAAGAAAGGTATCGAATGGCTGCATTCCCTGTATGCAGAAAACCTGATCGATCCCGAAGCTTTTACACAGGAATGGTCAACCTATGTTTCCAAGGGTAAATCTCATCGTTACGGTGTATGCTTCAGCTGGGATGTTGCCAACGTCGACAATCTGGAAGATTATGTTCCCCTGCCGGCTCTGACAGCAGATACCAGAAATATCACCCCTCAGAACGGATCCTTCACCAGTGGTTTTGACCGCGGACGCTGCGTAGTAACAGCTGTTGCAAAGAATCCTGCACTTGTTTGCGCATGGCTTGATCAGATGTATGATCCTTTCCAGTCTCCTCAGAACAACTGGGGTACCTACGGTGAAGATGACGATTTCGATATCTTTGAACTGGGCAAAAATGAAAACGGCGGAGATATGCTGAAACATGCGCCTCTGGGTGATGCATCTCCTGTAGAAGTAAGAGAAGCAGAAGCTGTTGGCGGACCTCTGGCGGTTCTGGATGAATACTATGGCGTATATGTAACCTGCCCTGACGATGCACAGTACCGTCTGGACTGGATCAAAGACTACTACACACCGGATATGAATACAAAATATGTATATCCCAACGTATTTATGAGCCGTGAAGATACAGAAGAGCTGTCTAATCTGCAGGCTGATATTACCAAAACAATCAATGCAAAGAAATCCGACTGGATTATGAACGGTTTCACCGATGCAGACTGGGATCAGTATCTGAAGGATCTGGATGCATACGGATTGAAAGATATGCTTGATATCTTCCAGAAATATCTGGATGCTTATTTTGAAAATGTTGCAGAATAAAGTATGATTTGATTGAATGATGTGTAATTGACAATATCATAAGGATTGATATTTAAAAAGGAAAGGGGCAGCAGGGAAAAACTGCTGTCCTTTTCCGGATTCTTCGGTAAAGGATTGTCAGATACAGGAATTTGAAAGAATCGGAGGAACTTTCGTAATGGAGAAAAAGAACACCGTACCTACCATGAAGGATGTGGCGTGTGAAGCCGGAGTCGCTCTGGGAACCGTATCCAAGGTTGTGAATGGGCTTCCTGTAGGGAAAATATACAAACAGCGTGTGGAAGATGCGATTGATAAACTGGGGTATCAGGTTAACAGCTATGCACAGGGGATGAAATCCGGCAAGACGTATACGGTAGCTTTGATGGTACCCAATACGGTGAATCCTTTTCTGGCGGAACTGACGAATGAAATTAATATTGAACTGCAAAAACGAAATTACCGCATGCTTCTGTGTACGACTGATCAGAATCCGGAAGTGGAACAGGAGTATATCACCATGGTCAGGAAGAGCAAGGTGGATGGAATCATCGGGCTAACGTACAGCGATGACCTGATCATCGGTGAAGATCTGCCATTTGTGTCAATTGACCGCATTATAAACTCTTCGATTCCCTGTGTATCCAGCGACAACTTTGCCGGAGGACAGATGGCTGCAGAAAAACTTGCCGATCTGGGATGCCATAATGTGGCTTTTCTGCGGATTGGTTCCTCTTTGAATAACGAACCGAACAAACGAAAGGCGGGCTTTGAAAACGGATGCCTGAAACGGAATCTGAAATATTCCATGAAGATTCTGGATGACAGCGAGCCGATGGAACATTTTTATCCCTTTTTTGAAGAACATATGACCCATGGAAAACTGGAATTTGATGGTCTGCCTGCCGGTTTCTTATGCTTATGGAGGAACTACTCTGGAGCCGGAGTTCGTAAATAACAAAATATGATAACAGGAGGTTGCAAAGTATATGAAGAAGTATGACGTAACCGCATTGGGCGAGTTATTGATTGACTTTACCGAAAACGGAAAAAGTAATCAGGGAAATTCCCTGTTTGAAGCTAATCCGGGCGGTGCACCCTGCAACGTGCTGGCGATGCTGACAAAACTGGGCCATGAGACGGCTTTTATTGGAAAAGTCGGAAATGATTTCTTTGGAAAGCAGCTGAAAGCTGCCCTTGAAGAAACAGGTATTGATTCCGCATGGCTTCAGATGGATGATGAAGTACATACAACGCTTGCACTGGTTCATACATTTGAAGATGGCGACCGTGATTTTTCTTTCTACCGCAATCCTGGGGCGGATATGATGCTTGCGGAAGATGAAATTCCGGAAGAACTGATTGAAAATTCAAAGATTTTTCATTTCGGAACTCTGTCCATGACCCATGAGGGTGTGCGTGCTGCTACGAAAAAAGCAATCCGCCTTGCAGAGGAAGCCGGTGTGCTGATTTCCTTTGACCCCAATCTGCGTCCTCCCCTGTGGAAGTCCCTGGATGATGCCAGAGAACAGGTACTGTACGGTCTGGGTCACTGCCAGATCCTGAAGATTTCCGACAATGAAATCCAGTGGCTGACCGGCAAAGATGATTATACAGAAGGGGTTCAGTGGATTCTTGAAAGATATGAGATTCCCCTGATCCTGGTATCCATGGGAAAAGAAGGAAGCAGAGCTTACTATAAGGGAATGATTGTTGAGTCAGCACCGTTTCTGCAGGAGAATACCATTGAAACCACCGGAGCAGGTGATACATTCTGCGCATGTGTACTCCACTACATCTGCGATCATGGATTATCAGATCTGACGAAGGAGAATCTGAAAGAAATGCTGGTATTTGCCAATGCAGCAGCTTCACTGATTACAACACGAAAAGGCGCACTGAGAGTGATGCCCCGTAAAGAGGAAGTAGAAGCGTTATTGCTGAGCAGACAGTAACGGGATGAAAACTTTGTTAACAGTGCTGCAATGCCATAAAAAAAGAAACCAATAAAAATCAAAAGGGGATAGAATCTATGACAAGTCAGACACTGCGTGAAGCACGCAAATATGAAGAATCATCAGAAAAAATGATCAAAAAGGAAGAACGGCCGGATTTCCACCTGTCCTCACGGGTAGGCTGGATGAATGATCCCAATGGTTTTTCCTACTATAAGGGAAAATACCATATGTTTTATCAGTATCATCCCTATGAATCCGTCTGGGGCCCCATGCACTGGGGACATGCAGTCAGCGAAGACCTTTTGCACTGGGAGTACCTTCCTGCTGCACTTGCTCCGGATGAAATCTATGACAGAGACGGCTGCTTTTCCGGAAGTGCCATTGAGCTTCCCGATGGCAGACAGCTGCTGATGTACACGGGTGTACTGAGACAGCGGGAAGCAAACGGGGGATTTTCCGACATCCAGACCCAGTGTCTTGCAGTAGGTGACGGAGTCGACTATGAAAAGTATGAGATGAATCCGGTACTGGATGAAAAGGATCTTCCGAAAGGAGCAAGCAGGAAGGATTTCCGCGATCCGAAGATGTGGAGAAAAAAGGATGGCTCCTACTGCTGCGTGGTTGGCAACCGTCCTGCGGATGGAAGCGGTCAGATTCTTCTGTATACCAGTCCCGATGGATTCAAGTGGTCCTTTAAAAAGGTTCTGGCAGCCAACTGCAACCGCATCGGAAAAATGTGGGAATGTCCGGACTTCTTTGAGCTGGATGGACAGTGGATTCTGCTCACCAGCCCTCAGGATATGCTGCCCGCGGGCTTTGAGTATCACAACGGAAACGGAACACTCTGCCTGATGGGAGAGTTTGATGAAGAGACGGATACCTTTACGGAACGTCACAATCAGTCCATCGATTACGGCATTGACTTTTATGCACCTCAGACGGTGGTGACACCGGATGGCCGCAGAGTCATGATCGGATGGATGCAGAACTGGGATACCTGCAACTCGTCTACCGCGGAACGTCCCTGGTTCGGCCAGATGAGCCTTCCCCGGGAACTGTCTGTGAAAAACGGAAGACTGTATCAGAAACCGATCAGGGAGCTGGAAGCTCTTCGCAGCAGCAAAGTCGAACATCAGGATGTGACTTTTTCAGGCAATATTACACTGGATGGCGTGAAAGGCCGGAGAGTAGATATGGAGCTGGAAATCCGTCCCGATGATGAAGAAAATGTTTATCGGAAATTCGCAGTTCGTTTTGCTCAGAATGATCAGTTCTATACCGCGCTCAGCTTCCATCCGGGAGACTCTGTCATGAAGATTGACAGGAAATTCTCCGGATCCAGAAGAGCCCTGATTCATCAGAGAAGAGCGCTGGTAAACAGCGAAAACGGAAAACTGAAGTTAAGGATTATTCTGGACCGCTTCAGCGCGGAAGTGTTCGTGAATGACGGCGAGCAGGTAATCACGGCCACACTGTATACGGATCAGGCGGCAGATGGAATTTCTTTCCTGGCAGACGGTTGTGTGAATATGAATGTTGTAAAGTATGACCTGTCCGGAGACGAAAGCAGACAGTAACAGGTTGAAAAACCGGTTATGAATGATTCATAGCTGCTTTAACCATATCTGCATTTCCTGTGATAAATCCGTCTTTTTTGATCAAAACACCTGTCTTCTCTCTGCATGTGAGAACCCACAGGTGTTTTGTTTCGTGCCATTCCAGTACATCCTGATAGGGAATGGTTATCATCATTTCCTCACCGGACAGGATACTCATATGGTCGGAATAAAAGCATATGGTTCGCGAAAGAGTGCCGTTTGATTTGCGGCACATGGCCTGATAGCTGCTTTTTCTTTTGTTTTTTGGAAGTACAAAGGCAACCCAGACAAGCATTGCGGCAAAAAATACACCTTCGCCTGCCAGAAGGATCAGGCTGCCGCCTGTATGGAGCAGGTAAGCCGCTGCTGCTGCGGTAATAAGCAGCACTGCAAGGGCAACCTTCAGGGCGAGTTTCTTATATTCTTTATTTTCAACGGCCCGCATGCCTTCATCGAATAACTGGCGGGTGATTTCAATCCGGTTTTCAGCAATTGGTTTCACGGGGTTCCTCCTGTTTGCGTTTCAGCCATGTTTCATCATCTTCATAAAAAGGTACCTGCTCAGGGTAGGATTCTGCAATCTGTTCCTCCAGATGAAAAACTTCGTTGATGGTGTCATAAAGAAGGAAACCGGCAGAATAGAGTATAAACCAGATTCCGGTGATGGGAAGCAGGATGACGGAAACCGGCAGGAACAGGATCAGAACAGCCCAGTACATAAGCTGCAGAGCACTGACTCCCGCGGTTTTCCAGAAAAATTTCAGGATAAAGGACTGACGCCAGTTCTGCTTCCATGCATGTTTATAATTATCCATAAAGCTTCCGGGAGCTTCCCGCAGGCTGCGGAATACAGCATCGTACATACAGGAAAGAGCCGGACCTGCAATGGCACCGCCGATGATGCAGGCGGGCAGCAGAACCAGAACATATGAAAAAATATGACGTAACCGAAATGCACACTGCTTGAGCCTCTTGGGAAAATATTATTTGCAGTGATTAAAAGCCCTCCAAAATTCTGGGCAAAAATGGAATAGCCTTTATAACCTGCTCCCATCAGATTGTCTGTTATCTTGGAAGCCTGTCCCCATCCGCGCAGTTCGATACAACTGCCGCATTCTGCTATGAAATTATCATGTATTGACAGTGCATCTGCATGATAAATGGTAATTCCGTGCTCCAGGTAAACGAATCCCATCCCCGTAATTCGGAAAGAATCCTGAGGGCTGGCAATGTAAATACCGGTTTTCCTCCATCCTTCACATCCGAATCCACCTGTCTCTTTTTTATATCCGCAAGAATGCTGTTGATCACTTCTCCTATATCTTCATAAGCATTACCAACCTTCCATTCTGTTACGTCATAATAATTTTTACCAATCATTGATAGAACCTTCAAGTAAAGTCAAATAAAATAAAAGTCAGCAGCTGGTTTTTAAACCATACGCTTCGAGATCTCTGATCACTGCATTGCCTCCGTATGTACAGATCTTTAACTGATTCTGCCCGTTTCCGGCAAATATGTTGTTGGAATGATTGTTTTGATACTGATCAGCGAATATCTCAATAGAACTCTGATCTGATAAGATATGTACATCCGGTTCTGTTTTCTTCGTCTGTCACCAGAAGCATACTTTTTTTATTTGAGTTTACTCTCAGCTTTTCCATCTCTGCAATCGGGAGAAACTGCAATGTACCATCTTCTATCATATTCGATCGCACTGCCCGAAAATCATCCTCCCTTCGGATAGTCATCATATGTTTCGCTGGGAGCTAATGCCAGCGGGAGATATTCCCAATGCAGCATATCATCACTGACTGCGTGTCCCCAATGCATACTGTCTTTGCAATATTCTGTTCCGGCAATTCCTTAGACATGAGAATACCTCTGTTTCTTTTCACTCATTTTCATGAGAGCATCTTTTTGATGGTATGCTCATTGTACCAAGTCGCTAACGCGACGGCTAGCCCACGATACGATAAAATTTCAGTTTTTCTTAAAATAAAAGTAGCAGTTTTTCCATTTATGATGTATTGTTAAGTTACCACACAAAAACAACGACATAAACGCAAAAACTG
>JALFLM010000085.1 GCA_022774705.1 Lachnospiraceae bacterium | reverse complement strand
CGGCTACTTCCCCTCCTACGCCCTGGGCAGTGCCTACGGCGCTCAGATGCTGAAAAACATGGAGCAGGAAATGGATGTCCGTGGGGCTGTATCCCGCGGTGACCTCACCGGCGTATCCGCATGGCTGAAGGAAAAAGTACACCAGTACGGCAGCCTGCTGGAACCTGCCGATGTGGTGAAAAACGCCTGCGGAGAATTCGACCCCACCGCATACACCGACTATCTGACAGCAAAATACACGGAATTGTATCATCTGGACGGCATCTGTTAAAAGACATATCTGCCCATTGAAACCTGACGGGATTCGTGATACCATATTCTCAGCTTTCTTTTTGGAAAGCAATCAATCGGCCGTTTTTTAATCGGAACGGCTCCGGCCCGAAAAACACAGGCCGAAGCCGTTCCACATGCAGAATCACCCTCTGTTAAAATATATTAAGAAACGAGAGGATACACCACCAATGATAAATGTACTGGAACGAATTGAAAAGATACGCCTCAGCCGCAACTGGTCGGAATATGAACTCAGCAGACGCTCAGGCCTTCCGCAGACCACTATCAATACATGGTACAGGAAACAGCAGATACCAACACTGCCTTCCCTGGAAAAACTCAGCGAAGCCTTCGGCATCACCCTGTCCGAACTGCTGGCTGACAACAACGACCCTATGGAAATCACCGAGCAGGATCATCATCTTCTGCAGCTTTTCCACTGTCTCAAATCCGATCAGCAGAAATCACTCCTGCACTTTCTGGAATCGCTCACAGACCATTCACCATTCTGAACCAGAATCACCCTGCGATCAGAGAATCACCCTGCGGTCAGAGAATTACCCCGCGGTCAGAGAATCACCCTGCGGTCAGAGAATCACCTTGCAATCAGAGAATCACCCTGCGATCAGAAATACAGAAAACCGAGACAAAAACGAGGAAACGAGAGGATAAAGAAACCTATGATAAATATTCTGGATAAAGTCGAGAAGATGCGCCTGAAACGCAACTGGTCAGAATACGATCTCAGTACTCATGCCGATCTGCCTCAGACTACCATCAACACATGGTACAGAAAGCAGAAGATTCCAACATTATACTCACTGGACAAACTCAGCAGCGCCTTCGGCATCACTCTGTCCGAGCTCCTTGCCGACACCGGTGACCCGATGGAAATCACCGAACAGGACCAGGAGATCCTGGATTTCTACCGGAGCCTGACCCCGAAACAGCAGAAACTGCTGAAGCAGTATCTGAAATCCCTTACGGAGCATGACGCACCGTAGGTAAACAGTAAACATCCCCCGACAGACCACATACTGACGGATCTGCCGGGGGATGAATCATATCAATCGCTTACCGTCCCATCTCCTTCTGCAGCTCCCCGTTGTATGTACCATCTTTCTTACGCTTCACCGTATGGAAAAAAGCAAGCCTGACGCTGTGCGGAGGGAATCATTCTGACAGGCGATTACAGCCTGCCAGAGGAGATTATCCATTCATCCGCTTCCCACAAATCTGTCACCGAACATCAGCACCGATTAATAGTTTACCAGGATAAAGTACATACACCTTCTCCCGTTTGGGAATCAAGTACTATCTTCTGAAATTTACAGCGAATCCCTTTATACAGCTGCAAAACTGTCTGTCCTTTTTCCCACTCTACGGACGCAGTACTTTTCATATTATGATTACCAGAATGAAGACCACGATGAAGTTCAATGGGAGTGGCATTTTTTTGTTCCTGAATTTCTTCCTGGCGATATCCCACATAGTATAAAATATCATTTTCATCGACAGTAATATCCAGAACTCCTTTAATCATCTTCAAATACAAATAGGTACCTGCAAACTGTTTTTTGGCTTTTGCCCAGTGTGCATTATTAACTTTTTTCTTTAATTCAAATATATGGGCTCTCCATCTATCTCCTGTGAATTCCAGTATTAATCCATCCGAAGCATTGGGATAATTCAGATATGTCCATTGATTCAAGTCAAGTCCTTTAAAAGCAATAACCGGATAACAATGCTCAACTGCAAGATGCGCTGTCCCACTCTCTTTCAGTTCTTCAATATATACCGTCTGATCACCATATTCCAGAATAACTGCTTCTTCACTGCCTCTTTTCACCATCTGAGTATGGTTAAAATATCGCAGCTTTGCAAGTATGTCATTTGAAAAAGCTATCTTTTGTACATTTTCCAAATCTTACTCCTCCACAATCTTACTCTTCTACAATCCTGGTGCTGTGATCATACAATTTATCCAGGGCATTTATAAATGTGGGCAGTTCAAAACCATATTTCCCGACATTCAATTTCTCAATACGTGTTCTGCCTGTTTCGGGATTTTTGGAAAACTGATATACTGATACATCGTCAGAATCCAGTAAATCATCCATATCGTACCCCAGGTCTTTCATAATCTCATCTCTATTGGCATGGCGATTCAGAATTATCATATTGTTGATATGCTGCATAATAATATCGCTATGCGTCGTCACCATCACAGAAAAACAGGTATTGGCCATTTTAACAAGCATTCTGGCCATCTTCTGCTGCAGTTCCGGATGCAGACACATCTCCGGTTCTTCAATCATAATGCAATTATGCCTTCTGCCATATAACAGCTGGAGAAGAATCGGTGTCAATTCTGTTACTACTCCGGAAGACACATATAATGGCAGCTGAACAGAAGAATCATTCCCGGGACAATATACAATATCAGCCACCGGTAAATCCGAAACTTTCAGACTTCCTTCTATCAGTTCCTTTTGAATAAAACCTGCAATCTTCAAACAGGATTCATCGTCTGTTTTCATCCTGATATTCAATTGCGACAGATTTTTCAAAAAATCCCGCTCCGGCAATGTCAGCATATTCAGATTTTCATTTTTTGCAGAAGGATTAAACTGATCTTCAATAGCCTGCGCCATCAGCGTTTTATATGTGAGCATAAATCCTGTACGTGAAACAGGATAAAACACAGGATTAAACTGATATGCTATCTTTGTCCCCAATCCCATACTTTTAGCAATAGCATATTTGATCAGCGAAGGAACGAGAAACAGCAATATGATATCCTCGTTCCCGAAAAGATGACTCAATGCCGATATCTGATCATGAAACATTTCAAAACTCAGTTTTTCAACAGAAAAAGTGGTAATCATCAGCTTTGATGTGTCCAGCCCTTTCGTTACAGAGACTTCAACCGGGAAATAAGGGATCTCAAACCGCAGCTTATCGATCGTCACGTTATCCCCCAGCAATTCCTTAACAAGATAATCTTTATAGTCTTCCATCAAATTGTTGATAAATTCAACAATCTTCTCAAACTCCTCTTCACAAATAACAAAGGATGAATCCTCATAAAAAGCTGAAATCAGTCTGTCTAATTCAGGAAGAGCCATACGCTTTCCTTTCGTACTGCGATTGATCAAATCAGATGGTTCCAGCCTGAGCAGACCATACAGAAGTGATAACAGATAGCTTTTTCCGCTGTTGTTATCACCAATAAAAAACATCATCTTTGTCAAGGAGATATCGGCAGATTCAATCTTTCCGAAATTCTCTATATTTATATTCATCCGATACATTATACTCCCCCAAGCGATCCATATTCATGGAACAGAAATCAAATAAACCTGCATTATGCGTGACTATAGAATAACATATGATTTGTATTTTTACAAGTGTTATCTGAAATACTTTTTCTTTTAATCGTACTTCCTGGATTGTTTCATTTCTGGTCATAATGATTCCCTTAACCCCGTCTGTTTGTGTAGCAGTTCAGGATTTCTTCAAACGTTCTTTTATCTGACTCCGCTCTGAAATCACTTATCAGCTCGTACTCCTGATTCTGATCCAGAAGCTGCCTGAGATTTGCCATCTGAACAATCTCAGGGGTTCGTTTGTGCCATCTTGTTATTGCTACCTTTGAATGACAAAATACAGATTTCCTTGCCTGTCCGGCAGTTACCCTGTATACTGTCATCAGCATACAGAAAGGAAATGGCCCCAGAGAACCTCAATCCCGCCAGATTCCGTGTTCCCTGAGACCAC
>JALFLM010000007.1 GCA_022774705.1 Lachnospiraceae bacterium | reverse complement strand
TTGTTTCAGAAGAAACATTTGCAAGAGCTCAGGAGATTAGAGAGCGTAGAAATGGTGGCAGGAAATCAGCAACACCGGGAAAAAGAGAAAAGTTTAGTAGGCAGTATGCCTTTAGCTGTATGTTGGAATGCGGGTTCTGTGGTGCGAGCTTATCAAGACGAAGTTGGCATAGCAGCTCAAAATATCAGAAAACGATATGGCAATGTGTAAAGTCTACAAAGCATGGCAAACGATATTGCCCGGATAGTAAGGGAATACCGGAACAGGTGATTGAAGAAGCTTTTATAGAATCTTACAAAATGTTATGTGCTGATAATAAGGATGTATTAGAAGAGTTTATTACCAGAGTAGAGAAGACTTTGAGTGAAGATTCTGTAAGAGATAAATTGTCGAAGTTTCAAAAAAGTGCAGATAATCTTCTATCAAAGAGGAAAAGACTTCTGGAGAAATATTTAGAAGGAATTGTTTCCCAAGATATCTATGAGGAAACTGATGTAGGCTATGAAAGAAAGCTATCTGACATCAAAGCAAATATAGCGATGTTAGAACAACAAATGGAAGATGAAGTATCTCTAAAAAGACGAGTAGCAGATTTTAAGAAAGCATTATCGAAAAATGAAGTGCTGCAGGAGTTTGACAGAGGTATTTTTGAAAGTATTATTGAAAAGGTCATAGTAGGTGGCTATGATGAAGATGGAAACAAAGATCCCTATAAAATAACTTTCATATATAAAACAGGATTTAAAAATGAAATTGGAAACGCAAAGGAACGTTTCGACAAGTCTAAGAGCGTAGGGGACAAAGCTAAAGAATTGTGTTCCCATATCATAGACGAGGTAAAAGATGTGTGTTCCTATGTTAGTGACAACACATGTGGAGACGATTGTTCTTTTGTCCCAACAAAGACCGGATGACACGATAGAGATCGACTTAGACCTGGATGAGCTGGATGCAACCAGTGCTGAGTTGAAAGCAACCTATCAGGAAATCAAAGATTATGTGCTGAAAGAATTTGGCTTGAAGGTTTCAAGTTTATATATTTCTCAGGTGAAACGCAAACGTGGAATCGAAGTGGGAGAAAACTATAATCTTCCAAAATCAGAAAATGCAAGAGTTCCGCAATGCCCGAAAGAGAAAGAAGATGCTATCAAGGTTGCCCTGAAATATTTTGCGATGATTTAAGAAAAGACATCGCTGATTTCAAGGAGGAATGGCACATGAAAAGCACATTTGAAAAAATGGGTGGAACCTACACACTGGGAGCAGATGGAATTTACTATCCGAATCTTGTCAGTACAGATGAAGAACCGCATTATGGGAAATATGGAATGATGCGGAGAACATATCTGAAAGAGCATCGTCCGGCAATGTATTCACTGTATATGCTGGAAGACAGATTGGTGGAACATCTGAATACTTTGGACGATGAGGCACAGGAGAGGATGGATATTCTGGTGCGTCAGATGATGGAGAAGCAGGGAATTACGGAAGAACTGAAAGCTCGTGACCAGATGGCGTGGATTGGAGCTATAAATAATATCCGAAATGCTGCGGAGAAGATTGTGTTAAATGAATTGATTTACAGGTAAACCAAGAGCTGAACAAGTAGGATGAAAAACTCCATTTGTTCAGCTCTTTGAGTTTATAAGGGATTAAAGAGACGTTTAATTACAATTCCATATCATGTGATTTTTTCTTCGCTCGAACAGGCTGATTCTTTCGCATTTCCTGTTTTCGCTGATATTTCAGTTCCCATGCCCGATAAGAGAAAGAATCAGGATCTTCCACATTAAGATAATCTACCTCTTCGGTTGCAATGTCACGGCGGTGATAGTCATAATACTTACCAAAAGTTGTTTTGAGTTGGTCGATAAGCTTATTCTGAAAATCTGGACGGATCTGGATTCGGGTGTCCAATAATTCAAGATATTGACCTGGTTCCGGAAGAAATGATTCCGTACGGAAAACCGCTGCATCTTTTTTGAGCTTTGCTTTGAGGGTGGTATCCTGAGAATCCAGTATTTCCAGATTCTTGTTCATCTGGTCATATTTCTTGGAAAGATTGGTCATGTCTTTATCTGTGGAACATTCTGCCTGAAATATGAGCTGCTCTTTGCGAGATTTCAGTTCTTCGATTTCTTCCGTTACGGTGGTAAGCTGTTGATTCAATTTTATATGCTGGATAGGATTCAGAATACTGGTTTTACCCTTCTGTAAATTCAGTTCTTTTTTTTCGGCAATCTTGGCTTTGAGTTTTTTCTTAACGTTGTTGTATTTATCCAGGATAGGATGAAAATGCTCCAGCCAGTCATGGATCATTTCTTTTTGCATTTCATTGTGAAGCAAATGATATTGAGTAAAAATCATATGATTTCGGATGGCTTCCATCGTTTCTGCAATGACAGGAATAGACCTTTCCACAGCCTGCGCCAGTTTTGCAACCTGTGCTTTTAATTCCCGGAGCATTTTATTATCGGCACGAATCTGGCGGTTGATCTCACAGCGGTCGGATATCATACCTTTCTTTTCCATATTCTGAGCAATATAGCCCTCATGAATGCTAGGCTGTTCGGTGATTCCCTGATCCGCAAAGCTGCGGTGATCGATGGATGCGTGTATCTGATTTTGGGCAAGCATTTTATTTACAGCCTCTGCCAAATTTTCTCTCCAGAGACAGATTTGCCCCTCACTGTTCCATTTCTCGGAAACAGGATTTTGCCTGCCGTATCGGGTGCTTTTCGGATGCTTGTCCACACGCTCATATCCTTTTTCAAGTGCTGCAGATGGAGTCAGATATATTTTCTTCTTGCCTGCCTGATAGCGGTATTGTTTCTCCCATCCTTCCTTTTGTGCTTCTTTAAATTCTGCGGCAGTAAATCCTTTTTCCTTACCATCCTTTATACAAAGATATTCTTTTTCTGTTTTATACTGCCATGTCCCGTTTTCGTTTAATGGACGGACAGTAAGAAGAATGTGTGCATGAGGGTTGTGACCGTCAGTATCGTGGATGGCAAAGTCGGCACACATTCCCAGATCTACAAAGTTCTTTTGAATAAAATCTCGAAGGAGAGAGATATTGCTGTCGGTATCCAGTTCTATGGGAAGAGCCACAACAAATTCTCTTGCCAGTCGGCTGTCTTTTGTTTTTTCAGCAGCTTCCACAGCATTCCAGAGCTGCTCCCGGTTCTTCCATTCAGGTGGAGCCATTGGTGGAAGCAATACTTCCTGATACACAAGCCCGTGTTTTCGGGTATAGTCATGCTGGATGCCATCATAATCATTGTACATCCGGCTGCAGCTCATATAGGCGGAAGCGGCAACAGCAGACCGCCCGGAGCCTCGGCTGACAACTTTGGCTTCCATATGGTAAATCGCCATAGGCAGGAACCTCCTTTCTGTGATGGTGTATGATTTGAATTTGTCTTTTATGGGGCTGTGGTTTTATTCAAAACTGAATAAAAGTTGCCGGTGGCAGGTTTTATCAGGCAGCCATATCCGGTAAGTGTTTTTGCGGAGTGTTTCGGAAAAATCCGAAATACTTACAATCGGATAGCAGCAGATTGTAATGGCTGCATAGCCGGTGTTGCTTGCAACAGCGGATAGCCCTCGGCAGAGCGCACGAGCCTGACCAACGGGAAGGATACCACCGCCTCTTTGAGGTGGTGAGTAAGTGCGCCCTTCGGGAGTAGAATTTCGGTATCTACAGCCCTCGTAACCGGATCAGAAGTTCCCGTTTCAAGAGATCTAAATCCATCTCCCGGACATGTGGGGCAACGCTTTCAAGAATAGCTCCTTCCTGGATCAATCTATGTGTTCTGGCATTCCGTTCTTTTTTTCGGTTTCTTGCTTCGGCTTCCTCCTGTCGGTGCTTTGCCTGTAAAAGTGCTTTTTCTTCGGATGTTATTGTTGTTTTATCTGCCATATCTGGCACCTCCTTTTCTATGCCCGTATCCGGGCTTTTTGGTTTTACAATTCTTTAAATTGGTACTGTTTTGAATAGTCAGTGGCAGTGATACTTTCTCCCATGTCTGGAAAGGGAGATTGCAATATCACCGCCTGAGAATAGTGGTAATAATGCGGTAACATTTCCTGAATTAATTAGTACTGGATTCATTACAGCAGTATTTTCTTCGCTTCCTGCAGATTGGCAGAGGCATTGTCCTGCCGGATGTTGCGGTTGTTGATCCGGATGGGGGCACACCGTTCCAGAATCCGGTCGTAAATTCTTCTATGTGCCACGTCAGGTGCATTATTCAGTTCCGTCAATGTGAGATTGGTTGTTACAATCAGCGGTTTTTTGCTGCGGTAACGGCTGTCGATCACATTGAATACCTGTTCAAGGACAAATTCAGAATTGCGTTCAATCCCAAGGTCATCAATGATCAGCAGGCTGTATCGGTTCAGACTGTCAATGAACTGGTTCCTGTCTTCAAAATGCATTCCAGTCAGGGTATTCAGAATCCGTGAGAAATTTGTCATCAGCACCGGAACACCTTTTTCCAGAAGGGCATTGGCAATGCAGCCTGCAAAGAAGGATTTCCCGGTACCGACATTTCCCCAGAGGAGAAGACCGAAGGAATTGGCTTTCATATCTTCCCAGTTCTCCGCATATTTGTGGGCGTATGCCATCTCCGGGTTGATGCCGTTATCTTTGTCAAATGTATAATCATAGAGTGCCTTATCCTGCAACCCGCTGGCTTTCATCCGCTCGATTTCTGCCTGTTTTTCCAGTAGCTTCCGTTTCGTTTCTTCCTGTTCATAGAGTTCCTGCTGGCATTTGCACCGGATGGGCGGCATGAATACCCTGCCCTGCAAGGTGTACCTGCCCTGCCGTGGTGTATGGCATTTGGCGCAGTAAATCAGGTTGTCGGAGTCATGAAAATATTCATCCGGCTGCAATTCTCTGGTTGGGACCTGATTGGTCAGTTCTTCTGTAAACTTTCTCATAATGTTTCGTACTCCTCACTTTCGTATATGCTTTGCCGGGAAGGAGGATTGTCCTGCCTTGCCCAGCTGATGATGGTGGCTGCATGGTTCTGGTAGTGCTTTCCGGTGGAAGCCATGTAGCCGGATAAACGTTCGATATATTCCTGCCAGTCTGAAACTGACTGTCTGACTTCTTCCAGTTCCTTTTCTGACAAAAATACATTTTGAAATTTTCCATAGGGAGAGCGTTCCTCCTGACTCTCTCTTTTTGATAAATCGTTCTTATCTCTCTCTTTCTTATTACCGGACAGTTTTCTATCTGTCTCAGGGAAAGAATCCTGTCTGTCAGCAGGACAGTTTTCTGTCTGTCTCGGGGAAAGAATCCTGTCTGTCTGGCAGAAAGCACCTGCTGGGAATTTCACATAGATCCGGTTGGGATGCCCGGCTCCCTGACGTTTTCGAAGGATCAGATGCTCCTTTTCCAGTGCTGCCAGGGATGTTTTGATGGTCATCTGGCTTTTGTGGAGAACCTCCGCCATTGCTTCGATGGTAAAGTAGAGGAACACATGACCGGATGTATCTGTCCAGCCTTCGTTTTTCAGGGAGAGCCTTGCACGGTCAAGCAGAACCATATAGAGCAGCTTGGTTGTTTCATTCAGCTCCATATCCAGGAGAAACCTGGGAAATACCATATAGGGCGGAAGGCTGGTATTTTCTGTCAGAAATTCCGTCATGTGTCCACCTCCTTTACGTCCCGGTTATTCTCCGAGAAAATCCCAGTCTATATCTGTCTCTGGCTCCGGTTCTTCGTGAGACGGTAAGGATGCCCTGCTTTGGGGCTCCCTTTGTGCCATCCCTGCTGTCAGACCGGAAAGAAAAAGGGGAAGCGTTTGTTTCAGGCTCTTTTCCACGGCTTCTATAATCTGACCGACAAAACGTTCTTCCCGTTCCCTTGTTTCCAGATAGGGGTCTTCCTGTGTGCGGTAATAACGGTCAAAATAATCGACCAGTGCAAGGGCGATCGCATGGCTGTAGGATCTGAATTCCTGCTTGTCCATGGCCTGCAGATATTCCCATGCTTTCCGCTGCAGGTCTTTCTCCAGATTGAGGCGCAGATTTGTGCTTCGGATGTTGTTTGCCATGGCTTATTCCCTCCTTTTCAGGCTCATCAGGGCCAGATGTTCATATCCTTTGGCGGTGGCACAGATATCATCAAGGATCGTGACACGGGATTCGTCATACATCCCGAAATTACGGATCATACATCCACCGCCGCCGACCACGTACAGCCGCATCAGGTCGGGATTGTACTCATATTTGCGGAGTGTAGAAAAGATATTAGCCACATACTGTCTGGCAACAGCTGTAATACAATTCAGATATGGGGCGGAGATATCCGCTGCTTTGAAGCGCAGAACCTGTTCTACTGTGGCTTCTTCAATCTTTACACCGAACCGGTCGAGGATGGCATTCTTTGCGGCAATCAAGCACTGGTTAACCCCGAATTTCTCTGTCCAGCAACGGCTTTCCTGAGCTTTTTTATTGTTGATGTACAGGATGTTCATGGTTCAGTTCCCGATATCAGCAAGTAGATTAGTTCCTTTCAGATCGCCCAGACGGTTCACGATAGCAGGGTATCCTTGGGGATAAAGGCTGCAGCCAACAAAGCGGATGTGGTAATCTTTGTTGTTGAAGCGGTAGCTGACTTCCAAATTCTGAAGCAGATAGGAACGGAATTCTTCCCGCTGGTGCCGGATCCATGTCAGGGGAAGCCCGGCAGCCAGATGGACATCTGCTTCCTGGATAGAAAAGATGTTCAGCTCCCTTGCCACCGCCATCAGTGTCAGGAGATAATAGTCTTCATCTATCGCTTTGTCCGGGATAAATTCCTTGTGTCCTTCGCCAATCCGGTAATAGGTGCCGTTATAATCCAGAATGTTCCCGGTAAAAATCGGCTCCGTTTCATAGGCAGTGATGCCGGTAGGTGTGACTGTGTTGGCAGTCTTAATGTTGCCGTAGCCATGATCCACGGCGATGATTTTGACGTTTCTAAATTCTCTCATAAAAAATCCCTCCATTCGTATTGATTTCTCTGGCAGTTCGTACCTTCGTGGTACTGGTCTGCTGTGGGATAAGCATACAAAAGTTGGAGGGATAAGGCATTGAGAGAAAATTGAGTATGAATTGAGAAAAATGTTTTGAAAATAGGAATACAAGAAGGATAAGATGTTTCGATAATGACGAAGACCATTAAATTGAAATTCTTCAGTTTTTGTAGAAACAGAATGCCATGTTTCATGGGATTGGAAAAACAGACTGCGTGTGCTATACTTAACGAGATTAATATGATAATAAAGAGGCGATCATAATGATGAAAAAGAAAGAAATCCTGCAGAGCCTGTTGAAATTGGTGGTTATCGTATTTGCAGCCACCGTACTTGGGAAGGTTTTTACAAAGCTTGGATTTCCGGAGACGAATATTGTTGTGATGTATCTTCTGGCTGTTCTTTTGGTTGCGAGGTTTACATCAGGATATCAGTATGGGATTTTATCTGCAGTGGTTTCACTCCTATGT
>JALFLM010000047.1 GCA_022774705.1 Lachnospiraceae bacterium | reverse complement strand
TCTGAAATGGGCCCGAAGCCGGCTCAGAGAGCAGCTTCATGTACTGCGGCTTTATGAACCGGAGCTGCAGGTGTACGATCCGTCCAAATTTGTAATTGTTTCGGAATCAGAGGCTGCAGACGGCCCCTGGCTGGCGGATATACTGAGAAAAAACTATCATCTGGAGCCCGAAATGAGCACGGACCGGTATGTCATCCTGATGTCTTCTCCGGCAGATACAAAGGAAGGGTTTGAGCGCATGGTCCATGCCCTGGGTGGGATTGACCGTATGCTGGAGAGACAGGCGGCGTCCGTTTGTGCGACTGAGTGTGAAGCCGTGCCCGGCAGTATTGCTGAGAGAAAATCAGTGTCCGTCCGTATGACTGAGGCTGAAACAGTGCGGGCAATGCTGCCGGACCGGGCTCCGAAGGCGGTTATGAAATCCTCCGAAGCAGCTGCGTCTCAGGGCAGCCCTGTACCGCTTTCACGGTCGGCAGGCCGGGTGTGCCGTGATTTTATCTATATTTATCCGCCGGGGATTCCGCTTCTGGTTCCCGGCGAACAGATTGAGGAAAGTCATCTGGAATTGATACGGACCTGGCAGAAACATCATCTGGAAGTTCATGGAATCAGACGGGTGGGAGATTTTGTGTATCTTACCACAGTTGCCATTTAATAAGAATTATGTTATAACTTAGGTTGGACGTACAGAAGCGGGAGGAAAGAGATATGGCAGGATTTTCTGATATTACAGGACATGAAAAGCTTATATCCTATTTTTTCCGTTCTCTGAAAAACGGCAGTATTTCCCATGCCTACATTCTGTCAGGGGAGGACGGTATGGGAAAGATGACACTTGCAAGGGCATTTGCCATGTCTCTGCTCTGCAGGACACACGATGCATGCGGCCGCTGTTCATCCTGCCTTCAGTTTGCTTCGGATAATCATCCGGATATGATTTATGTGAAGCATGAGAAGGAGAACAGTATTGGTGTGGATGATATCCGTGAGCAGGTGGTTGCGGATACGGAGATCCGGCCATATAACGGGGGCTATAAGATCTATATTATAGATGAGGCTGAAAAGATGACGCCGGCTGCCCAGAACGCACTGCTCAAAACCATTGAGGAGCCGCCGGAGTACGTGGTGATCATGCTTCTTTCCAGTCATGAGGAAAGCTTTTTACAGACGATCCTGTCCCGGTGTATTACGCTGAGACTGAGACCGCTGCATGACCGTATTGTGACAGAGTATCTGATGCAGCATTACGGTATGGAACAACATCAGGCCAGTATATGTGCAGCTTTTGCCAGGGGAAACCTGGGAAGGGCGATTACGCTGGCAGATTCAGAGAGGTTTATGGAAATGCACGGAAAAACAATTGAAATACTGAAAAGTATATATGACAAACCATTATATCAGTTGTTGGATGAGTTAAAAGAACAGAAAGATGAAATTAACGAAGTTCTGGATACGATGAAATTATGGTATCGTGATGTTGTGGTTTTTAAGGCAACTCAGGACAGTAATCTGTTGATTTTTAAAGAAGAGCAGCAGACGATCAAGAAGATGGCGGATCACAGCAGCTTTAACGGGCTGGATGAGATTCAGAATGCCATTGACAGAGCACAGGTTCGGCTGAAGGCCAATGTGGGATTCGATCTGACTGCGGAGCTTCTTTTGCTGACTCTTCAGGAAAACTGAGAGTTTGAAGGAGTTTATATATGGTAAAGGTAATAGGAGTCAGATTCCGTACAGCCGGCAAGATTTATTATTTTGATCCGCTGGAGATGGAGATTAACAGGGGTGACAATGTCATCGTGGAAACAGCCCGCGGGGTGGAATACGGCAAGGTTGTGCAGGGAATCCGTCAGGTGGATGAGGAGAGCGTTGTTCAGCCTTTGAAGCCGGTGATTCGCGTGGCTACGCCCCATGATGATGCGGTAGAAGCTGCCAATAAGCAGAAGGAAAAGGAAGCCTTCAGGATCTGTCTGGAAAAGATCAAAAAGCACAAGCTGGAGATGAAGCTTGTGGATGCGGAATATACATTTGACAACAATAAGGTGCTGTTTTATTTCACCGCTGACGGCAGAATCGATTTCCGTGAGCTGGTAAAGGATCTGGCAAGTGTGTTCAAGACAAGGATTGAGCTGCGTCAGATCGGTGTCCGGGATGAGACAAAGATTCTGGGCGGCATCGGCTGCTGCGGACGTGTTCTGTGCTGCCATACTCATCTGCCGGAGTTTGTGCCGGTGAGCATCAAGATGGCCAAGGAACAGAATCTGTCGCTGAATCCGTCGAAGATCAGCGGCTGCTGCGGACGTCTGATGTGCTGTCTGAAAAATGAAGAGGAAACCTACGAATATCTGAACAGCCGCCTGCCGGATGTGGGCGATACGGTGACAACGCCGGAGGGCATCAAAGGAGAGGTGCACAGTGTCAATGTGCTTCGCCAGCTGGTCAAGGTAATCGTTGTAGTTGATAAAGACGATAAAGAAATACGTGAATATAAAGCAGAGGAGCTGAAGTTCCGGCCGCGCCGCAGAAAGAACAGCACCAGTGTAGCGGACCGCGAGGCGGAGAAGGAGCTGAAGGCACTGGAAGCCATGGAACGCAGGGAAAGGAACAACAAACTGTCATGACGGATCCCGTTATTTATCCTTATGAGCGTGTGGATGATCTGCAGCGGAACGGATACCGGATCATTCAGAATCCGGACTGGTTCTGCTTCGGTATGGATGCGGTTCTGCTCAGTGCTTTTGCTTCGGTAAAGCCGGGGGAGCAGGTTCTGGATATGTGCACCGGAACCGGTGTGATTCCCATTTTGCTGGAGGCCCGTACAGAGGGAAGCAGCTTTACCGGTCTGGAGATTCAGGAGCCGGTGGCGGAGATGGCCCGCCGCAGCGTGGTGCTGAATCGTTTAAATGAAAAAGTATCTATTGTAAATGGTGACGTGAAAGAGGCTTCTTCCATATTTGGAAGGGCTTCTTTTGATATCGTCACCTGCAATCCGCCCTATATGAACAATCAGCATGGACTGCAGAATCCCTCTGCACCCAAGGCTATTGCCCGCCATGAACTGCTCTGTACATTTGATGATGTGGCCAGGGAAGCGGCGGCCTGTCTGCGTCCGGGGGGACGTTTCTATCTTGTCCACCGGCCGAGACGCTTTATGGACCTGATCACAACGCTGCGCGTATATAAGCTGGAACCGAAACGGATGCGTTTTGTCCATCCTTTTGCGGACCGGGAGGCCAATATGGTGCTGATTGAGGCGTTTCGCGGAGGCGGTGTTCAGATGCATGTGGACCCCCCTCTGGTGGTGTACCGGGATGTGAATGAGTACACTGATGAAGTGCGCCGGCTTTATGAAATGTAATGAGATGTGCAGAATTGCAATGTGGAATGAAGAGATGTAATGTGAAATGCAGATATTGAGATAGAAGGGAGAGCCTATGCTGTATCTTTGTGCTACCCCCATCGGCAACCTTGACGATATTACCGTGCGTGTACTGAATACGCTGAAATCGGTGGATCTGATCGCCGCAGAGGATACCCGTCACAGCATTAAGCTGTTGAATCATTTTGAGATAAAAACTCCTATGACCAGTTATCATGAGTACAATAAAGTTGAAAAAGCCAGACAGCTTGTTGAACTTATGAAGCAGGGGAAGGAGATTGCTCTTGTAACGGATGCCGGTACACCGGGCATTTCCGATCCGGGAGAGGAACTGGTGCGCCAGTGTTATGAAGCCGGGGTTGAGGTAACCGCGCTGCCGGGACCGGCAGCCTGTGTAACTGCGCTGATCCAGTCGGGGCTTCCAACCAGAAGATTTTGTTTCGAAGCCTTTCTGCCTGCCGATAAAAAGGAACGGGAGCGGGTTCTGGAAGAGCTGGTTGCGGAGACGCGTACGATCGTTATTTACGAAGCCCCTCATCATCTGGTCAGAACACTGACCGAACTGAAAGAGGTGCTGGGTGAGGACCGCAGGCTGAATCTGTGCCGGGAACTGACGAAGCATTACGAGGAAAAATGGCTGACGACCATCGGGGAGGCTCTGGCAGGACTTGCACAGAACGGTCCCCGCGGGGAATATGTTCTGGTTATTGAAGGCAGAAGTGCCGATTCTCTGAAACAGGAAAAAATAGACAGCTTTGCAAAGCTGTCAGTGGAAGAACATATGGAACGGTATCTTTCTCAGGGAATGGACCGGAAGGAAGCCATGAAGAAGGTGGCAAAAGACCGGGGGGTGTCCAAACGGGACATTTATCAGGAACTGCTCAATCAAAAACCGACAGAACTGCCCGGGAACAGATAAAAGAAAAAAGAATCTCCGGATGAGAGATTCTTTTTTGTTCCAATCAATTCCTGAATTCTATTCCTGAATTGAAAAACCGGCCAGTTCTGCCAGCTCTCTTATTGTATCGCGGGAAATGGCTTTTCCCATGTATTCAATGAGATCGTTTTTGGAACCTGTAAAAATATCACTGTCACAATGTTTCACCAGGATGATCCGTTCTCCGTCAACAAATATTTCCAGAGAATCCTTTTCATCCAGCTGCAGACTGCGCCGTATTTCTATGGGGATGGTGATGCGCCCCAGTTCATCGAGTTTCCTGATTACACCAGTGCTTTTCATAATGCCTCCTGCTGCTTCATGCATATGTAGCCCGGCGGGCGAAAAGCATACTATGCAAACTTCATTGCCCGGAGGGTGTTGGGTAAAAACAATTTGCTTTTAAAAAACTAGAAGTAATCATAATCTTAACTTAATTGGACGGCTATGTCAATCAGTTGAGACGTGAAAATTTAGAAAATTAGAGAGATGTTGTAATTTACAATAATATACTGTCGATTTTTGTCTATTCTGCAGCCTGTTTTTTATTCTGCAGCCTGAAAATCCATCCTGTTTGAACTTGCGCGGCATAAAAGGATGGTATATAATTCTTGTATGTGAAACAGAAGGAAGGGATTTCATGGAGAGACAGGAATCAATTGCATATATCAGGCGGCTTCTGGAAAAGCAGGAGAAGCTTCAGAATCTGAACCGGGCAGTTCAGGAAACTTCAGCAGCGCTTGACAAAGCGCAGAGGGCTCTGGAAACCTATAAGACCAGAATCACGGAAGAATCTGCGCAGCTTGTGAAAAAACAGCGTGAAGCTCTGGAGACCAGGCTGGAAAAAAGTGTACAGGCGGCGGTACGCAGAGTGGAACAGGCGGAGAAAAAACGGGTTCAGGAAAAGGAAAAGCAGAAGAAAGGTCATATTGCGGATGCGACACAGGAGTACAGAGAGCAGATTCGTCAGACACGAAGCCGGATTAAAGCAGATATCAGGTTGGATGGTATCCCCTTTTACTGCAGCAGCGGATTATGGTTCTCCCTGTATATGCCGGCTTATCTGACAGATTATCTTCTGATCGGCATACTCTGGCTTGTATCTGCCGTTGGTCTGCCGTTTCTGATTTACATGCTGATACCGGATCACAGGATGTGGCAGTTTTACATTCTGTTTCCCCTTTTTGTAGTAGCTTCTATTGTTATATATATTGAAACAGCCGGAAGGACCAGAAAAAAACATAAGAATACATTGAGCAGATGCCGTGAAAAGATGAATATGATCCATGATCTGAAGAAGCATATCAGAAAGACTGAAAAACAGATTCATAAAAGTGATGATGAGAGTCCCTATGAGTTAAAGGAACTGGATGAAAGGATTCAGCAGGCCCGTAAGGATCTGGAGACTGCCCGAAACAATCAGGAGGCGGGGCTGCAGGAATTTGAACAACAGATCCGTTTTGACATTATTGAAGAATTCAGAGTGAAATCTCAGGAAAAGCTGGATGAACTGACCAGCGGCATCAGTCAGCTGACGCGGGAGAAGAATCTGACAATGGAGATGGCATCGGAGCTGCAGCTGGAGATCGTTGAAGATTATGAGGAACAGCTGGGTGCGGAAAATATGAACCGGAGCCGGCTGGAGGAGCTGCTTTCCTGGCTGGAGGAAGGCAGTGCGGATACTCTGGAGAAAGCGCTGGTTCTGTTGAATGCAGGAGAAAAAACCGCAGCTGCAGAGCCCATGGACTCTGCGGGTGCAGGAAAAGCTGCGGGAGACTGAACCATTACCGGATTTTTACTTCATGAACGTAAAGCT
>JALFLM010000015.1 GCA_022774705.1 Lachnospiraceae bacterium | reverse complement strand
ACCGATTACTCTACGAGTATATCAGGTATTTAAAACTACGTCAAGAGTTTTCAAATACTCTATATCTGCGGATGCAACCTCATTTGACATTTAAAAACGAAACGTTTATAATGACTTCCATGAATAATCTATTGAAAAATGGACTGGCAGATTCCATTCAGACTTTTCATCTGCCCGCATACGGTCAGCTGCCGGATACCGGTCTGTATCTGGAGCAGACAGCCCGGTATATCAACGGATGTCTGGCACCTCTGGGCTGTATCGAGATTACCGGTTCCATGATCAGCAATTACGTAAAAAAGGGCCTGATTACAGGCCCAGTAAAAAAGCTTTATTATGCGAATCAGATTGCACACCTGATCTGTATCACCATTTTAAAACAGACACTTTCCCTGGAGAATATCAGCCGGCTTTTTTCCCGGCAGATCCGGATATATTCCGATGAAACCGCCTACAACTATTTCTGCATGGAGCTGGAGAACATTCTGTTTTTCCAGTTCGGGCTGAAGGATTCCGTGGAAGATATCGGAACGACCTCCTCCATTGAGAAAAAGATGCTTCGAAGTGCCATAATCGCAGTTTCCCATATTATTTTCCTGAACAACTGCTTTCAGCTGCTGGCAGAAAAGGATGACATATAAACCGGTTTCTCCACAGGTCAGGATATTGATATTTTTTAATGGGATACTGATATTTATCTGATATCTTTTCCGCAGTACTGCCAATAGGCTGCCGCGATTCCCAGCAGACCGTATACCATCCCCAGAGCCACAAGTCTGCCGTCCAGACTGGCATTTGTCACAATATCGGTTCCCTCCGCATAGCCGAAGGGTGTAATATAATTCAGAAACTCCGCCTGATCCGAGATATTGGCAATCAGATTGAGGAAATACAGAACAGTGGCTATTCCAAGCCCGATTCCCAGACTCCCTTTCCGCAGAAATGCGGAGATGCCGAAGCAGATGCCCGCCAGTTCCACCTGCAGCAGGAAATAGGCCAGATGAAGAAGGAGAAGTTCCTTCCACATAATATCCTCGCCGATCCAGGCAATGGATACCAGCGATACTGCCAGATTTACCGCATTCAGGATGATGATCTGCAGCATAAGGGCGATCAGCTTATCCGTGATGATTTTTGCCCGGCTTACGGGATGGGTCAGCAGAAATTCCGCAGTATGCTCCTTTTCCTCCTTGGACAGCATGGCAGCTGCGCAGAATGCTGCAAAAAAAGCTCCTCCAAGCCCAAGAATATTACCGCATTCCACCGCATAAAAACCTTCCAGCGTTCCGAAACTGACCTGATCCATGCCAAATGCTTCCGTAAAACTGCCCATGGATGCGAAAAGATCGCTCACATCATTCATGTCGCTTTTCATCTCCGGGTACAGCAGAATGCAGACAACCAGCAGAAAAGCAATGGATACGGTCCAGATCATCAGGGAAAGCCCTCCCTGTTTCAGTTCATGTTTAATCAGTGTCATCGTGCTTCCCCTCCATCCTGATAATAATGCATGAATATCTCTTCCAGATCCGGTTCCGATACACTCAGATCGGTAATATGGCACTGTGACAGTACCCGGATCAGCTCATTCATGTCCCCTGTATAAAGAAAGCTCCATCCATGATCCATCTGCTGAAGATCACGGATTCCCGGAATCATTTCCGTCCGGATCCCGCCGTGTACCACCACCCGTTTTGCACTGGTCTTCATCAGTGCTTCCACACTGTCACAGGCCGTAATCTGCCCCTCGCGGACAATGGCCGTTCTGGTACAGTTCTGCTGAATCTCCGACAGAATATGAGACGACAGAAATATCGTCACGCCCTCACGGTTGCGTTCCTTCAGAATATTGAAAAATTCCCTCTGCATCAGCGGATCCAGTCCGCTGGTGGGCTCATCCAGCACAAGCAGCCGCGGATCATGCTGCAGCGCACAGACAATCCCCACCTTTTTCCGGTTTCCGAAGGAAAGCTCCTCCACCTTCCGCGAAACATCCAGCTGCAGCCGTTCACACAGCTGCCGGGCCCGTTGTGAACAGTCTTTCTTTCTCAGATCGGCAGAAAGCTTCAGAATCTCCCGTACCCGCATGCCCTGATAAAATACAGCCTCCGACGGCAGATAACCGACCTCTTTCAGTATGGCCTTTTTCTCCTTTACAATATCCTTTCCGAAAATCTCCCCGCTTCCGCTGTCCGGCCGGATCAGCCCCAGCAGAGTCCGGATTGTCGTACTTTTCCCGGCTCCGTTCGGTCCGATAAAACCGAAAAACTCGCCTTCCTTTACGCACAGATTCAAATCAATGATCCCTCTGGCCTTCCCGTAGGACCTGGTCAGATTTTTCGTTCTGATGGCATCCCCCGCAGATGAACCCGCCGGGCCGCCTGCCGGATTGTTTCGAACAGTATTCATACTGCACCTCCTCACACATTCTCTTTTCTCAGGTAAATACTTTTCCAGAAATCAATAAGCCGGATAAAGTCTTTTTCTACTCGGTCAACGTCCAGATCTCCCCGCTGCAGCATCTCCCACAGATACCCTTCCGATGCCCAGTACATTTCCTGATACATCATCTTCAGATCCAGGCCCGGGATAAATTTGTACGGATCCAGCTTCTGAAACACCTTATCCGCACTGAAACTGACTGCCTTTCTGCAGTTCTCCTGAATATCCTGGCATACGGACGGATCTTTTTCATAAAAAGCCTTGATTACAAAACGTCCCATATCGGGATACTTTTTCATGATCCTCATCTTTGCCTGCGTCCCCCGATACATCATCTCAAACAGATCATCCTGCTCATAGCACCGGTACTCGCTCAGATAATGGTATGTAATCCGGGCGCACTCATCCCAGAGATACAGATAGAGCTCCCTTTTATTCTGAAAATAGTGAAACAGAAGTGATTTGCTGATGCCCGCGGCACCGGCGATCTCGCTCATCGGACTTTTTTTATAGGAATTGGCACCAAACACATGATATCCTGCATTGATAATCCGTTCTCTTTTTTCAACGGGCAGCTGAAAAAACTTATCATTCATACGCACCTCCGTTAACCGTTTCGGTTAATGGCATTATAAACCCGTTGACCGTTTTTGAGAAGAGGGTCAACGGGACATTGTGCATAATATTGTTCATATTTCAATCTGATTGATTTCTTCAATTGCATACAAAGGCAGATTCAGCAGCCAGTCATCTTTTCGATAATCCGTCATGGCAGTTCTCACCGATATTACCGGCTGATATTTTTCCTTAAATGTTTTCAGACTTTTGGCTTTCAGATTAACCTCGGCTTTTACTTCCACAGGAATCACCATATTTCCGTTATCTATAAGAAAATCAATTTCGCAGGAACCGCAGTCAGCTGACTTTATGAACAAGACCACAGTCGGAGAGCCACATAATCGCTGTTTCAAAATCCTTCGCCCTTCCGCCTTCCCGGACCAGACCGTAAATAAACTTTCTGTTTTCCTTCGCCAGCTGAGACGGTATGCTGTTCCACACCATACGGATTCTTGGCACAATCTCATTGGGAGCATATTTTGAGAAATCCTGTTCATAGGCCGTAAGAATCCTCTTCTGCACCTCACGCACTTCAATAAAGTCTCTGTTTTCTGAAAAATGCAAAACAGCTTCCGGCATACCGCCGACATAATAATAGTATTTCAGATTATCAATATATGTCTGCCTGAAAGCCGTAATCATGGAAAAATCGTGTGCGGACAACAATTCAGCGAACCGTTCGCCACCGACAGCCATCAGAAATTCTTTATAGGACAGCGGATACAGCTTCAGAAAATCCACTTTTCCCACCGGAAATGATGTCCCGCTGTGAAGTGCAATTCCCAGAAGCGAACCGGCACACATAATATGATACTGCGGAGCATCCTCACAAAAATACTTCAGGCTGGAAAGTGCTCTTGGAACTTCCTGAACCTCATCAAATACAATCAGAGTATTCTCAGGATCAATTTTTTTCCCGCTGTATATCTCCAATCCCATAATCAAACGGTCTGTATTAAGGTCTGACGCAAACAGTTCTGCCATCCTGGAATTGGAATCAAAATTGATGTAAATCATATCCTTATAAGCTTTTTTGCCGAATTCTTTCATCAGCCACGTCTTTCCTACCTGACGTGCACCTTCAATGATCAATGGTTTACGATATCTGCTTTCTTTCCATTTATAAAGACTTTTCATTGCAAAACGATACATACTTTCACCTCCGGACCAGATTCAGGTAATCATATTATATCCTCATAATACAAAAATTACAACGAAAATATGTTGTAAATCCCATTTATTACACCGAAATTACGTTGGAAATATCATTTTTTTCAATGATTTTATGGTATACCGAAAAAGGTGTCCCCCTTCGGGCACACGCAAAAAATGACAGCAGAACAGTTCTGCTGCCATCATATTCATTTCTCTCACAGCCGCTCCACAACCGGAAAACGGATCCGCATCTCAAATCCTTTTCCCCATTCCGACTCTGCTTCCAGAGTCAGATTCAGGTCACGGGCCAGTTCTGAGGCCAGATAAAGCCCCATACCTGTGGCTTTCTTCCGTTCTCCGCCGGAGTCTCCTGTAAATCCTTTCTGGAAAATATAGGGAAGATCGCCCGGACGAACACCAATGCCGTTATCCTGTACAAGAAGAACGTACTCCTGATTCCCGCAGCTCCATTCCACATGGATTTCCGGTTCCGAACCACTGTACTTGATGGAATTGCTGATGATCTGATTCAGAATAAAGCGGAGCCCCCTCCGGTCCGTGTAACAGCGTTCTTTCAGAGATGCAGGGATGTCTACAAAAACCTGAAATTCCTTTTCCTCCAGCAGGGGACGGTAATCCTCCAGCACTTCCCACACACAGTCGCCCGGATTCACCGGTTCAAACAGATAATCTTTCTGCGGCCCTTTCACCCGGGCATAGTACAGCATCTGATCGATGATCTCCTGCATGCGGTTGCGAATGAAATCCAGTTTAAAACCTGTATTTTCCGACAGTTCCTCCCTGTGATTATCCAGAAGAAAGGTCAGCAGGGAAATCGGTGTTTTGGCCTCATGGGCCCACGATTCCACATATTCTTCATAATCAGTCAGACTGTTCCTGATCCGGTCACAGTCCTCCTGCTTTTCACGCAGAACATTTCCCAGAAGACGGATGGAAGCCGCCTGCGCCCAGCCGGTCAGCTTCAGCAGTGCTTCCTCATGACGCAGATCCGGATCCGCAAGAAAATCCGCAAAGGCCTGCTCCTTCTTCCTCTCCAGACGAACCGTTACCAGAAAAACAGCCGCAAACAGAATCAGCGACGCCAGCAGAATCACCGTCACCAGTGCAGCAAATGCCCGGACATCGGACAGCCACAGAAGCAGCGCCCCCAGCCCGTCCACGATCAGAAGAAGCAGCAGCCAGGGAGCATACTGCATGAAAAAATCCCGGTTATGCTTCATGCTCTGCCTCCTGTTCCACCAGCCGGTAGCCCACACCACGCACCGGCACGATTTTCTGACGCATGTTCAGGCGGCTCATGGTCTTTTTGAGGCGGGTCAGATTCACCTGCAATGCATTTTCATCGATAAATTCCGTTGTTCCCCACAGAACCATGCACAGATCTTCTTTTTTTACAATCTCATCTCTGCGGGACAGAAATATCTCCAGCAGCATTCCCTGATTTTTCGGCAGGATTACGGAGCTGTTGTGGATATAAAGGGTATAGGTCTGCCGGTCCAGCAGGAAATCAGCTCCCTCCAGAAGATTGGAGCGCCCCTCATACCGTTTCAGCACGTTGGAAATGCGGGCCAGAAGCCGTTCCCGTCTGCAGGGCTTTGTCAGATATTCATCCGCCCCCAGATCCAGCGCGTGAAGTTCATCCTTCATCTGATCCCGTGAAGTGAGCACCAGAACCGGTATGGAGCTTTTCTGCTTCACATCACGGCAGATCTGAAAGCCGCCGGTGCCGGGAAGATTCAGATCCAGAACCACCAGATCGGGAGAAAGCGTAATCAGCTGACCCGCCACATTCGAAAAATCACAGATTTCCACCGCTTCATAGCCGCTTTTGCCAAGCAACTCCACCAGTTCCTCACGCATCAGTTTTTCATCCTCCACAACCGCAATCCGTTTCATAAAAATCCTGCCTTTCCGCTCTGTTTTTATTCCTGCCTGCTCCACCGCTCTTCCCGCTAATCTTCCACAACCGCTGCTTCTCTTTCCGGTCCTCTTATCTACTCTTCCCTCTCCGGTTCCAGCAGGGTCAGCAGATACCGGCTGCTGCTTTTCTTCACCGCAGCCATATAAATCCATTCTATCACAGCAAGAAGCAGAATCATAGCTGCAGAAATCCACAACAGCTCTGCAGTCTTTCCCCGAAGATCTGAAGAGAGCAGAACGGTAAACAGTGCCCGGACGCCGAACAGACTGCTGATGACAGCCACAGCTGTGGGAATACCGAAATACCAGTTGATCTGCTTTCCTGCCGACCGGCACAATGTCTCATATGTGGCTCCCAGCCGGACCAGTGTACGGTAACGTTTCCCGGACTTCTGCTGTCCCATAAGGAACTGTACACCGATAATCGTATTGGCAATAATCAGAAAAATTACCGCCAGATAAATGGTAATATAGCTGGCCGCCACCACATAAAACAGCTGACGCCCCATGTTCTGCAGATAGCTTTCGTAAGAGATTCCTGCCTCATCCAGTTCCTCATTGACCTGGGAAATGGCATTCAGCAGACTGGTGTGCTCTGTCACCGACGGATTGAGAATTCCGCTCAGATACACACTGTAATCTCCCTGCGTAAACCAGTCAAACACCTCATCCGTAAGAATCAGGGCGAAGGACAGGGTAATTGCACGATCCGTTACAATGGATGTGGTCTGTACCCTTCCTTTCAGATAAAAATCCTGTCCATCCAGCTGTACTGCGGGCTTCGTTTCCAGAACCTGATTCATAATCCCGGTCATTTCATCCGTTACAATATCCTGGTCCATATAGACGGCAGCCTCATTTTTCTGCAGTTCCAGGCACGAAAGGCCTGCAGCTGATAATAATTCATTATAACCGCTCAATGAAATCAGAGCAGGATAAGACATATAGGCAAAGTTATTCCTCAGATTCTCCCGGCCTTCCGACTGAGGCAGCTGTTCCAGCGCATCCATCACAGAATCCATCTCCAGAGCATGATCGTAATCCTCCGTTGTCCGGATATGTCCCTGTCTGATTTCAATCAGATGGGAAAACCGGGAATCGAGATGGTTCCGGATCAGAGCATCTCTGATATCAATGCTGTTTTCGTCTTCCTTAAAGGTATAATCCAGCACACGAGTCTCCGATTGTCCGTAATAACAGGCAATAGCCGCACCGGCTCCGAAACAGCACAGCGCTGCCAGAATCAGAAGGGAGCTGACTGCCAGTGTACTGGAGCGGCGGATCACTGTTTCCTGAATCTGGCGGAAATTGAAAACGGAAAGCTTTCCATGCATCTTCCCACTGCCGGCAAACAGATTCATGACAAACCGAAGTCCGAAAAAGAGAAGCAGTGTACCCGCAACACCCAGAGTCAGAGTAAACGCCATCTTTTTGATGCTGATCCATGCAATGCCCGTAATCGCTCTGTAATAGGCATTTCCCAGACACAGGACTCCGGCAGAAAACGCCAGCGCATAGACTGCTGCGGGCAGCTGCCGTTTCGTCCCTTCCGGCGTGTCCACCAGCAGAGAGCCGATTTCCTGCCGGGCGATTCTGCCGCTCAGAACCAGAAACGCCGCCAGTTTAATCAGTAAAAATCCCCCTGCCGTCCACAAAACCGCCTGAAAAGAAAAGGAAACCTGATGACCGATAATACCCAGCCCCACCACTCTGGCTGTAATCAGGCTGATCATCTCAGAGAGAAGTACTGCCACGGGAAGACCGATCAGCAAAGCCGCCAGACTGGTGCTCAGATCCTCCGCCAGCAGCATGCCAAACAGCCGGGACCGGCACATTCCCATCATCAGATACACACCAAATTCATGCCGGCGCCGTTCCAGCTGAAATTTGCTGGCATAATAAATCAGGAAAAACAGAATACACAGCGTCAGTCCGTAAAATGCCGGAATCACAAGCAGCAGCTTGTCAACCGCATCGCTCTCCATCTTTTTCAGGAAAAGCATCACGTCCTGATGGGACAGGGATAAAATAATGTAAAAAGCCACGATGGATACCAGCAGCGACGCGAAGAAAAGCCCGTTTTCCTTTCTGCTCCGACTGCCGTTTCTTAATACCAGTTTAAAGAACATTTGCACTGCCACCTCCCAGCTGAGCCATCACATTGAGGATCCGCCCGTAAAATTCCTGCCGGGATTCCTCGGGTAAATTTCTCCGCAGCTCATGAAAAATGACACCATCCTGAATAAACAGGATCCGTTTGCAATAGCTTGCCGCATTGGAATCGTGAGTTACCATCAGAATCGTTGCATTCTCCTCTCTGTTCAGCCCGGACAGCTTCTCCATCAGGGTTCTTGCATTTCGGGAGTCCAGCGCGCCCGTCGGCTCATCCGCCAGAATAATCTCCGGCTTCAGAATCAGGGATCTGGCCGCAGCTACCCTCTGCTTCTGTCCGCCCGACATCTGAGCCGGGAATTTATCAAAGACATCTGTAATTTCCAGATACTCTGCCAGCTGCCCCAGACGCTCTCTGCTCTCCGCCTCCGGCACATCGTGCAGAGAAAGAGGCAGCAAAATATTCTCCCTTGCAGTCAGATTGTCCAGCAGCTCAAAATTCTGAAACAGATAACCGATCTTCTTTCCACGGTACTCCGCCAGTCTGCCGCCCCGCAGCTTCTGCACCCGGGTTCCCTGCATGATGATATTGCCGCTGGTGGGCCGGATCACCGTGGCGATGCAGTTTAACAACGTCGATTTACCGGAACCGCTGCTGCCCATAATACCCAGAAACTCCCCGGGCATCACCTGAAAGGAAATCCCGTCCAGCGCCTTTGTCTGATTCTGCGGTTTACCGTAATATTTTCTCAGAGATTCAATTTCAAGAATATTCTCCATCCTTTATACCTCCTGTAATGTGTCATGATAGTTTACAATTTTCTTTACACGATTATCATAACATCCTTTGACGCAGAATAACACTTACAGCAGGTGAAAGGTTTTGGGAGAAAATGATAGCAGCCATGGGGTCAGGCAACAACCCCACGGCTGCTATGACTGCAACTGTGCTGTTTCCATTGAAGAAGCTGCTGAAAAAGTCATTTTCTGTTTTTATTCCTGCTCTGATCATCCGGCTGCTCTGTGTTTCACATCCTGCAGTTCCTGCAGCTCCTGAAGTATTTTCTTCTCCTGCGGTGTAATGTTTTTGGGCACTGCAATCTGTATCGTTACATAGGCATCGCCGTGAACCGAGGAATCCCGCATGGACACAATGCCCTTCTGTCTCAGACGGATCTTGCTTCCTGACTGAGACCCTGCGGGGATTCTGCATTTCACCGGACCGTAGAGCGTGTGAAAAACAGCTTCACCGCCAAGCACCGCCGTTGTATACGGGATGTTTTCCGTTGTATAGACATCCATGCCTTTTCTTTCGTAACCCGGTTTTGCCGCAATATGAACCTTCAGAAGCAGATCGCCCGCCGGAATTTTTCCGGTTCCCGGATAGCCTTTACCTTTCAGGCGCACGCTCTGCCCTTCATCAATTCCTGCCGGAATCCGGACCTCCAGCGACTGATTCCGGCCTCCTTCGAAGGAAAGCCGTTTCGTACAGCCAAAAGCAGCTTCCTCAAAAGAAATGGTAAGCTCCGATTCCACATCCCTGCCTTTTCCCTGAAAACTGCCTCTGAACGGACTGCCATCATACGTACTGCTTCCATATGCACCGCCGCCGTACGCGCTGCCGCCCTGTGCACCTCCGGCGTTTCTTCCGAATCCATACCCGCTTCTCCGCCCGGAGCCGCCGCCGAACATATCGCCGAAAATATTGCCGAATATGTCATCCATATCCTGGCCTTCAAAATGAAATTCCGTATACTGTCCGCCGTTTCCGGAATGAAATCCTCTCTGACTCCAACCTCCTCCGGCACCGGAACCGCCATAACCGTAAGCGCCTCCGGCGCCCATATTCTCATCGAAGGCCGCAAAACCGTACTGATCGTACAGTTTCCTTTTCTCAGAATCGCTCAGCACATTGTAAGCCTCCGTAATTTCCTGAAATCTCTCTTCCGCCTGTTTATTGCCGGCATTCGTATCGGGATGATACTTTTTCGCAAGCTTCCGGTACGCACGCTTAATCTCTTTTTCATCCGCATTTTTCTGGATTCCAAGAACGTCATAATAATCTCTCTTTGCCATAATAACTGCTCCCTTCATACCTGATCTCATCCGGCTTTCTCAACCGAACAAACAACTACCCTGCAAACTGCGGGATAGTACCAATGATAGTTTTATTTGTTCTATAT